>NZ_JBOHGC010000686.1:0-6669 GCF_050699995.1 Actinokineospora sp. | reverse complement strand
GCCGTGGAACTTCCCGATGCCGATCGCGTCGTGGGGTTTCGCGCCCGCGTTGGCGGCGGGCAACACGGTCGTGCTCAAGCCCGCCGAGCTGACGCCGCTGACGGCGTTGCGGTTGGCGGAGTTGGCGCACCAGGCCGGTATCCCGCAGGACGTGTTCCAGGTGCTGCCTGGGAAGGGTTCGGTGGTGGGGCAGCGGTTCGTGACGCATCCGTTGGTGCGCAAGGTGGTCTTCACCGGGTCTACCGAGGTCGGCAAGCAGATCATGGCGGGCTGCGCGGACCAGGTGAAGCGGGTGACCCTGGAACTCGGCGGCAACAACGCGAACATCGTCTTCGCCGACGCCGACCTGGAGAAGGCCGCGGCGACGGCGCCCTACGCGGTGTTCGACAACGCGGGGCAGGATTGCTGCGCGCGCTCGCGGATCCTGGTGCAGCGCAAGGTGTACGACAAGTTCCTCGGCCTGTTCGAGAAGGCCGTCCAGGGAGTCGTCGTCGGTGATCCCGGGGCGGAGTCGACGGAGATGGGGCCACTCATCTCGGCGGCCCACCGCGACCGCGTGGAGTCCTATGTAGACGATGCGGAGGTGGCGTTCCGGGGCAGCGCGCCGGAAGGGCCGGGGTTCTGGTACCCGCCGACGGTCCTGGCGCCGATCGACCCGGACCACCGTGCGGTGACCGACGAGGTGTTCGGGCCGGTCGTCGCCGTCCTGCCGTTCGACGACGAGGCCGACGCCGTGCGGCTGGCCAACGACACCGAATACGGCCTGTCCGGGTCGATCTGGACCCGCGACGTCGGCCGAGCGCTGCGGGTGTCGCGCGGGGTCGACGCGGGCAACCTGTCGGTCAACTCGCACTCCTCGGTGCGCTACTGGACGCCGTTCGGCGGTTTCAAGCAGTCCGGCTTCGGCCGCGAACTCGGGCCCGACGCGCTGGCCTCGTTCACCGACACCAAGAACGTTTTCCTGAGCACGGAAGACTGAGAGGGACTCCATGAGCAAGCGTCTTGAGGGCCGGGTCGCGGTCGTCACCGGTGGGGCGAGCGGGATCGGCCTGGCGTCGGTGCGCAGGCTGGCCGCCGAGGGGGCCCACGTGCTGGTCGCCGACGTCGACCCGGACACCGGCAAGGCTGCCGCGGAGGAGGTCGACGGGCTGTTCGTCCGGACCGACGTCACCAGCGAGTCCGACGTCGAGGCGATGTTCGCCGCCGCCGTCAGCACCTACGGCTCGCTCGACATCGCGTTCAACAACGCGGGCATCTCCCCACCCGACGACGACTCGATCCTCACCACCGGCCTCGACGCCTGGCAGCGGGTCCAGGACGTCAACCTGACCTCGGTGTACCTGTGCTGCAAATACGCGATCCCGCACATGCGGCGCCAGGGCAAGGGGTCGATCATCAACACGGCGTCGTTCGTCGCGGTCATGGGTGCGGCCACCTCGCAGATCTCCTACACCGCGTCCAAGGGCGGCGTGCTGGCCATGAGCCGTGAGCTGGGCGTGCAGTTCGCCCGCGAGGGCATCCGGGTCAACGCGCTGTGCCCGGGGCCGGTGAACACGCCGCTGCTGCGGGAGCTGTTCGCCAAGGACCCGGAGCGCGCGGCGCGGCGGCTCGTGCACATCCCGATGGGCCGGTTCGCCGAACCCGACGAGATCGCCGCCGCCGTGGCGTTCCTGGCCAGCGACGACTCGTCGTTCATGACCGCGTCGTCGTTTTTGGTCGACGGCGGGATCTCCGGTGCCTATGTCACTCCCCTCTGAGGACCGCCTCTCCGACGCGCTGCTGCGGCCGGTCCGCACGGGCAACGCGTTCGAGGAGACGATGGAGCGGATGCTGCAGGCCATCCGCCTGGGCGTGATCGGCCCCGGCGGGCGGCTGCCACCCGAGCGTGAGCTGTCCGCCCGGCTCCGCGTGAGCCGCGTGACCCTGCGCGAGGCGCTGCGGGTGCTGCAGGAATCCGGCTACGTCGAGAGCAGACGCGGCCGCTACGGCGGCACGTTCGTCAGCGCCGTGCTGCCCGCCCGGGCCCCGGCCGACCCGCCCACCGGGGTCGCCGCCGAACTCGAGGACGCCCTCACGCTGCGCTGGGCCCTGGAGACCGGCGCCGCCGAGGCGGCCGCGGGCCGGGCACTGAGCGGCGAGGACCGCAGGCAGCTGTGCGCCCGCCTCGACGACTGCGCGGCGGCCGGGCCGGGGGAGTACCGGCGCAAGGACTCCCGACTGCACCTGGCCGTCGCCGAGGCCACCGCGTCGCCGTCGCTCACCTCGGCGGTCGCCGACGCGCGTACCCGGCTGAACGCCCTGCTCGACACGATCCCGCTGATCACCCCCAACATCGAGCACTCGGAACTGCAACACCGAGCCATCGTGGACGCGATCCTGCGGGGTGATCCGCCCGGCGCACGGGCGGCGATGGCCGAACACCTCGAGGGCACCGCGTCACTGCTGCGCGGCTTCCTGTCCTGATACCTGCTGTGCTGATACCTGCCACCCTCCGTCCGGCGGTGTCCTAACCTCGTGGGGGACAGCGGCGTGGATGCGAGGTAGATCAGGTGCACGGAGACCGAGGGCAACAGCCTCGGCCGCGACCGGCGGACGACCACACAGTGGTCATCCCGCCGGTACGCCCGCCTGCCCGCACCCACGCGGCCGACACACCGGTCCGACCACCCGAGCGCCCGTCCCGCTCCGCGCCGGCTGCGGGTGAGGCCGATCAGTGGTCGCCGGTGGAGTCGGCTGCCCCGGCTGCGGGCGGTCGGCGGTCGCTTGAGCCTGACCAGCGACAACGGGTCGACGCCCCCTGGGGCACTCCGGCCTGGCCCGCGGCCGATCCCGCCGAGAGTGCGCTCGCTGAAGCCACGCCCTGGCAGGCCCCCGAAGCCCAGGCCCGGCCCCGATCCACCGGCTCGTCCGGTCCGCGGCCGCAGCCCACCGCGTGGCACGCTCCCGCGGATGATCGCGGTCCCGCTGAGGCATCCCGCTGGCCATCGGGGGACACGCCCGTTCCCAACGCTCCGGCGGCGGCACGCGACTCTCAGGTGGCACCCCCGCACGCCTGGCACGCTGGTGAGCCCGTCCACCCCGTCGCGCCGCCGACGGAATACGTCCGGCCCGCGAGCGCGTTGGGCCGCCCTGACGGTGCGGCGATCCCAGGTGAACCGGGGCGCCCGGCTGGTCCGTTCCCAGGTGAGCATGCCCGCCCCCCACTCCGTCCGTTCCCCGGTGACCCTGCTCACCCCGCCGCTGCCCAGGCCCGACACCCAGCCCGAGTCCAAGGCCGCCATCTGGGACCGCCCCCGCCGCCGCGGGTCAACCCGGACGCCCCCACCGAGTACATCCCCTCCCTGAACGACGAATACGGAGACGAGTACGACGACGAGTTCGACGACTACGAGGACGACTACTACGACGAAGACGAGCCCGAGCCCCGCCCCAAGATCGCCCCGGGCCTGCTGGCCGTGCGCTCCATCGGCGAGTTGCTCATCACCGCGGGCATGGTCGTGCTGCTCTTCGTCGTCTACGAGGTGTGGATCACCGACCTGATCTCCGCGGGCAAGCAGGACGACGTCACCACCGCCCTCGAAGAGGACTGGCAGACCCCCGCCGAGTCCGAGCGCACCGAGCACTTCTCGTTCGCCGACGGTGAGGGCATCGCGAGGCTCTACATCCCGGCTCTCGGGTCCGACTACAAGTTCACCATCGTCGAGGGGACCTCCGAGACCAACCTCGAGGTCGGCCCCGGCCACTACAAGCAGTCCGCCGCCCCGGGCGCGCCCGGCAACTTCGGTGTGGCGGGCCACCGGGTCGGCAAGGGTGCGCCCTTCAACGACCTCGACCTGCTCCAGTCCTGCGACGCGATGATCGTCGAGACCCGCGGCAGCTGGTACATCTACCGGATGCTGCCCACGGTCGAGGACGCCGAGAACTGGGCCCAGGTCGGCACCGACCCGTTCTGCGCGGGCACCCCCGGATCGGCCAAGGTCGAGCCGCTGACCGGCGAGTACGCCGCCACCATCGGCCGCCGGATCGTGACCCCGCGCGACTCCGCGGTGGTCGCCCCCGTGCCCGGCAACCTCGCCGCCAAGACGCCGCCCGAGCAGCGGCAGAAGCTGATCACGCTGACCACCTGCCACCCCAAGTTCTCCAACCGGCAGCGGATGATCCTGCACGGCGTCCTGGTCCGTGTGCACCCCAAGTCCGATCCGGCGCTGCCCCCGGAACTGCGCGAGACCCGCTGACACCGGGGAGACTGGGCCCATGACTTCGACGGCGTTGATCACCGGCGGCACCGGTGGGCTGGGTTCGGCTGTGACGAACGCGTTCCTCGGCGCCGGGTGGCGGGTCGTGGTGCCGTGGGTGGTGGAGGCCGAACTGGGCAGGCTCGGCCCCCATGACCGGCTCGAACTCGTCCGCGCCGATCTGTTCGACCAAGCCGACGTGGCCGCGTGCGCCGAACGCGCGGCGGCCGACGAGCACGCGCCGCTGGCCGCGGTGGTGAACCTGGTCGGCGGGTTCGCGATGGGCGGGCGGCTGCACGAGACCCCGATCGACGACTTCGAGCGGATGCTGCGGATCAACCTGCGGCCCACCTACCTGGTCACCCAGGCCGCCCTGCCCCACCTGATCGCCGCGGGCGGCGGCTCGGTCGTGTGCGTCTCCGCCCGCGCCGCGCTGAACCCGTTTCCCGGTGCGTCGGGCTACATCACCGCGAAGGCGGCGGTGTCGGCGCTGGTCGGAGCGCTGGCGGCGGAATACGGCGGCGACGGTGTCCGGGTCAACGCGATCATGCCCGGGGTGATCGACACCCCGGCGAACCGCGCGGACCAGCCCGACGCGGACCGCTCCGGCTGGGTCCGCCCGGAGAAGATCGCCGAGACGATCCTGTTCCTCTGTGGACACAACGGGTCCGCGGTCTCGGGCGGTGTCATCCCGGTCGCGGGCACAGGGTGAACAACTGTCACCCGTTGTTCGCAAGATCGGGTGGTCGCGTTACGGAGGTTCACCTGAAAAGCCCAAATGTGGATCTACCCCTTGTCACCGCCACCAGTTGAGCCGTAAACCAAACACCTCTACTGGGTTAGCGGGCGGAGGACACATGGAACGGTCGATCCGGACCAATTGGGAAAGTTTCTGGCACGATCTTCCGCGGGAGAAGGGTCTGCCGGTCTGGGACAGCGACGGCGCCATCACCGCGACGGCACAGCTGTCGCTCTTCCAACACCACTTCGCCGAGGGACTTCCCGTCCTCGACATCGGCTGCGGCAACGGGACGCAGACGGCCGCGCTGGCGGCCACCTTCCCCCGGGTGCTCGGCATGGACTTCGCGCCCGCGGCGATCGAGCACGCGCGGTCGCTGCAGGCCGACAGCCCGGCCGAGTTCCGCGAGTTCGACCTCGGCGACACCACCCGCGCGGCGGAGCTGCACGAGGAACTCGGCGACGTGAACGTCTACATGCGAGGCGTGCTCCACCAGATGCCCGACGAGATCCGCGTCGACGCGGTCGCCTCGCTGTCCACCCTGCTCGGCGGCTCCGGCCACCTGTTCGCCGCCGAACTCGCGCCGTCGGCGGCGCAGACCATCCAGTCGGCCCTCGGCCAGTCCGCCGACGCCGTCCCGAAGCTGCAGCGGGTCTTCCGCTACGGCCTGACCCCCGCGTCGTGGCAGGACGGCAAGTTCGAGGCCCTCCTCGACGGCGCGGGCATCGACATCGTCGATTCCGGCTCGATCACCCTGCACGGCACGGACACCCTGCCCAGCGGCGACCAGCTGGACCTGCCGATGAACTACGTGGTCGCCCGCAACCAGCGCTGAGGCAAGCGGGATCGGGGAGCCGCCCGTGCCGTCCCACTCGGTGCGGTTCCCGTGATTCCGTGCCGACGCACGTCCCCGCCGGATAGGGTCGGGCGTGATGATCGAGCGCATTCTGCCCGCCGCCGTGATCGCGGTCGAGGCCTACGAGGACCCGCCGGACGCGGCCCTGTTCCCGGAGGAGGAACAGGTCATCGCCAAGTCCGTGGAGAAGCGGCGGCGTGAGTTCACCACCGCTCGGCACTGCGCCCGGCAGGCACTCGCCCGGCTGGGGCTGCCGCCCGCGCCCATCCTTCCCGGCGAGCGCGGCGCCCCGGGCTGGCCGGACGGCGTCGTCGGCAGCATGACCCACTGCGACGGCTACCGCGCCGCCGCCGTCGCCCGGTCCCGCGAACTGGCGTCGGTCGGCATCGACGCCGAGCCGCACGCGCCGCTGCCGGGCGGCGTCCTTGACGCGATCGCCCGCGAGGAGGAGCTGCCGCACCTGGACGAACTGCGCCGCGCGTCCCCGGGCGTCCACTGGGACCGGCTGCTGTTCTGCGCCAAGGAGGCCGTCTACAAGACGTGGTTCCCGGTCACGCACCGGTGGCTCGGCTTCGAGGACGCGACCCTGACCTTCGACCCCGGCGGGACGTTCCGCGCCCGGCTGCTCGCCCGCGACACCCCGTTCGCCGCGCTCGACGGCCGCTGGACGGCGGACGGCGGCCTCATCGCCGCCGCCATCGCCGTGAAGCCCCTATGAAGTGGTGGCCTTGGCGGACACGAGCCCGGCGGTGGCGAGGGCCAGCAGCCGGTCCGCCGCGTCCGGCTCCCGCTCGGTGACGGTCGCGATCGCGCCGGTGAGCCGCAGGGCGTCGGCGAAC
>NZ_JBOHGC010000685.1:0-18095 GCF_050699995.1 Actinokineospora sp. | reverse complement strand
TCCCGGACAACGGGCGGTTGTGAAGAACGCCGATGCTTCCCCCATCTCCGGCAATGATCGCCACCATCGCCCCGTGTCACACAAAGATCAACCAACCGTGTCACCGCGAAAAGTGCGAAACCTCAGTTGTCATGGTTTGGTTGTTTATCGTCGTGATCGTCGTCGTTCTCGGCTCGATGAACATCATCACGCTGTTGCTGCCGCGGACGTTCCTCAAACAGCGCCAGAACTTCAAGAACGGCGAGCGTGGTCAGCTCGCCGCGAGCCAGGGCTGGCAGTTCGCGCCTTACGCGCCGGAACTGCTGAACCAGTGGGGCCGGATCTCGCCGTTCACCTTGCAGGGTGATCGCCGGGTGGCCTTCGGGGTGATCCGCGGAACGTTGAACGGCCTGGCTTTCACCGCCTTCGACTACCAGCGCAGGGTCCGGGTCACCGTCCGGGGCTCGATCATCTACTCGGACGAGAACAAGGTCGAGACCGTGTGGGCGGTTCGGCTCCCGGCCACCATGTCCTATGTGGAGGTCGCCAGGCGCGCTCTCTTCATGAACCCCGATCAGGGGCAGATTCCCATCGCCTACCGGGATCTCAACCGGGGGTACCTGGTCCAAGGCCAGAACCCGCAACTCGTCGCGGAACTGCTGACTCCTCAGGTGGTCGACTTCATCATCGACGCGAAGCTCGAAGGCTGGACGATCGTCGGCGCGGACCTCGTCTACCACGAGGAGAACGGCTTCACCCGCAACACCACTCAGGAGATCATGCAGAAGCTGGAGCAGCTGAGGTACCTGGTCAGCCTCTTTCCGCAGCACGTGTGGCAGAAGTACGGGACGCCCGCGCCGCCGATGCTGTCCGCGCAGCAGCCGAAGATGCCGGCGCAGCCGCAGTTCGCCCAGCCGTACCAGGGCCAGCCGTCGGGCGGGTACGCCCAGCCCCAGCAGGGTTATCCGATGGGACAGCAGCAGTACCCGCCGCAGGCCTACCCCCAGCAGCAGTTCCCGCCGCGCTACTGAGCGGCGCGGGTGGCGCGGTCGAACAGGTCGGCCAGCTCGCGGCCGTAACCATCGAGGGGCAGCCCGGAGCGGGCCGCGCCCTCGATGGCCGACGAGATTGTGTTGGCCACGACCGCCGGGTCGAACTCGGCGAACACGCCTTCGCGCTGACCTTGTCGCAGCTGCCGTTCCATCCGGCCGACGCGGAAGTCGGTCAGCAGTGGCGCGAACATCGCCGAGCCGTCGTCGGCGCGGTGGTTATCGGCGACCTCGGTGATCGCGCGCAGGTGCTTGGCGTGGGTGCGCAGCAGTTCGACGCGGACGTCGATGTAGGCCCGCAGCATCTCCGCGCGCCCGGTCTGGCCTTCGAGCCGGGTTTCGAGGAGCTCGTCCAAGGTGCCCACGGAGCTGATCAGGACGGCCATCATCAGATCGTTCTTGTCGGCGAAGTGGTATGAGATCAGCCGCGTGCTGCTCAGACCGGCGCGCTCCACGATTCGCGCGAAGGACGTCTTCGCATAGCCGAGCTCGGCGATGACGTCGATCGCGGCTTCGATGATCTGCTTGCGGCGGGCGACCTCAGTGACTGTTACCTGCATGAGTAAATATTAACACGACTGAGTAACTGCTTCTCCCAACGCCGACTGCACGGCCAGGATCAGTGGGTGGTCTTCGCGCCCCCGGCGCACCGCGGCGAACACCCGGCGCGTCGGCGGGTCGACCGCGATCGGCCGGACGCGGGCGGGCTCGACCCCGGCCAAGGCCGTCCGCGGGATCAGGGCGACCCCGCCGCCCGCCGCGACCAGCGCGGCCTCCGCGTGGAAGTCGTCCGAGGTGTGGGTGATCCGCGGGGTGAAGCCGACCCCCTCGCACGCCACGACCAGCACGTCACGGCACGGATTGCCCGGCAGCGGCGCGACCCAGTCGTCGGCGGCGAGGTCGGACAGGTTGACCTCGGCCCGGTCGGTCAGCCGGTGGCCGGGCGGCAGCACAGCGTCGAACGGCTCGGCGTAGAGCGGGGTACGGACGATGCGCTGGTCGTCCTCGTTCGCGCTGGCCCAGTACTCCACGGTGACCGCGATGTCGATCTCGCCGTCGAGCAGCATCGGCAGGCTGCGCTCGGCGTCGTGCACGACCACGCTCACCCCCGGCGCCGAGGCCCGCAGCGCGACGATCGCCGGGGCCACGACCTGGGTGATCGCCGAGGCGAACGCGGCGACCCGAACCCGCCCGGTCTCCCCGGCGGCGTAGGCGGCCAGGCGTGCCTCGGCGCGGTCCAGCTCGGCGATCACCGCGGTGGCGTGTTCGACGAGCAGCTCACCGGCGGCGGTCAGCCAGACCCGCCGCCCCTTGCGGTGCAGCAGGTCCTGCCCGACCTCGGACTCCAGCGCGGCGAGCTGCTGCGAGACCGCCGACGGCGTCAGGTGCAGCGCCTGGCCCGCGGCGGTCACGGTGCCGTGGTCGGCCAGTGCGCGCAGCACCCGCAGCCGCCGGGGATCGATCACGTCACCAACTCGTCTTCCAGCGCCCATTTCGCGAAGCCGCCCGGTGCGAACGGCAGCCGATAATTGCTGATCAGAAGGTCATCGGCGAGAGCGGAAACCAGAGGTATGGTCAGCAAACCCGATCGAATGGCCATGCACAGCAGTCGCAACGTGGGGCAGTATTCGATCCGATTTCGGTCTGCCGCTTTTCGACCAGCGCCGTCGTCAACCACTACGACACCACCAACGGTGCTGGCAAGTGCCAACGCGCCTGCCTCGCCCGCATTTCGGTGGCCGCGCACGAGTAACCCCGCAAATTTGGTGAACGCTTCGATTTCTTCTGGTGTACGCAGTTCTCTGTGCTCGATCCATTCGGCATCCAGCACGGCCTGAATGCGATGGTCTCGGCGCGCCGCCTCTTCCAGCTCGTTTACCACAACATCTGGTATCAGCGCGGAGCTGTCACCAATCACAGCTTTGAGCGGTCCGAGCCATTGTGCTCGTGCGAGATGAATCAGTGGACCAGTATCGAATACGTACGGCTTGGTCATGGGTATCAGACGAAGTTCCAGATCGCGTTCTGTGGAAGCTTGGGCAACTCTGGAAGATCGTCTACTTCCCAACTGTCGAAGAGGAGTTCCATGGCGCGTGCGGGCGACACTGTTTCACTTCGGAAAAGGCGAAGGACTGCGGCCTCGTAGCGCTTTGGCAGACAGATTGGGCGCAGTTCGTCGCGTGGCACGAGATTGAAATCGACAATGTCTGCTCGTGTCGTGCGGACCGAGCGAATGAAACCTGCTCTATCGCTGTTGACCACACCCAGCTCGCTCAACCGGCGAGATAGGGTTGACATGTCGACCTGAAACTCGCTCGCTATCTTCACGGCGGCGGCACGTACGTTTCCATCGTGGGACGTCAGTTCATTCCATCGGTCCACAACCGCCCTTGAGGGCAGAAGCAAAGCGCGCGCGAATCTGTCGAGTCGTCCTTCCCAGGCGTCGTCGTCTCGATCATCGATCCGCCAGTCGACGGAATACTCGTCCGCGAACACGTAGTGGCCGACTTCGTGTGCAAGGGCGAGCCGACGTCGGCCGACTTGCAGATGACCGTTGACGAGAGCGACTCCGCCGTTCGACAGCAGGAGCGATGCGGCATCCGCTGCCTCCTGTCCGAGGTCGAAGACGAAGGTCAACAGGCCGAGACTGTTCACTCGTCGAGACATGTCGGAGAACGGCTCGCTCGCCTCTAGTCCTAGCCGGCCTCGAACGCTGTGCGCCTGTTCTTCTATTGACTCGTTCGAACGCGGCCGGTCGCGGCCCTCCTGGTTTTCAAGCTGCAGGGATTGATCCTGTTCGATCACAAACTCAACATTCCGAGCGATCTGTTCGATCATCCGATCGATTGCCGCGTCTGGAGTGCCGGGGGCCTGCGCGTTGCGGTGCGAGACAATCGCGGCAGGCGCATCCGTGACGAACCACTCGATGCGTTCGCCCAGCGTGCTTGCGATCCGGGCGAGTTCAAGCGCGGAGACTCGACGCGTTCCGCTCTCGATCTTGGCGAGAGCGGAACGATCGATGTCGATCTCCGTAGCCAGTTCGGCTTGAGTCATCCCCTGGCGGTTACGCGCATCCGAGATCCGGCTGCCCATCGCCGCGCTGTCCAGTGCCAGCATGTGTGCGATTTTAGAACAACGGGTTGATGTTGGCCATGGGGGCGCTCCTTGGTGGGACTACTCGTCCATCTTCTCCCGTGCGGCGATGAACGCGTCGACCGCGCGGTTGACGTCGTCGGTCGAGTGCGCCGCCGACATCTGGGTGCGGATGCGGGCCTTGCCGTGCGGCACGACCGGGTAGGAGAACCCGATCACGTAGACGCCCTGGTCAAGCAGCAGATCCGCCATCCGGCCCGCCTTCGCGGCGTCGCCGATCATCACCGGGATGATCGGGTGCTCACCGGGCAGCAGGTCGAAGCCCGCCTCGGTCATGCGCGCGCGGAACAGGGCGCTGTTCTCGCGAAGGCGGACCAGGAGGTCGGCGGAGGAGTCGAGCAGATCGAGCGTGGCCAGCGCGGCGGCGGTGATCGACGGGGCCAGCGAGTTGGAGAACAGGTACGGGCGCGACCGCTGCCGCAGCATCTCGATGATCTCGGCGTGCCCGGAGACGTAACCGCCGCTGGCGCCGCCGAGGGCTTTGCCGAGCGTGCCGGTGTAGATGTCGATGCGGTCGCCGACGCCGAAGTGCTCCGGTGTGCCGCGTCCGGTCTCGCCCATGAAGCCGACGGCGTGTGAGTCGTCGACCATGACCAGCGCGTCGTACTTCTCCGCGAGGGCGACGATCTCGTCGAGCGGCGCGAGGTAGCCGTCCATGGAGAACACACCGTCGGTGGCGATGAGCCGGTAGCGCGCGCCTGCGGCTTCCTTGAGCTTGGCTTCCAGGTCGGCCATGTCGCGGTTGCGGTACCGCGCGCGTCCGGCCTTGCACAGGCGGATGCCGTCGATGATCGACGCGTGGTTCAGCTCGTCGGAGATGACCACGTCCTGGTCATTCAGCAGGGTCTCGAACAGACCGCCGTTGGCGTCGAAGCAGGAGCTGTAGAGGATGGTGTCCTCGGTGCCGAGGAACTGCGACAGCCGCGCCTCCAACGCCTTGTGCGGCGCCTGCGTCCCGCAGATGAACCGCACCGACGCCATCCCGAAGCCCCACTCGTCCAGCGCGTCCTGCGCGGACTTGACCAGCGTGGGGTGGTCGGCGAGGCCGAGGTAGTTGTTGGCGCAGAAGTTCAGCACCGGCTCGGAGGAGTCGACCCGCACCGACGCCTGCTGCGGGGTGGTGATCACCCGCTCCGCCTTGTAGAGCCCGGCCGCCCGGATCTCGTCGAGTCCCGCCCGCAGGTCTTCGCGCATAGCGCCGAACATCAGCTCTCCCAATCCATGATGACCTTGCCGCACTTGCCGCCGCGGGCGGTGTCGAACGCGGCCTTGTGTTCGGTGTGGTGGAACCGGTGGGTGATCACCGGGCTCAGGTCGAGACCGGCCTGCAGCAGGACCGACATCGCGTACCAGGTCTCGAACATCTCGCGGCCGTAGATGCCCTTGATCGTCAGCATCTTCAGCACGACCGCACTCCAGTCGATCGCGATCTCCTTGGCGGGCAGCCCGAGCATCGCGATCCGACCGCCGTGGGTCATGTTGCCGATCATCTCGCGCAGCGCCGAGGGCTGGCCGGACATCTCCATGCCCACGTCGAAGCCCTCGGTCATGTTCAGCTCGCCGTAGACCGCGGAGACCGGGGTGGAGCTGACGTCGAGCGCGACGTTGACACCGATCTTGCGGGCCAGCTCCAGCCGGGCCTCGCTGATGTCGGTGATCACCACGTGCCGGGCGCCCGCGTGCTTGGCGACCGCGGCGGCCATCAACCCGATCGGTCCGGCGCCGGTGATCAGCACATCCTCACCGAGGACGGGGAACGACAGCGCGGTGTGCACGGCGTTGCCGAACGGGTCGAAGATCGCGGCGACGTCGAGGTCGATCTGGTGGTTGTGCACCCACGCGTTCGACTCGGGCAGCACCGCGTACTCGGCGAACGCGCCGTTGGTGTGCACGCCGAGGCCGATGGTGTTGGCGCACAGGTGACGGCGGCCCGCCCGGCAGTTGCGGCACGTGCCGCAGACGAGGTGTCCCTCGCCGCTGACCAGGTCGCCCACCTTGACCTTGGTGACCGCGGCGCCGATCTCGACGACCTCGCCGACGAACTCATGTCCGAGCGTCAGCGGCGCCTTGATCGTCTTCGCCGCCCACTCGTCCCAGGTGTCGATGTGCAGGTCCGTGCCGCAGATGCCGGTGCGCAGCACGCGCAGCAGGATGTCGCCCGGCCCGGGCTTGGGGTCCGGGACGTCGACGAGCTCCAGACCGGGGCCCGGGGCGACTTTGACCAGAGCCTTCAAGGTTCCTCCGATGGTGCGGGTTGTGCTCCCCGCGCGGAGTCTGCTGCCGTGCCGCTGTGAAGTCCATCGGGACTTTCTGAACTGCTTTGTCAGCAGAGCTTCACAGCAGAGCCTACGCGTCCCAGCTGATCCTCCACGGTCGGCGGATGGTCAGCGACCCGATCCGCACGTACGTCGGCCGCCGGATGGTCAGCGATCCCGCGCGCACGGACCCGGTCACCACGAAGTGCGGCCCGCCCGTGCGCGCGCCACTGGCCTTGTCGGTCTTGCTGCCAAGTTCCACGGTGACCGCCGAGGCGTCGACCGACGAGCGCTCCGGCATCAGCAGCTCCACCGAACCCGCCGCCACGTCGACCTCGATGCGGATCTCCGGAAACGAGATGACCGCGTCGGAGAAGTCCAGGACGGTCGACCCCATCTGGCTGCGGATGACCATGTCGCGCGGCACGACCCACTCGCCCTCGCGCTTGAGCGCCGACATCGTCGCCCGGAACTCCACCGGCTTGACCGGCGCGACACCGGACTCCGGGTGGACCAGGCCGGGAAGATCGACCAGGACGGTGTTGAGCTCGGCCCGGGTGCGCGCGGCCAGCGCGACGTCGGTGCGGGCGGTGAACTCGTCGAGGCTGAGCAGGCCGTGCCCGATGGCCTTCTGCAGCACGTCGACCACGTGGGAGCGCTCGGCGTCGGAGACTCGAAGTTCGCGGGGACTGATCGGGGTGGTCACACCACCCAAGATAGGCGCGAAACGCCCTACCGTGACGTGATTGCCAGGAACCCCGCCCAGGAGGCCGGGGGCAGTGCCAGCGCCGGCCCCTCGACGTTCTTGGAGTCCCGCACACCGACGCCGGTGGCCATCAGTCGCACCTCGACACAGGCCTCACCATTCGGGGAGCTGCGGGAGCTCTTGAACCATCCGGTGTCCCGAGTCGGGGAGGCCATGCTGACTTACTCCTTAAGGATGCTTTCCATCAACCGCCGTGACTCCTGCCTGCTCAGCGCGAGTTCCCAGATCCGGTAGAACGCCCGACGCATCGCAGCGGTGACAGCGTCTTCATCGTAGTAGGTGGACGGCCCCGGTGGGGACTCCGTGAATCCGACCGGAGTTGCCCGATCGCCGAAGCCGAAGATCCAGAATCCTCGCCCGCGTGACGGATTGCCCGGGACATCGTTGCGCAGCACCCGAATCGTGAGATCACGATGGCTGCGGAGAAGTGCGACCAGGTGACGAAGTTGGTCACGCATGATGTCCGGCTCACCGAGATTCGCGCGCAGAGTGTCCTCGGTGACGACAAACCGCAGGATGCGCCGATCACCGGATTCGAGGATTCGGTGCTGGCGTTGCTCGCGGAACATCAAACGGTCCCGGCCTTCGACCGCTTCCTGCTCCCACCACACGCCCTCGCTTTCAGCGAGGATGGCCCGCAGATAGGACTCGGACTGGAGCAGACCGGGGATGATGCCGGTCTCGAAGCAGTCGATCTCCGAAGCGCTCGCCTCCAGATCCGCGAACCGCTGGTAGGAGTCCGGCAGATGGTCGACGTGCACGCGCTTCTTCTGCCGAGTGCGGGCATGGGCCCCGAGTTCCAGAACCGTCCGCCGCTCGTCACCAGTGATGCCGTAGAAGTCCAGCAGCGTCGCCAGATCCTCTTGGCTCGCCGTCGCTGTGCCGTCTTCCAGCTGAACGATCCGAGTTCGTACCTTGCCTACCGCTTCGGCCGCCTGCTGCTGGGTCTTGCCCGCGTTGTCCCGCAGGCGGCGCAGCGCCAAGCCGAGCTGCCTGCGCTCGAATGTAGGGCGAGCGATGCCCATGATCGATCCTCACATTCACCCGATCAGATGACCTACACAAGCCCGACTGTCGCCCTATTCTTGTTACGGTGACAGTCGGGCTCATGCACGATAGAACTGGAGGTGGCGAAATCGTGGGACTTTACGATCGGCCCGGCGTGTCGGTGGAATCCTGGGTGGAGATCCGCGACGACGTCGAAGTGCGCTACGAGATCTGCGCGGTCAACGACAACGCCACCCTCCACTTCGGACACAAGAGCGAGTTCGCGCTCACCCTCGACCGCGACCTCCTGACCAAGATCGCCGCCACGACCGCCCAGGCGATCACGGACCTTGAAGCAACCGACGAAGGACGAAACTGATGCGCACGCCTGATCCGATCTTTCCCGCCGCCGCTCTGCTGCCGCAGTCCGCTGCTGGTGGGTACGTGCCGCTGGCACACGTTCACCGAGGTATCCGTCCGTTCGCGGCGACGCTCGCGGTCGTGCCGGTCAACCGGGCTGGTGACGAGACAACGGGAACGCGAGACAACGAGGTCAAACAGACCCAGCGGTCCAGCGACGGGAAGATGGAGACCGACGCGGTGACGATCGTGGTCACCGACACATGACCGACCAAACAACCGTTCTGGTGCTCAGTTCGGCCGATGACTCGACCGCAGATGCCGTGGTGGCGGAACTTTCCCAACGATCCATTCCGGTCGTCCGGATGGATCTTGGCGACTTTCCCACCGCGATGACGGTTCGCACCGAGGTAGACGGAGACTCGTGGCGCGGCGACCTGGCGGCCGACCACCAGCGAGTGGACCTGGCAGCCGTGCGATCGATCTATTACCGCAGGCCGACAAGGTTCGCGTTTCCCGGCGACTTGTCGGACGCGGACCGGGTCTTCGCGAGCGAGGAGGCTCGCCTCGGGTTGGGTGGTGTGCTTGCCACGATGGACGTGTTGTGGGTGAACAATCCGATGTGTGTCGCTTCGGCCGAATACAAGCCCCTACAACTGACGGTCGCGGCTCGGTGTGGGCTCGCCACGCCTGCGACCCTGATCACCAATGATCACCGCGCGGTGATCGAGTTCGCGTCCGCGCTGATCGGGCCGATCGTGTGCAAGGCACTCTCGCCGATCGCGCATTCGGAGGATGGCGACGTTCGAATCACGTTCACGACTGTGGTCGACCCTATGACGATCGATCCGGACGCGGTCGCCGTGACCACGCATCTCTTCCAGGCATGGGTGCCGAAGGACTACGAGGTCCGCGTGACCATGGTGGGTGGGACGGCGTTCGCGGTCGCCATCGACGCCACCAGCGATGCTGCTCGCGTCGACTGGCGATCCGACTACGACGCGCTGACCTATGCGCCGACCGAAGTTCCCGAACTCGTCCTCAGCGGCATGTCCAAGTATCTCGGTACTCTCGGGCTCTCCTACGGCGCCTTCGACTTCGTCGTGAAGCCGACCGGTGAGTGGGTGTTCTTGGAGTGCAATCCGGCAGGTCAATGGTTGTGGCTGGAGCGCAAAACCGAACTGCCCATCGCGGCGGCGTTCGCCGATGTGCTTATCGGAGGTCGGCTCGGATGACAGATCACGACTGGGTGGCGCTCGCTCGCTCGCTCGCCGCGCGTCTCGCCCAAGCAGGCGATCTCAGCGACGCGCGGTGGATCGAGGCATTCTCAGCGACGCCGCGACACTTGTTTGTGCCGCGTTTTCGCCTTGGGACCGATGGTCCCGAGTACGCAGCCGACGACGTCGATCAGGCCGAGTGGCTTGCCGAGGCCTATTCCGACAAGCCCTTGACCACCCAAAGCAAACCGCATCCAGATGGTCTGACCACCGTCGACGGACTGCCGTTCCTCATCCCGACGAGTTCATCGACCGGTCCCGGACTGATGGCCAGGATGTTGGAGATGCTCGACGTTCGCGATCGTCACCGGATCCTGGAGATCGGTACCGGCACGGGGTACAACGCGGCATTGCTTTGCCACCGGGTGGGATCTGACAGCGTGGTCAGCGTGGAACTGGATCCGACCTTGGTGGATCTAGCGCGCCATCGCCTATCTTCCCTCGGTTGCCGGCCTGCTCTCGTGGTTGGTGATGGGGCACTCGGCGTGGCTGATCACGGTCCGTACGACCGGATCATCGCGACCGCCGCCGTCGCCGACATCCCGGCGGCCTGGATCGACCAACTCGCGGAGAATGGCAAGGTTGTCGCCAACCTTCGCGGCGAGCTGTCGACCGGAGCTGTGTGTGTTCTGGCTCGATCCGAGGGGTCGTCCGAGCTGACCGGACGCTTCGCTCCGCTGGAAGGCCACTTCATGTGGTCTCGGCCGTCGGTCGACAATCCGCTTCGACCTCACCAGTCACCGCCGAGCCACCGAGGTTCGCTGGTCTTCCATGGTCGCACCGCGCTCAACCCCGCTGACCTGATCGGTGACGACGACTTCCGGTTCCTCCTGCAGTTGCAGCTGAGCGGAGCGGAGTCGTTCTATGCCATCGGCGACACCGCGACACTGCTGACATCCGACGGTTCGCGGGCGGAAGTAGGAATGCTGGAAGCGGACGGGCGTCGGCCAGTGGTCCAGTACGGCTCACGCAGGATCTGGGACACGGTCGAGGCGACCGCCGCGCTACGCCGCGACCTGGGAAATCCCGCGCTCGATCGATACGGCGTCACCGCGTCCAAGTCCGCACGGTTCGTCTGGCTGGACTCTCCCGACGGCGGCTACCGCTGGCCCTTGCCGCTGGTGTGACTAGTCCGGCTCTCCGTCAAGCCCGTGCTCGATCGCGTACCGGGCCAGTTCCACCCGGTTGTGCAGCTGCAGCTTCCGCAGCGTCGACTGCACGTGGTTCTCCACCGTCCGGTGCGACAAGACCAGCCGGTCGGCGATCTGCCGGGCGGTCAGCCCTTTCGCGACCAGCCGCAGCACCTCGGTCTCCCGGTCGGTCAGCTTCGGCGCGCCGCTCTCCTCCGGGCCCGACGCCATCCGCCGGTACTCGCCGAGCACCAGGCCCGCCAGCCCCGCGTTGAAGACCGCGTCACCGGCCCACGTCCGCCGGACCGCCGCCACCAGTTCCTCCGCCGAAGCGGACTTCACCAGGTAGCCCGACGCGCCCGCCTTGACCGCCTCCAGCACGTCGTTGTGCTCGCCGCTGGCCGACAGGACCAGCACCCGGGTGCCGGTCAGCTCGCCGGTGATCTTGCGGGTGGCCTCCACCCCGGATTCCTCGCCGAGGTTGAGGTCCATCAGCACCACGTCCGGGCGCACGGTTCGCGCGATGCGCACCGCCGAGGCGGCGTCGCCGGCGGTCGCGCGGACCTCGAACCCGCGTTCGGCCAGGTCGCGCGCCACACCGTCCCGCCAGATGGGGTGGTCGTCGACCACCATGATCGAGATCGGCTGTTCCGTCACCGTGTGGCCCTTCTCGCCGGGACTCGAATCTCCCACTCCGTGCCCGAGTCGGGCGCGGTCTCCAGGGTGATGGTGCCACCGAGGTCGCTGACCCGACCGCGAATCGACCGGGCGATACCCAAACGCCCCTCGTGCTCGGCGGCCGAGATGCGGCCCGCGGGGATGCCCACGCCGTCGTCGCGGATGCTCAGGACCACCTCGTCGCCGAGGTCTTCCAGCAGCACCCAGGCCCGCGCGCCCGGGCCTGCGTGCCGGTCGACGTTCTCCAGTGCCTCCCGGACCAGGTAGGCGAGTTCACCCGCGGCCGACGCGGGCATGGTCACCGCGGTCGGCGGGACCGACACCTGGAACCGGTCGGTCGCCAAGACCTGCAGGCGGGGACGCAGATCCGCGGTCCCGTCCTCGGCGGACTCCAGCGGCGCGGCCGAGACCAGGGCCCGCAGCGCGACCTCCTGCCTGCCCGCTTCCTCGGCCAGCTCCGCCGCCTCGCCGCCGACCTCGCGCCCGCGCTTGCGGACCCTGGCCAGCACCTGCAGCACGCTGTCGTGGATCGTGCGGGCCAGCCGCTCGCGCTCGGCCGTCGCCGCTTCGACCCGCAGCGCCTTCGCCAGCCGCTCCGCCGACTGCCGCGACGTGGTCGCCGCCAGCCCGAGCACTCCGCCGATTGCCACCAGCAGCACCATGTCGCGGGTCAGGTCCGTGTCGACATAGCCGCGCACGGCGTAGTTCGCCATCGCCACGACCAGCCCGAACAGGGTCCCGCCGGACAGGCCCGCGCGGACCGCGCCGACCGCCACGACGGCCGTCACCCAGATCGTCGGCACCAGTGGCACCGCAAGCACGGTCAGCTGCTCGTGGGTCAGCACGAACCGCGACATCGCCATCGCGACCACACACAGCAGCAGGTCCAGGAAGATGAACCAGACGGCCTTGTTCGTGTCACGCAGGTAATAGACCGACGTGATGGCCGTCCAGAGCGCCATCCCGCCGACGGTGGCATACCCCAGCCCGGCGTTCGCGTACTCGTCCTGGTGATTCACCACCACCCCGGCCGCGAAGACCAGCGTGATGATCCGCAACAACACCGCCGAGAGCCACAGCGGCGCAGCGGGGTCCTTCGTGACGGGGCCGCGATACCGGTCGCCGGGCAGCCGCACCCTGCCGGTCATGGCTTGCTGGGCTCCGGTTCGTCGTCCTTGAGGTTCGGCACCGAACCGGTGTCGTCGAACACGTCGACCGACTCCGGCTCCGGGTCCTGCTCGCTGATCAGGGACCGGATGCCCGCGTTGAGCACCGCCAGCAGCGGCACCGCCAGCAGCGCGCCCGCGATGCCCGCGGCGATCAAGCCGACGGCGATCGCCAGGACCACGGCCAACGGGTGCAGCTTGACCGCCCGGCCGAGCAGCCATGGCTGCAGGATGTGGCTCTCGATCTGCATGATGGCCACCACGACGGCCAGCACGATCAGCGCCGCGACGAACCCGTTCGCCACCAAGGCGACGAGGACGGCCACCGTCCCGGCGATCAGCGCACCGATGATCGGGATGAACGCGGTCAGGAAGACCAGCGCGGCCAGCGGCACGGCGAGCGGCACACCGATGATCGCCAGGCCGATGCCGATGCCCACGGCGTCGAAGATCGCCACCGCCGCGGTCGCGCGCACGTAGCTGACCAGCGACGAGAACCCGCGCCTACCGGCGACATCGACCCGCGCGCGCACGCGAGCGGGGGCCGCACGGGTGACGAAGCGCCACATGCCTTCGCCGTCGTAGAGGAAGAAGATGAGGATGAACAGGGTCAGCAGCAGCCCGGTGAGGACCTCGCCGATCGTGGCGGCTGTGGTGATCGCGCCGGAGGTGATCGCCGACTGGTTGTCCTTGATCGCGGTGATCGCGTTGTCGAGGAACGTCTGGATCTGGTCCTGGCGCAGGTGCAGCGGGCCGTTCGCCAGCCACTCGCGGATCGTGTCGAGGCTGTCGGCGACCTGCGCCTGCAGCTGCGGCAGGCCGTTGCTGAACTGGATGATCACGAAGGTCAGCACGCCGCCCACGACGGCGATCCCACCGACCATGGCGATGGCCGCGGCCAGCCCCCGGGGCACCCGCCACTGCACGAGCTTGCCGACGCCGGGCGCCATCAGCGCCGCGAGCAGCAGGGCGATCGCGACCGGGATGACCACGTGGGCGAAGTAGCCCAGCAGCCAGATGATCACGTAGAGCGCACCGATGATCATCAGGAAGCGCCAGGCCAGCGCGGCGCTGACCCGGAGACCCTTCGGTACCAGCGTGGTGACGTCCTGTGGCGCGGCGGCGCGGGTTCTGGTCATCGCGATCACCGTATCCGGCGAATGGCTCCTCGGCGACCACTCTGTCTGATGTGATGGCGCTGTGATCGAAGCCGGGACCCAGTACGTGGCGCTTTCGTCGCTGACCGACACCGAGCGCGAGGTCCAGTCGGCGTTCACCACCGGCACCCGGCTCGACCTCGGGGGCAGGCAGGTGCGCGGCCCGGTGCTCGCGGCCCTGCTGACGGGGGCCTACCCGCTCGGAGCCGGGGCGATGCCCGCCCTTCGCCTGGACAACGCCACCGTGACCGGCTCCTTCGACATCGAGGGCCGGACCATCGATCACGTCATCGCGCTGCGCCGCTGCGCGTTCGAGCGGCCGCCGATCCTGCGGATGGCCCGGCTGGTCGGCCTGACGATGCCCAACTGCCGGGTGCCCGGGGTCAAGGCACGCAACCTGCGCGTCGGCAGCGACCTTGTCCTCGAACCGGGCTTCACCTGCACCGGTGTGCTCGACCTCACCGACGCGACGATCGAAGGCACCCTGCGCCTCGCGGGCGCGGTCCTGCGCAACCCGAGCGGCGCCGCCCTGCTCGGCGCCCGGCTGCGGGTGTCCGGCTCCATCCAGGGCGTGGCCGCCCGCGCGTTCGGCGAGGTCCGGCTGCGCGGTGCGAACATCGGCGGCAGCGTCCACCTGACCGGCGCGCGGATGGCGAACCCGGACGGACCTGTGCTCGAGGCCACCGGCATGGCGGTCGAGGGCAACCTGATGTGCGACACCGGCGGCGGCCGCTTCGACGCCACCGGCACCGTCCTGCTCTCCGGCGCCCGCATCGGCGGCGACGCGGTGTTCTCCGGCGCGCACCTGCACGACGGCGCCGCGGGCGAGAGCCACGTGCTCGTCCTGCCGCACGGCACGGCCGAGGACCACACCGTCCTCGACGCCGACCGGCTGCGGGTCGACGGCGACGTCAAGCTCGACGCCGGGTTCACCGCCGCGGGCGCGGTCGGGCTGCGCGGCGCCCGCATCGGCGGACACCTCCTCTTATCGGGCGCGACCATCGGCCGCCGCGATGTCGTCGCCCGGCTGGCCGCCGCGTTCGCCTCTGGCACCGCCGTCGAGCGGGTGCCCGTCGCCCTGATCGGCGACGGCGTCGAGGTGTTCGGCGACGTCGAGTGCCGCGGCGCGGTCAACGGCAAGATCGACTCCGACGGCGACCAGCGAACCGCCCTGCGCACCTACGGCCAGGTCCGGCTCGTCGACGCGCACGTGCACGGCAGCGCCAGCCTGTCCCGCGCGCGCCTGTGCGGGCCCGCGATCGACGTGCTCTTCGCGGACCGGCTGCGGGTCGGCGGCACCTTGTTCCTGCGCAAAGTCCGGATCAGCGGATCGGTGCGGCTGCAGAACGCGCACATCGGGTCCAGCCTCGACTGTTCCGGCGCCCGGCTCATCAAGCCGCGCCTGCGCCCCAACGGGACGGTGAAGCCGTCGCTGGACGCCCGTGTCGCCACCATCGGCAAGGACCTGCTCTGCAGCTTCGGCTTCCTGGCGATCGGCGGCGTGCGGGTGCGGCTGGTCGAGGTCGGGAAGATGGCGACCTTCAGCGGCGCCCGGCTCGGCGGCCGCACGCACCCGAGACACCCGGCCACCGACAAGGTGCTGTCCGCCTACGGTCTGACCGCGCAGGAACTCGTCCTCGCCTTCCCGCCGCGCCGTCCCCCGCGCGGGCAAGTGGTGCTCACGCGCGCGTCCATCGTGTCGGTCATAGACGGACCCGGACTGTGGGCCGCCCGTGGTGGCGTGGATCTCGAGGACTTCAGCTTCACCGCCATCACCTCGCACCCGGAGGTCTCGGTCGGCACCCGCCTCGCGTGGCTTCGCGCGGTCCAACCGGACTTCGCGCCGGGACCTTATGAACAGCTCGCCGCCGTCTACGCGGGCGGGGGCGACGAGGAGCGGGCGCAGCTGGTCCAGCTCGAACGCCAGCGCAGGCGCTACGCCGAGCTCAACGTCGCCGGGCGGATGTGGGGCAGGCTCCAGGAGTGGACGGTCGGCTACGGCTACCGGCCCTGGCTGGCGATGGTGTGGCTGCTGCTGTTCTGGCTGCTGGGGCTGCTCTGGTTCAGCACCCATGTGATGGAGAAGCTCGACGCAGACGTCAACCCGGTCTGGAACCCGCCGCTGCTGGCCACCGACCTGCTGCTTCCCATCGTCGACCTGGGCCAGGACAACAAGTGGCGGATGGTCGGGGCGTCGCAGTGGATCGCGGGCGCGTTGATCGCCGTCGGCTGGATCCTGGCCACGACGGCGGCGGCCGGGGCGACCCGCGTGCTCAAACGCGGTTAACCCACAGGTGTGGACAGTTCCCCAAGGGCAAGCACCTGACCTGCGTCACTACTGATCGTGATCTGTGGAGACACTCTGTGTTCGTCACACGATCAGGTGGGCCTCCTGTGTCACACGTGCATAACGAGCCCCAGGGGTGCCAATGTCTGCGGTGCGCGGTGATCGCCGTGCGGCCAACATCGGAAAGTGACAGGTACCCGCACGTGGACCGAGTGAAGACGGAGAAGACGACCGCAGCAATGCGGCGCGTGCTCTCCCGTTCGCTCATGGTCCTCGGCGGCGCTGTCGCCACGACCGCGGCGGCCTGGGCCATCTCATCGGCCTCCGCCACCGCGGACACGTCATTCGACTTCCCCGTGTTCCCGTCCGAAGGCACTCAGTCCGCCCCCGCGCCCATGGAACTCCCGGTGGTCTCTGACCTCACCGGCAGCATCGGCCGGATCATCGGCGAGTCTGACCCGAACTTCGGCGAACACGCGAAGGAAGCCTTCGACGAGTTCGGCCACAAGATCACCGAGCACTTCGAGAAGGCGGCATCGCTCCCGGTCGACGCGATCGACGACGTGGACGATGTCGAGATCCCCGGAGTGACCGATCCCGGCGTCGACGCGCCTGACGGTTCCGCCGTCACCGCGCCCGTCGCCGGTGTGCCGGTCGCCAAGGCCACCACTCTTGTCGGGGTGCGGCCTGGTGCGATCGACCAGAACGCCGTTGCGGGCGCACTTGAACGCGCTCTCGCCGACGGCATGAACAGGCGAGGTTCGCCGGAGACCTCCGACGAGGCTCCGGTCATGCCCCGCGGCACCAGTCCGCTGGCGCCGCTGAGCATCCCCGCCCCCGTTGGCACCGGACACTCCGGAGCCAACTCCGTGGACGCGCCGAGTTTCGGCTTGCTCTCCTCGGTTCCGTCGGGCACTGACCTGAACACCGCCGATGCTTCGCGCTCGGCCCAGGTCCACGTTCCCGTCACCGTCGGCCAGCAGCCCGGCGTCACTCCCGACTGAATTCCCGCGCGACCGCGAAGCCACTAGCCGCTTCGCTGGGTTCATGCGCGTAGATCGGCATGCCCAGGTCGTGCCTTCACCCCCCGCGGGTTAGTTCCCGCACCCCTTAACGCAGGTGGCCGCTGCCCCGACGCGGTTTCGCGTCCGGTCACCCGCATTTAGCCCCAGCAATGGGAAACCGAGAAGGAGAACACCAGATGCATATCTGGGCGAAGCGCGGATTCCAGACCGCGCTGGTCACAGGTGGAATGCTGATGCTGGGTACCGGCATCGCCTCCGCCGACGAGAGCTTCAACCCCGACCTTCCGCCGTCCGCACTGGACGGCTCGGTCAGCGTGCCGATCAAGATCGACAACAACGCTCTGGGCACCCCGTTCGGGCAGCACAACCTGGGTGGCGTGAACCACGACTTCACGGTTTCGCCGCGCGATCTGGCCGGTGTCACCCGCGGCGCCGCGCCTGCCCTGCCCACGAGTGGCCTGAAGTCCGATCTGCCCACGGTCGGTGCCGTGCCCCCGGCGCTCACCAGCACCGACGGTCTGTCCCCGCTGTCCACCGAGGCGCTGCCCGCCGCGGACAAGCTGACCGACGCGCTGCCCACCAACGGTGGACTGCCCACGACGGACGCCCTGTCCGAGGCGCTGCCCGCCACGGGCGGCCTGCCGAGCAGCAAGAGCGTCACCGATGCTCTGTCCACGGTGCTGCCCACCACGGGTCTGCCGACGGCGGGTCTGCCCACCGAGGGCCTGCCCACCGGCGGAATGCCCAGGACGGGGCTGCCGACGACGGGGCTGCCGACGACGGGGCTGCCGACGACGGGGCTGCCGACGACGGGGCTGCCGACGAC
>NZ_JBOHGC010000684.1:0-6490 GCF_050699995.1 Actinokineospora sp. | reverse complement strand
CAGTCGTCGCCCGGGAAGTGCTTGACGAGCTGCTCGATGCCGTTCTGGATGAAGAAGATGCCGGTGGACTCCAGCGGCTCGACGAACCCGGCGGACAGGCCGATGCCGACGCAGTTCTTCACCCAGGCGGCGCATGGCGGAGCTCTCCCGCGGAACGTTCCGCGAGCGACGAGGGTCGCGGCAGGCGTGATTTACTTCTTGCAGGTCAAGTCCCGCAAGCTCTTCGAGATGCCGGTGGCCCGTCAGGCACACGAGAGGACGTCGAGTGACGAACGAGACTTGGGCTTCGGACACTCCTGGACTCCTGCGCCTGCCCTCGGGCCTACTCGTGCGCGGCCGGGGACTGCGCACCCCACTTCCCGCGGGCCAGACGCCCGAGTTCGGGATCTATCTGCAGGGCAAGGAACCCGCCAAGGTCGACTGGGAAAGCCGATGGGTGCGGTGGAAGGACTTCTGGCTGCCATCGGACCCCGAGGCCTTCACCAAGGCGTTGCGTGAGGTGCTGGACCGGGCCGAGCGCGAACGCGTCGAGATCGCCTGTGGCGGGGGCTTCGGCCGGACCGGCACGGCGATGTCCTGTCTCGTCATCCTCGACGGCGTTCCCGCGGACAAAGCCGTCGCCTACGTGCGTGCGCACTACTCGCACCGGGCCGTCGAAACCCCGTGGCAGAAGCGGTTCGTCGCTCGATACGTCTGAAGTGGACAGTGCTGTCCGGCTCGTCAACCCCGCTTCGCCCCGTCATGGAGACCTTCACGAGCGGCGAGCAGGGCGCTCCTGGCCGCGGTGGGGTCGGTGCCGAGCTGTTCGGGGGCGACTCGCACCGCCCGGACGGCAGGCTGGATGCGGCAGGTGTCGCCGGTGGTCGTAGACGGCCTGCGCAGACGTCAGGAATCGCTCGCTCGGGGAAGCGTCCCGCGCTCTTCGGCCGCGATGGTGGGCTTCGCCGGCACCAGCTTGGCCAACTGCCACTCGTAGCTCTCCGGCGCGTCCCCGACCGTGATCCCGATGTCGGCTTTGGCGGCTTCGTAGAAGCCCCGGCGGGCCCGACTGACGGCCCCCACGGCGTCACCCCAACTCGACTCGACATCCACCCCGGAAGCGATCCGCTGAAGCCGAAAGACACTGTCATGCCACGCCCGCGCGGCGACAACGGTGTGGTCCGTCCCGAGAAGCAGGATCGTCTCCCACTTCATGGTCCGCTCCTCCTCGGCAAGCGCCAGCGCGCCCAACCCCTCCTCAGGCGCCAACTTGTCCAGGTCCTGATGAATGCCCTGGTGCGCCGCCAACCGCACGGAGATGGAAATGACCTTCTTCACCGCATGCGCGTACTCCGCATACGCGGCGAGCCTCTTGTCATCCCACCGGACCGACTGCGTCCGCCGCCACCGGGAGCGCTCCGCCACGGAGGTCGCCGTAAAGGTCGCCAACGCCCCGACGAGCACACCGATCAACGTGGGCAACTGCTGTAAGAACGCCTGCATGAGAACCCCATCACCGTCACACTCTGGCCGCACCGACTGGTCAAGATCGTCGTGCACATTCAACCGGATCGAGGACAGCCTCAGGTGCCGTTGAGTAATGACGCAGGTGATCAGGACTGATGCCGGGTGCGTCCGAAACGCTCGGGGTACCGCCGACGGGCACGGCTCGCCGGCTCGACAACCTCCTGGTCCATCCCGATCGGCTGCGCCTGCGTAGGGCGACTGGACCCGCAGTCGACGGCGCGCTGTAGGAAGGCGTGATCGACCGCCCGCA
The DNA here is from genome assembly GCF_050699995.1 of Actinokineospora sp. Taxonomy (GTDB): domain Bacteria; phylum Actinomycetota; class Actinomycetes; order Mycobacteriales; family Pseudonocardiaceae; genus Actinokineospora. The sequence continues at coordinate 4,734 of NZ_JBOHGC010000684.1, read as the reverse complement.
GACCGCATGAATGAACGCTCGGCGGTGCGATCAACGCTTTCCGCGGGTCCTGGTGATGAACCAGGTGCCGCCGATGATCAGGAGGGCGAAGAGTGCGAGGCCGCCGCCGAAGCCGGCGAGGAGCCAGAGTCGGTCACGCAGTGGCAGGTTTCCGTTGAGGGTGACCTGCAGGGAGCCGACGGCGAACGCGATGGCGGCGGTGAAGACGGTGACGAGTTCCATCGCGCGGACCGCGGATGAGCGCAGGGAGTCGCGCAGTGTCGCGTTGGCGGTTTCCTGCTGGTTCCAGCGTTGTTGCTGTTGCGCGGCCCAGAGCGCGCGGAGCCGACCTTCCTGGATCGCTTCTCGCTTGGTCATGTACTGACCTTGGAGCAGGTCGTGGCTGCCGCGTCGGCCGGTGGCGGGGAGTAGCACGAGGGCGTGGTTGATGTTGACGGTCGCGTTCTCATGGTCGCCGCACATGTGCTGGCCGGAGGCGAGGCGGTAGTGGAACATGTGATCGCCGGGGTGCGCCTGCACCGCCTGTTGCGCGTAGGACCGAAGGAGTTCGCCTTGCCCATCGAAGGGTGGCATCGCGACGGCGAGGCCGTTGACGCAGATGTCGGTCACGTGGCGGCTTCGTTCGGGGACATTCCACGCGCGTTCGAGTAGGGCGGTGGCGTGTTCGACGGTGATCGCCCGGCTGCCGAAGGCGGCGAACGAGCGCAGCGCGGTGAACAGCGGGTCCTCGCGGTGGGCTCCGGCCGCCATGGCGAGAAGCGAGGAGTCGAGGAACTGGTGCAGTTCGTCGAACCGGAAGTTCGCGCGGAGCTTGCCCGCGTGGTAGAGGGTGGTGAAGTAGGCGAGGTAGCCCGCCGAGTTGTCCGCGCCGACGATGTCCTCGGTGGCCTCGGCGAGTTCGGTGCGGGACTCGACGCTGTCCCTGGTGACGAACGCGTAGCCCAGGGCCCACTTCTGCTCGACCGCGCGGCGATGCTCGTCCCGGACGTGCTCGTGGATCCAACGCGCGCACTCGGCGGCGGTGCCGATGGTCGGGAAGGCGTGGAACCGGTGGAACCAGTAGCGGTCGGAGCAGATCAGGTAAGCGTCCGCGGCGAAGTCCGATGAGGTGATCTCGAAGGGTGGCTCGACACCTTGGTCGATCAACGTGAGGGCCATCGCGTCGCAGACGCGGTCCAGTTCACGCGAGTCAGCCATGGCCGCGCGTGCGAGTTCCGCTGAGATCCTGGTGTCGTCCATGCTGTCCCCTCGTGGTGTCCAGCACCTACCTACCACACTTAGGGTGTTCGGCGTGGTACACACAGCAGTCATGGGGGTCGATGTCGTCACGGCGGTGCATTCCGGGTACGCGCGCTTTCTGCCGGACGCATGGCGATCTTTGCGGTCACAGTCCTACCCGCGGTGGACTTGGTTGCTCCAGGTTGATGGAGCCGATGACACGGAGGTCCGCGCCGCGCTCGCCGAATGCGGTGCGTTGAGCGACCCGCGGCTGCGGCTGGCGGCCAACGGGACCCGAGAGGGCACGGCGGTCACCCGCAACGTCGCGTTGGGCCGGGGGACGGCTCCGCTGGTGCAGACCCTGGACGCCGACGATCTCCTGGAACCGCGCGCCATCGCTGTGCTGGCCGACGCGCTGAGGGCACGGCCTGCCGCGGGCTATGCCGCCGGGCACGCCCGTGACCTGCTCCCCACCGGCGAATTGCGCGAGCATCATTTGTCGCTACGGACCGGTCCGATTGCCCGGGGCGCGTTGGTGGGTGAATGGGTTACCGAACCCGGCCGATACCGGGTCCCGTTGCATCCGGCAGGCGTGATGTGGCGTCGCGAGCTGGTGGTCGTGGCGGGCGGCTGGTCGGGGCTGCGGAGCATGGAGGACACCGGGCTGCTGATGGCGGTGTCGGCCATCGCCGAGGGTGTGCTTGTCGAGCAGAACACCCTGCGATATCGAAAGCATCCCGCGCAACAGTCGGCAAAAAGGTCAAAATTCATCGGGGGCGGGGCGCAGATTGCGCTCGTCCGGCAGCGCGCGGAGTTGCTGGCGTCGTTTCCACCCTGGCTGGACGACCTCGGTGAGCCCGAGCCGCGGGATGTCCCTTGACCGCGCTGGAGTTCCGAGGGCGCACCATTGCCCGCGACCGGGCCCTGATCATGGCGATCGTCAACCGAACCCCCGACTCCTTCTACGACCGGGGTGCGACCTTCGCCGAGGACCGGGCCATCCGGGCCGTGCGCAGGGCCGTCGCTGACGGCGCCGACATCATCGACATCGGCGGCGTGAAAGCGGGCCCCGGCACCGAGGTCGACACCGCGGCGGAGATCCGGCGCGTGGTGCCGTTCGTGGCCAAGGTCCGCGCGGAGTTCCCCGACATCGTCATCAGCGTCGACACCTGGCGCCATGAGGTCGGTCGGCTCGCGTGCGAAGCGGGCGCGGACTTGCTCAACGACTCCTGGGCGGGCGTCGACCCTCGGCTGGCCGAGGTCGCGGCCACCTTCGGCACGGGCTACGTCTGCTCGCACACCGGCGGACTGCCACCCCGAACCCGCCCACATCGGGTTGCCTACACCGATGTTGTGCGAGCCGTCCTGCAGGAGACCACCCGCCGGGCCGAGCAACTGATCAGCATGGGGGTGCCCAGGGGCGGCATCCTCATCGATCCCACCCACGACTTCGGCAAGAACACCTGGCACGGCCTCGAACTCATCCACCGCACCCCCGAACTCGTCGCCACGGGCTGGCCTGTGCTCATGGCGCTGTCCAACAAGGACTTCATCGGTGAGACTGTCGCCGCCGCCATCGACGAACGCGTCGACGCGACCCTGGCAGCCACCGCGATCGCCGCACGCCACGGCGCCGCCGTGTTCCGGACGCACCAGGTCGCCCGCACTCGACGAGTTCTCGACACCGTCGAACTCCTCCGCGACGGAATGCATCGCAAAGAGCGATGAATCGCTTGACGGAACACAGAATGCGACGGGGCGAACTTCGTCGGAGTAGCCGGGTGGCAACCTCCCAGTGCCAGGGCGATCACCTGGGTGACTTCCAGTGGGTGGAAGTTGTCATCGCTGACCAGGACCAGCGTGCGTTCGCCGGTCGCCGGCGTCGGACCCCACGTCATGCCCTCCACGTTGTATACAGTGGGCAGATTGAAGTCGTGCAGGTCGGCGATCAGCGTCTTGGGCATCGGCCGGACTTGGGTCGTGGCAAGGGAATCGACGCGCCGGATGTCCGTGGCGGCCGGGTAGTGGCATCGAAGATCAGGACCTTGTAGCCCGCGCCGTCGACATAGGCGCGTTCCATCATCAGGTAGCGCGACGGGTCGTCGGGGTAGGCCAGGATCACGGGTACCCCCGTGTCCGGCTCCCACGGGCTGTTCGGGTCCACGGTGGCGAAGATCGGTTCGAGGGGCGTACTGGCCGAGCACGTTGCCGTGGCGAGTGTGTCGGGTGAGCCTGAGCAGGGCTCCGTGCGCGCCGAAGGTGATCGCCTCGATGGCCTGGTTCCGCCTCGGCCCGCGCTCGTGACCAGTCATCGCCGTCGCGATCGCCGCCTTGATCACCATGGCGGCCGGCACCACCACTGACCCGGTCGAGCGAATGCGCCAAGTTCAGCCATACCCGATCGCCGCCCACGGTGGGGATGGTGGAACTTGGACAGTTCGTGGGTGCGCCAGTCGTGGAGTCGGGGCTGTCGTTGATCTCCGTGGTGATGGCGGTGTGGAGCCAGGGGTGTCGGCGGTGGCTCGGCGCCGTGTTCAGGCCGCCGAGTGTCGTGGTGGTGCGGGGATGGGTTTTCGGTGTGGGTCGAGGTAGGCGGGTGGGGTGAACTCGGGTAGCCCGTTGATGATGGTGACGGCCCAGTCGGAGTTGTGGATCAGGCGGTGGTGGGTGCCGCAGAGGAGTACGAGGTTGTCGAGTGCGGTGGGCCCGCCGTGGGCCCAGTGCCGGCAATGGTGGCCGTGGCAGGAGCGGGGCCGCCGGTCACACCGGGGGAACGCGCATCCTTGATCGCGCAGGATGAGGGCCCGGCGCAGGTGGGTGGGGATGGTGTAGCGCATCCGGCCGATGTCCAGTGGTCGGGTTGCCCCGCCCATGACGTAGGGGATGACCGCGCTGTCACACGCGGCGGCCCGCAGTTCGGCGGGTGTCAGGGTGGCCCCGGTGTCCAGGGTGGCCCGGCCCACCGAGTCGCGGAGCATCTCGATGGTCGCGGTGAGGTGCAGGTGCGGTCGCTCCCCGGCCTCGGTGGGCAGGTCGGGGGCGGCCTGGGCGAGGTCGCAGAGTTCGGCCAGGGCGTCACCGTGGCGTTCGCCCCGGTCCCGCTGGTCGTGCTCACGGGGTGTGGACAGGGCGGTGATCAGTGTTTCGAGGGTGGCGCCGTCGGTGGGGGTGAGTTCGAACCGGCCGTGGACCGTGCCGTCGTGGTGTCGTCGCCAGGCCAGGAAGTTCCGTGCCCGTGGTGGTGGGGTGTCGGCGGGTTCGGGTCCGTCCTGGTCGAGCACGGCGAGCATCCGCTGCGCGCTGACCCGTAGTTCGGCCGGGTTGGTGGTGCGTGCCTGCTCGGCGAGGGCGGCCTCGAATCCTTCGCGCGCGGGTTCGTCCACCCACGCGGGCAGGTCACCCATGGTTGTGGCGATGATGTCGATGTGCTCCCCGTCGACCACCGCGTCGCGCATAGCGGCGCGGGTGGCGGGCAGGGCGGCGGGCCGGTGGTGCCCGGTGGGGGTGACCGTCTCG
>NZ_JBOHGC010000683.1:0-5331 GCF_050699995.1 Actinokineospora sp. | reverse complement strand
TACCACATCTCCGCGGCGTCGAGCAGCAGGTCGACGCGGTCGGGGTCGTCGGGCGCCAGTACCCCGGCCGCCGCGTCGTACAGCTCCGCCGCCCGGTCGTAAGCCAAGCGGGACAACGCTTTCTCGGCGGCTTCCCGGCACGCCCGGACCGCCGCGGACCGACTCTCGGTGTCGGTGATCGATCTGAGCCGGTGGGTGACCGACTCGCCGGGGACGGTTCCGGACTCGACGGCCTCGGCGAGCTTTCGGTGCCAACGCAGCCGGTCCGATGTGGACACACAGCCGTACACCGCGTCCCGCACCAGGATGTGGCTGAACGCGATCCGACCGTCCTGCCGCAGCAGACCACGCGCGTCCTCGACGGCCGCCCGCACCGCCTCGGGCGATTCGCCGACCAGCAAAGCGATCTCCTCCGCGGAGCTGTCCACGCCGACCACCGCGCCCGCCCGCGCGACCCGCGCGGCGGCCGGGGACAGCGCGTCGAGCCGCGCGGCGACGATCCCCCGCAGTTGCTCCGGCACGCCCAAGGGCCAGTCCGGCGTCGCGGGCGAGCGGTCGAGGTTCGCCGCCCTGAGCGCGGTCAGCAGCTCACCGGCGAACAACGGGTTCCCGCCGGACATCCGACGCAGCAGCCCGGCCCACGACGGGTCGGCCTGGTCGGCGACGAACTCGGCGACCTCCGCGCCGCACCACGGGGCGAGTGTGAGCAGCGCCGTCGAGGCGTCGCGGCGCAGGTGCCCGACGGCGGCCCGCAGCGCGGGACTCTGTTCGTCGTCGCGGTAGCTCGCGGCCACGAGGAGCCCCGGCCTGCCCACGGCCAGCCGCAGCAGGCTCAGCGTCGACTCGTCGGCCCAGTGCAGGTCCTCCAGCACGATCACCCGCGGCGGTCCGGACAGCTCGCGCAGCAGCGAGTCGAACGCGCGCATCCTGGCCCCGACCGAGAGTTCGGCACCCGTGTCGAGATCGAGCCTGGCCGCGAGTTCCGGGCGGTCCGCAAGCGCTTGCCACCAGGGCCAGAGCGCGGGGGCACCCTCGTCCGGCACACAGTTGCCGCGCGCGACCGGGATGGCGCGCTCCGCCGCACGGGTGACCAGACAGTCGACCAGCCGGGTCTTGCCGATGCCCGCCGGACCTGCGATGAGCAGCACCGCGCCCCGACCGGCCGCGGCCGCGTCGAGCGCGGTGTCGACCCTGGTCAGCTCGGTCGCGCGACCGATCACTCGCTGCATGCACGGATTGTCGTCCGCGGGCCGTCGGGGCGGTAGGTCCGTCACGGTCCGGCGTGGTGTGTCGGCCGCATACCCATCGAACGGACCGTAATACACCGATTACTGAGCGCGACTCCTGTCATGGGTCCGCACCACCACCGTTCCGCCCACCACTCCCGGGCGTGGACATCAGGAAGGATTTCGTCACGATGCGTACGAAGAGACGCGACCGAAGACCCAATCGCGCGATAGTCGCCCTCGCGGGCGCCGCGCTGGCCATTCCCCTCGCGGCGATCCCCGCGCTCCCCGCCGTCGCCGCCCCCGTGCCGGGGCGGAACGTCCTCTACACCTATGACGCCGACTTCGACCAGGGCGCGCTGCAGGACGTCAACCACGACAGCCCGAACAACGACCAGCTCCAGCTCGACAAGAGCAGCACGTTCTTCCCGTACGTCAACGTCGCCGCCTCCGCGCGCGGCACGATGGTCCGCATCGACGTCAACACCGGCGCGATCGTCGGCGAGTGGTACTCCGCGCCCGAGGGCCGCGGGCGCAACCCGTCCCGGACCACTGTGGACAAGCTCGGCAACACCTGGCTGTCCAACCGAAACGAGTCCGAGGGCGGCAAGGGCTCGGTCACCCGGGTCGGTGTGATCGTCGGCGGCACCCGGGTCGACGCGGGCGGCAACGCCGACCCAGCGGGCGACTACCTCGTGGGTCCGTTCTCCTACAACACCTGTGCGGACCGGGACAACGACGGCAAGATCGAGACCAGCCGCGGTCTCACCGACGTCCGGCCGTGGACGAACGCCGGTGGGGCCGACAACAACGGCGGCGTGAGCACCGCGGCCGACGAGTGCGTCATCAACTACACCCGGGTGACCGGGACGAACACGCGCACCGTCGCGGTCGACTCGGGCAACGACCTGTGGACCGGCGGCGCCGACAACGACCACGAGCAGGTGAACGGCGGCACCGGAGCGCCCGTGGCGGGCACGCAGATCAACTTCGGCTGCGGGGGCTACGGCGGCCTGATCGACAAGGCGGGCACCCTGTGGTCCGCGCGCTACGGCGCCAACCTGCTGCGCTACGAGCCCGGCACGAACAGCGGCGCCTGCCTGAACACCACGCACGGCGACTACGGCCTGGGGATGGACCCGGTCACCGGCGAGATCTGGCACACCCAGCTCTCCGGCGGCCGCGTCGTCAAACTCGCCCCCGACGGCACCGTGCTCGGGTCGTTCCCGCACGGCAACGCGAACGCCCAGGGCGTCGCGGTCGACAAGGACGGCAACGTCTGGGTCGCGCACGCGCTGTTCGGCGCGACCACGGTCGGGCACCTGCGCACCGACGGCACCTACGTCGGCAACGTGACGCTGCCCGGCGGCAACGGACCGACCGGTGTCGCCATCGACACCAACGGCAAGGTCTGGGTCACCAACATCAACACCAACAACGCCCAGCGCATCGACCCGACCCTGGGCGGCGTGGGCGGCGGCGGCTTCACCATCGGCGCGGTCGACCTGTCCGTCGACCTCGGCGCGGGCGCCGGACCGTACAACTACAGCGACATGACCGGGTCCGTGCTCGGCGAGATCACCGCGCCGGTCGGCACGTGGTCGGTCGTGCAGGACGGCGGCGCGGCGGGCACGCCGTGGGGCAAGGTCACCTGGAACACCGAGGCGGAGGGTTCGGTGCCCGCGGGCACGTCGATCACCGTCGAGGCGCGGGCGTCGGACACCGAGGCCGGGCTGGCGGGCGAGTCGTTCGTCCCGGTGGCCAACGCGACGACGTTCGGGCTGACCGGGCGCTACATCGAGGTCCGCGCGACCCTGATGGCCAACGCGAGCGGCGACAGCCCCGTGCTGTCGGACCTGCGGATCCAGACCTCGCAGCGCACCGGCGTGTTCTCCTGCCGGGCGAGGGCGCTCAACGTCGCGGGCATCATCGTCGCGGAGGCCAACGGGCCGGACGTGCCGTGTGTCGACGACGCGAAGACCGTGGCGAACGTCAATCTGAACGCGGGCATCCTCAACGTCAAGGCCAACGCGCTGACCGGCACGACGAACGTCACGCCGGACAACCCGCTCGCGCCGCCGCTCGCTGGCGACAACGCCTCGGCGCACGCCCAGGTGGACTACACGAAGATCAGCACTCTGCTGGTGAACATCGAGTTGGGGGTGATCACCTCGAACGCGGCGGTGACCTGTGTGGCCGGTCCCGGCGGGCTGCAGCCGCAGTTCAGCGGGTCGTCGCACATCGCAGGGCTGAAGATCAACGGGGTGGCGGTCACCGTGGGCAGCGCGCCGCTGACGATCCCGCTGGTCATCGGGTCGCTGCGGCTCAACAGCACGGTGGTCTCCGGCACCACCGTCACGCAGCGGGCCGTCGTGCTCGACACCCTGCTCACCGACGTGGTGATCGCGGAATCGAAGGCCAATTTCGAAGGCAAGCCGACCAGCCCTGGCGGCAATCCCTGCCAGGTCTGAGGATGAGGGAGGGCGCGACCGGGGCGGTCGCGCCCTCCCGCTCGGCCGACTGGTTCGATATGGACCAGACGACGAGGAGGCTCGATGCCGCGCCTGGTGATCCTGCGACACGCGAAGTCCGCATGGCCGGAGGGTGTTCCCGACTACCGCAGGCCGCTGGCCGACCGCGGCCGGACGGAGGCACCCGCCGTGGGCCGCTGGCTCGCCGAGCACATCCCGGACATCGACCTCGCCCTCGTCTCACCGGCGACGCGGACCCGCCAGACCTGGGACCTGGTCTCGGCTGAGCTGCCCACGGTCCCGGAGGTCCGGTTCGAGGAGCAGCTCTACGGTGAGGGCGCCGAGGCGATCCTGGACCTGCTGGGCGCGCTCACCGAGGTGAAGACCGTACTGGTGGTCGGTCACAACCCGGATCTCGAGCTGCTGGTCGGCAGCCTCACGGGCGAGCACCCAGTGCTCAAAACCTCCACATTGTCGGTTGTGAAGTGTGCGCGCGGGTTCCGGTCCGGTGAACTGGTCATGACGGAGAAGATCCGCCCTTAGCGCGGGTTTTGTCAGTCCGCGACAGTCGCTGGTCCCGGGCCTCTTCCATAAGCGCCAACTATTCAGGGGTCGCGATAAGGACTCGTGATTTTCCCTTCGCCATCGGGCACTGTCTCCCCTACCCACAGGTGACAGGTGTCACCGCGGCGTCGTGGAAGGTGTGTTCGATGGCGAGGCATCGCAAACCCCCGGCCGTGAAGACCGCGAAGCAGCGCAAGCCGCGGCGGCCGCGCCGGATGGCCGGACTGGCGACCGCGGCGACCCCGCTCGCCGTCCTGCTGGCCATGATCGCGAGTGACACGACGTCGCCACAGTCCACACAGGACGCCGCGAAGTCCGGTGACATCGCGCCGGTCATCCCGGTCGGCCCGTTCCCGGCCGACGAGGAGTACGCCGTCAACGGTGAGCTGCCCGCGCCGTCCGCCGGCGAGCCCACCGCGCCGGTCATCCCGCCCGACGTCCTCGCGGCCCTGCCCGTCGGCGGCGCCGCGGTCCCCGAGATCGTGCTCCGCGCGTACCTGCGCGCCGAATCGCTGCTGGCGACCACCCAGCCGGGCTGCCACCTGACGTGGTCGCTGCTGGCGAGCATCGGGCGGATCGAGTCGGGCCACGCCCGCGGCGGACAGGTCGACGGCGACGGCAAGACCGTCTCGCCGATCCTCGGACCCGCGTTGAACGGCAACGGTTTCGCCGCCATCCGAGACACCGACGGCGGCGCCCACGACGGCGACCGCAACTGGGACCGGGCCGTCGGCCCGATGCAGTTCATCCCGGCGACCTGGGCCCGCTACGGCGCCGACGCCACCGGCGACGGCGTCGCCGACCCGCACAACGTCTACGACGCGGCGGTGTCCGCGGGCCGCTACCTCTGTTCGGGCGGGATGGACCTGTCGGACCCGAGCCAGGCCGCCAAGGCGGTCTTCGGTACAACCACTCCCAGGAGTACGTCAACACGGTCCTGACCTGGGCCGCCACCTATGCCAACGGGGTCACCGCGATCCCCCAGGCCCCGGCGAAGCCCGACTCGCGCGCGTCCGACCCCGGCGTGCTGGCGCTGCCCGCCCCCTCCCCCGTGGCCGCGACGCAGAACC
>NZ_JBOHGC010000682.1:0-18385 GCF_050699995.1 Actinokineospora sp. | reverse complement strand
CCCGTGGACACGACGACTGCGTCGCGTGCCCACGGGCCTCTCGCATGTCAGCGCGACCGAGGTCAGGTGGCTCGCTTTTTGGCTTTCTCCAAGGCATCCAGCAGCACGATCGCCACAACGATCACGGTGACGGACACGATCCACCACCACGGATCCGGCAGGCGGAGCGGAAAAGCCAAGAACGGGTGCCAGTCGAAGACCTTCGACACCAGCGGCACAACGCCTTCGTAGATCCCCACCAGAAATACCGCCGACGAAGCACCGTCATACGAACTCATGGCGGCCACGCTAGGTGTGGATCTTGTACCTGCGCGTCCACCTCGAGTCGCATCAGCCGGTTAGTCCTCCGGGTGGAGTGCGGCACAGTTCGGACTCGAAGTCGGAGATGGTCCACTGCTCCGCACGCGAGCCGGCGATTTTCTTGACGGTGAACCGGCCCAGTCGCGGCCCGCCCTTGATGTCCATCTCGCACGAACTGATGACCACCTGCCCATCCGGCCCAGGCAAAAGCTTCATCTTGGGCGGGAACAGCGGGCGCTCGTAGTCGTCGACCCGAACTACCTGCGCCTTGAGTTCGCGAACCGCCGACGGACAGTCCGCGGTGCCGAAAGCGTCGGCGAACTTGCGCTCGACCGCGGGGGTCTCGAACCGGGTGCACGCGTTGGGCAGGATCCCGTGGGCGACGTCGTTGTAGACCTTGCGGACCGCGAGGTCCGGGGCTGTCTCGAACAGCACGGTGCGCTCGGTCTCTCCGCCCCCGGTCTCCGAGGCGGGCAGCGCCTCGTCCGGGCCGCCGAAGTAGTGCTGGTAAGCCCACATCGCCGCCAAGGCCAGCACCAGCAGGAACACCAGCCGCCGGGCCCATTTGCCCAGCAGGATCCGCAGCCACTTGGGTTTGTTCCGGGTGGGCGGCGAGTTCTTCTGGAACTCCTGGAATCGCTGGAACTCCTGGAACTCGCGCCACTGCTGATCCGGCACCGGCCCCGGCGGGACGAATGGCGGAGGGATCTGGTCGGGCTGCTTTCCCCGGTCGCCGGACGCGGGGGTCAGTCCCTTGGGCTCTTCGTCGTCGGCCACCTGACCATCATGCCGTGGACCCGATTTGGAGACCGCATAGAGCACCACGTACTCTCATCGGTGGTTCTACCGAAGACCGCTGGTTCCCCCGAGGCGCAAGCCGAGGAGGGCGAAGGTCCCGCGACAGGCGGGCGGCCCGCGCAGGAGGACGAGGAAGTGTCAAGCGTGTTCGCGCGCTTTTTACGCCCCGTGCCACTGCGCCGGGGCGTTCTGCGTTTCCGGGGCCCTCGATTGCCTGCGAATACCCAATGCACATCGAGAGGAGGCGACCATGGCGAAGCCTGACAAGGTGAATGCAGTCGCCGAGATCGCGGACAAGTTCCGCAACAGCTCGGCTGCCGTCGTCACCGAGTACACGGGCCTCACCGTGTCGCAGCTGACGAAGCTGCGTCGCGCTCTCGGCACTGGCACGACCTACCGCGTCGCGAAGAACACCCTCGTCAAGCGGGCAGCCGACGACGCCGGTGTGGAGGGGCTTGAAAACCTCTTCATCGGTCCGACCGGCATCGCCTTCGTCGAGGGCGAACCGGTTGACGCGGCGAAGGCCCTGCGCGATTTCGCGAAGGAAAACAAGGGTCTGGTCATCAAGGGCGGCTACATGGATGGCCGCCCGCTCACGGTGGAAGAGGTCGCGAAGATCGCGGACCTCGACTCCCGTGAGGTGCTGCTCGCCAAGCTGGCGGGCGCGATGAAGGGCAACCTGGCGAAGGCCGCAGGCCTGTTCAACGCCCCGGCGTCGCAGGTCGCCCGCCTGGCCGCTGCTCTGCAGGAGAAGAAGGCCGCCGAGGGTGGTTCCACCCCCGAGGCCGACGCTCCCGCCGAGGACGCTGTCGCAGCCGAGAGCTGAACACAACCACCCGGAAATACACCGCGCCCGTTCTACCGGGTGTGCAAGTGAAAGGAACCGCCAACATGGCGAAGCTCAGCACTGACGAGCTGCTCGACGCGTTCAAGGAAATGACGCTGCTGGAGCTCTCCGCGTTCGTGAAGCAGTTCGAGGAGACCTTCGAGGTCACCGCCGCCGCTCCCGTCGCCGTCGCCGCTGTCGGTGGCGCCGCTGCTCCGGCCGAGGCCGCTGAGGAGCAGGACGAGTTCGACGTCGTCCTCGAGTCGGCCGGTGACAAGAAGATCCAGGTCATCAAGGTCGTCCGTGAGGTCGTCTCGGGCCTGGGCCTGAAGGAGGCCAAGGAGCTGGTCGAGGCCGCTCCGAAGGCGATCCTGGAGAAGGTCAACAAGGAGGCCGCCGAGGCCGCCAAGGAGAAGCTGGAAGCCGCTGGCGCCAAGATCTCCGTGAAGTAGTACTCACTTCACCCTAAAGAGGCCCGGTACCTACTGGTACCGGGCCTCTTTTGTGTCTTAGCTCATACCCGATTTCCTGTGACAAGGGCCATCCAGGTACGTTCCCAACTCGGCGGTAACTTCGGCAGTAACCCGAAGGCCCCGCTGTCGTTGCATGGAAGACACCGTCCGCACTCGAAGCGGCAGGTAGAACCACAGGTCGGGAGGTTCGATGGGCGCCGAGGTGGTCATCGAGGGTCTGACGAAGTCCTTCGGTAAACAGGCCATCTGGCGGGATGTCACCTTGACCCTGCCGCCGGGTGAAGTGTCGGTCATGCTCGGGCCCTCGGGCACCGGCAAGTCCGTCTTCCTCAAGTCCATGATCGGGCTGCTCAAGCCCGACCGTGGCAAGTGTGTGATCAACGGTGTCGACATCGTCACCTGCAGCGAGGCCAAGCTCTACGAAACGCGAAAGCTGTTCGGCGTCCTGTTCCAGGACGGCGCGCTGTTCGGCTCGATGAACCTCTTCGACAACGTGGCGTTCCCGCTGCGTGAGCACACGAAGAAGTCCGAGGCCGAGATCAAGCGGATCGTCCTGGAGAAGCTTGAGCTCACGGGTCTGCAGGGCGCCGAGAAGAAGCTCCCCGGTGAGATCTCCGGCGGTATGCGCAAGCGCGCGGGCCTGGCCCGTGCCCTGGTGCTCGACCCCGAGATCATCCTGTGCGACGAGCCGGACTCCGGTCTCGACCCCGTCCGCACGGCATACCTGTCGCAGCTGCTCATCGACCTGAACGCGCAGATCGACGCGACGATCCTGATCGTCACCCACAACATCAACCTGGCGAGGACCGTGCCGGACAACATCGGCATGCTCTTCCGCAAGGAACTGGTCATGTTCGGCCCTCGCGAGGTGCTGCTGACCAGCGACGAGCCGGTGGTGGAGCAGTTCATCAACGGCCGCCGCCTCGGTCCGATCGGCATGTCCGAGGAGAAGGACGCGGCGCAGATGGCCCGCGAGCAGGCGCACGCCGACGCCGGTCACTCCGACGGCTCCGGCGACGAGGACCTGCGCGGCGTCGTCCCGCAGATCGAGCCGACCCCGGGCATGCCCGAGCGGGCCGGGGTGCGCCGCCGCAAGGACCGCGTCATGCGGATCCTGAACACGCTGCCGCACGCCGCCCAGGAAGGCATCATCGAGTCGTTGACCGATGAGGAGCGCGCCCGCTACGGCGTGCACTCGCACATGGTCCCGGCCAACGCCCAGTCGCGGCCCCGGCTCGACCAGCCCACGGAGAACTTCCAGCCGGTGCGACCCACGCCGCGCCCGCGCCCGGTGGAGGAACCGCCGAGCAACTTCCACGGCGACCTGACCGAGTCCCAGATCGCCCGGATGCCCGAGACCAACTGGAAGCCCCCGGGCGGCGCGTCATGACCACGCGCACCGCTCCCGCGAACTTCCCCGGTGCCGGTGCGCTCCGCGAGACCGGTCGGCTGTTCGCGCTTGGGCTCGACGTCGTCGTCAACGTCTTCCGGCGGCCGTTCCAGACCCGCGAGTTCATCCAGCAGTGCTGGTTCATCGCCAGCGTGACGATCCTGCCGACCGCGCTCGTCGCGATCCCGTTCGGCGCGATCGTGGCCCTGCAGCTGGGCACCCTGATCGTGCAGCTCGGCGCGCAGTCGTTCACCGGCGCGGCCAGCGTGCTCGCGATCATCCAGCAGGCCGCGCCGCTGGTCACCGCGCTGCTGGTGGCGGGCGCGGGCGGCAGCGCGGTGTGCGCCGATATCGGCTCACGCACCATCCGCGAGGAGATCGACGCGATGGAGGTGCTCGGCGTCTCGCCGATCCAGCGCCTCGTCGTGCCCCGGGTGCTGGCCTGCATGTTGGTGGCGGTGCTGCTCAACGGTCTGGTCAGTGTCGTCGGCGTGATGGGCGGCTACTTCTTCAACGTCGTGCTGCAGGGCGGAACGCCGGGCGCCTACCTGGCCAGCTTCTCGGCCCTGGCCCAGCTGCCCGACCTGTGGATCAGTGAGCTCAAGGCGCTGATCTTCGGCTTCATCGCCGGTGTGGTGGCCTCCTACCGCGGCCTCAACCCCAAGGGCGGCCCGAAGGGTGTCGGCGACGCGGTGAACCAGTCCGTCGTCATCACCTTCCTGCTGCTGTTCTTCGTCAACTTCGTGCTGACCGCGGTCTACCTCACGGTCGTCCCGGCGAAGGGGAGCTGACCCATGGCCTCGGTGACCGAGACCGCCAAGAAGGTCGTCGACCGTCCCTTGCGGACACTCGACGACCTCGGCGAACAGCTTTCGTTCTATATCCGCGCGCTCGCCTGGATCCCGCGCGCCCTGCGCCGCTACCTGCGCGAGACGATGCGTCTGCTCGCCGAGGTCAGCTTCGGCAGCGGCGCGCTCGCGGTCATCGGCGGCACCATCGGCGTCATGGTCGGCCTGACCGTGTTCACCGGCATCGTCGTCGGCCTGCAGGGCTACGCCGCGCTCGACCAGATCGGCACGGCCGCGTTCTCCGGCTTCGCTTCGGCCTACATCAACACCCGTGAGGTCGCACCCCTGGTGGCGGGCCTGGCACTGTCGGCGACGGTCGGATCCGGCTTCACCGCCCAGCTCGGCGCCATGCGCATCTCCGAGGAGATCGACGCGCTCGAGGTCATGGCGGTGCCCAGCCTGCCGTTCCTGGTGACCACCCGGATCATCGCGGGCTTCATCGCGGTCATCCCGCTCTACATCATCGGGTTGCTGTCCTCGTATCTGGCTTCGAGAACGATCACCGTGTACTTCTACGGCCAATCCGCCGGTACGTACGACCATTACTTCAATCTGTTCCTCCCACCGGAGGACGTGTTCTGGTCGTTCGGCAAGGTGCTGATCTTCGCGATCATCATCATCCTGACCCACTGCTACTACGGCTACAACGCCAGCGGCGGCCCCGCGGGCGTCGGTGTGGCCGTGGGCCGCGCGGTGCGGACCACGATCGTCACGGTCGCGCTGGTGAACTTCTTCATCGGCTTCGCGATCTGGGGCACGACGACGACGGTGAGGATCGCGGGATGAGCGCGCGGGAGACGACCGGGACGGTCATCAAGCGCAGGCTCCTCGGCCTGGGCTTCATCGTGGTGATCGCGGCGCTCGTGTCGCTGAGCATCGCGATGTACAACAAGGCGTTCACCCCGGTCGCGAAGGTGTCGCTGACCACCGACAAGGTCGGCAACCAGCTCGCGATCCACTCCGACGTCAAGGTCCGCGGCCTGATCGTCGGCGAGGTCCGCAAGATCACGCCGACCAAGGACGGCGCCACGCTCGACCTCGCGATCAACCCCGAGATGATCGACGTCATCCCGCGCAACGTCTCGGCGCGGTTCCTGCCGAAGACGCTGTTCGGTGAGCGCTACGTCTCGCTGCAGATCCCCGAGGAGATCGACGAGCAGGCGCTGCGCGCGGGCGACACGATCAAGCAGGACCGCTCTGTCCGCGCGGTCGAGCTGGAGCAGGCGTTCGAGAGCCTGCTGCCGGTGCTGCAGGCGGTCCAGCCGCAGAAGCTGTCGAGCACGCTGACGGCGATCGCCACCGCCCTGCAGGGCCGTGGCGACGATCTCGGCAGGTCGCTGGCCGACCTCGGGGACTTCGTCGGCGAGCTGAACCCGCACCTGCCCAAGCTGCGTGAGGACCTCCGCCTGCTGGCCTCGGTCAGCGAGACCTACAGCGACGTCACGCCGGATCTCGTCCAGGCGCTGACCGACCTGACGGTGACGTCGAAGACCGTGGCCGAGCAGCGGGCCAACCTCGACGCCCTGTTCGCCACCGCGACCACCGCCTCGCGTGACCTGGAGTCGTTCCTGCGGGCCAACTCCTCGAACCTGATCCAGCTCGCCGACACCTCGCGGCCCACGCTGGAGGTCCTGGCGCGGTACTCCCCGGAGTACCCGTGTCTCCTGCAGCTGATGACCGAGGCCGTCAAGCAGGTCGACACGACTCTCGGCAAGGGCACCAACAAGCCCGGTCTGCACGCCAACATCGAGGTGACCGTCAACCGCGGCCCGTACCGGCCCGGCAAGGACGAGCCGCGCTACGAGGAAGACCGCGGTCCGCGCTGCTACGACTTCACCCAGTACCCGAACCCGTTCCCGCAGGCACCGCCGGACGGTCCGCTCCAGGACGGTTCGAGCTTCCCGCCCCCGGCCCGCTCGTCGTCGGACGGCTTGCTGCCGCCCGCGAACACCACGCAGTTCACGACGCCCAGCGCCGCGGGCGGCGATGGGCTGGGCCTGCCCAACTCTCCCGGGGAGATCGCGTTCGTGTCGCAGTTGCTCGCGCCCGGCATGGGCGTCGAACCCGACCACGTCCCGAGGTGGAGCACGCTGCTGCTCGGCCCGGCTTTCCGCGGCGCGGAGGTGAGGTTCGAATGAGGGGAATGGCCGCTCCGCTGATCAAGCTCGCGCTGTTCATGGCGATCACCATCGCCGCGACGGGTGTGCTCGCGATCAGCATCGCCAACACGAACCTGAGCTCCACGAACTCCTACTCGGCACGGTTCTCCGACGCGACGCTGCTGCTTCCCGGCGACGACGTGCGGATCGCCGGTGTGCGCGTCGGGCAGGTCGAAGAGGTCTCGATCGCCGACCGCAACCAGGCGGAGGTCAAGTTCTCCGTCGCCGCCGACCGCAAGCTTCCCGAGTCGGTGATGGCGCAGATCAAGTTCCGCAACCTGGTCGGCCAGCGCTACATCTCGCTGACCCAGGGCGCGGGCTACGACCCGAACGCGGTTCTCGACCCGGGGGAGTCGATCCCGCTGGAGCGCACCCGTCCGGCGCTCGACCTCACGGAGCTGTTCAACGGCTTCAAGCCGCTGTTCCAGGCACTCTCGCCCGATGACGTGAACAAGCTGTCCTACGAGATCATCACGGTCCTGCAGGGCGAGGGCGGCACGGTGGAGAACCTGCTGGCCCACACCGCTTCGCTGACCACGACGATCGCCGACAAGGACGCGGTGATCGGCGAGGTGATCACGAACCTCAACGACGTGCTGGGCACGGTCAACAGCCGCGGCGAGCAGCTCTCGCAGCTCATCGTGCAGATGCAGCAGCTGGTCAGCGGCCTGGCCGAGGACCGTCAGCCCATCGGCGAGGCGATCGAGGCGATCGGCGGCCTGGCCACCACGACCACCGGCCTGCTGCAAGAGGCCCGCGAGCCGCTCAAGCAGGACATCGCCGCGCTCGGCACGTTGACGAAGAACCTCAACGACAACGAGAAGACCGTCGAGCACTTCATCCAGTTCATGCCGACCAAGCTCGGCACCCTGACCCGCACCGTGAGCTACGGCTCGTGGTTCAACTTCTTCCTCTGCGAAGGCACCGGTGAGGTCAGCGTGCCCGGTCTGATCACCCACCCGATCAGCATCACCCCGCTGCCCGCGACCCAGGAAAGGTGCCTGTCATGAAGCCTTTCCGGTCACGCAACCCGATCCCGATCGGCATCGTGAGCATCCTGGTGATCGCGCTCGCGCTGGTCGCCGCGGTCAACTCCGACGACCTGCCGGTCATCGGCGCGGGCACCAGTTACAGCGCCGAGTTCAGT
Organism: Actinokineospora sp.; assembly: GCF_050699995.1. Classification (GTDB taxonomy): domain Bacteria; phylum Actinomycetota; class Actinomycetes; order Mycobacteriales; family Pseudonocardiaceae; genus Actinokineospora. The sequence goes on along the minus strand of NZ_JBOHGC010000682.1, from coordinate 10,444 downwards.
GAGGCGTCCGGCATCCAGGCCGACGACGAGGTCCGCGTCGCGGGCATCAAGGTCGGCAAGGTGTCCGATGTGGAGCTCGACGGCGACAAGGTCCTGGTCACGTTCAAGATCAAGGACGCCTGGATCGGCGACCGCACCCGAGCCGAGATCAAGATCAAGACCCTGCTCGGGCAGAAGTACCTGTCGCTCGAGCCCGAGGGCGCCGAGGTCCTCAACCCCGACGTGCGCATCCCGCGCGAGCGGACGATGGCCCCCTACGACGTCCTCGAAGCCTTCCGCGGCCTGGCCGAGACGGTCAACGAGGTCGACACCGTGCAGCTCGCCAAGAGCTTCGAGGTGATCTCGGAGACCTTCGCCGACACCCCGGACGAGGTGAAGGGCGCGCTCAACGGCCTGCAGTCCCTCTCGCGCACCATCTCCTCGCGCGACCAGGAGCTGGCGACCCTGCTGAGCAACACCCGGCAGATCAGCCAGACCCTCGCCGACCGCGACGCCGAGGTGGCCAAGCTCCTCTCCGACGGCAACCTGCTGCTCGGTGAGCTGAACAGCCGCAAGAAGGCGATCAGCGCGCTGCTGACCGGTACCAGGACGCTCTCGCAGGAGCTGCAGGGCCTCGTCGCCGACAACAACGCGCAGCTCGGCCCGGTGCTGCAGAGCCTCGACCAGCTGACCTCGATGCTGCAGCGCAACCAGGACTCGCTCGCCGAGGGCATCAAGAAGTTCGGGCCCTTCGCCAGGCAGTTCAACAACGCGATCGGCAACGGCCGCTGGTTCGACAACTACATCTGTGGGCTGCTGCCGCCGTCCTTCGGCCCGCTCAACCAGCCCGGCTGTCTGGGGGACCCGTCATGAGCAGTTTCTCCACGAAGCTGGGCAAGGACGCCGCCCGAACGGTCGCGATCGTGTGCGTGCTCGGCCTCGTCGCCGCCGCGCTGTGGTGGCTGCTGAAGGAGTCGGGCGAGAAGCGCTACACCGCGATGTTCCCGGGCACCGTCGGCCTCTACGAGCACAACGACGTCCGCGTGCTCGGCGTCAAGGTCGGAACCGTCGAGTCGGTGACACCCAAGGGCGACATCGTCGAGGTGAAGCTGCTGGTCGACCGCGAGGTCAAGATTCCCGCGAACGCCAACGCCGTCATCGTCGCCCCGTCGCTGGTCTCCGACCGCTACGTCCAGCTGACCCCGGTCTTCACCGGCGGCGAGCTGATGGCGACCGGCACGGTCATCCCGCGGGAGCGGACCGCCGCGCCGCTGGAGGTCGACGACCTCTACGCCAGCCTCAGCCGGGTCAGCCGGACCCTGGGCCCCAACGGGGTCAACAAGGACGGCGCCCTGTCCGACCTGCTCAACACCCTCGCCAAGAACCTCGACGGCAACGGCAAGGCGATCAACGACACGGTCACCGACCTGAGCAAGCTGACCTCCACGCTCTCGGGCAACTCCGAGGACCTGTTCGCCACGGTCGACAACCTGCAGAAGTTCACGACGACCCTCGCGGGCAGTGACGACCAGGTCCGCCAGTTCAACCAGCAGCTGGCCGAGGCCGCCAGGTTCCTCGCGGGTGAGCGCGGCAACCTCGCCGCGTCGGTCGACCAGCTCGGGATCGCGCTGAGCACCGTGCAGCAGTTCATCAACGACAACCGCGGCCGGATCAAGTCCAATGTGGACAAGCTGGCCACGGTCACCCAGGTCCTCGTCGACCAGCGGGCCGCGCTCGCCGAGACGCTCGACATCGCGCCGCTGGCCCTGAGCAACCTGGTCAACACCTACAACGCCGCGTCCGGCACCACCGACGCCCGCGCGAACCTCAACGAGCTGACGCAGCCGCCGATCGTGACGGTCTGCAAGCTGGTTCGCCAGGGCACCCAGGGAACGCTGCCGCCCGCCCTCGCCGACGTGTGCGACCAGCTCGCGCCGATCGTGCAGGGCGCGGTCCCGCTGCCGTCGCCCGCCCAGGTGATCGACGGACTCCGCAGCGGCCACATGCCGTCCCTGCCGCTGCCGATGGCGGGCGACCCAGTCGGATCGGGAGGGGGGAACTGATGACCACCAGGATCAAGCTCGCCGGCGTGATCACCACCGCGCTCGCGGCGGCGTCGCTGTCCGGTTGCGGGTTCTCCGGCATCTACGACCTCCCGATGCCCGGCGGCGCCGACCTCGGCGACCGGCCGTACACGGTCAAGGTCCAGCTCCGCGACGTCCTCGACCTGGTCCCGCAGTCCGGGGTCAAGGTCAACGAGGTCACCGTCGGCCGGGTCGACAACATCGCCCTGGCCCCCGACGGCTGGACCGCCGAGGCCACGCTGCTGGTCAACGGCGACGTCGAGCTGCCCGCCAACGCGCTGGCCAAGCTGCGCCAGTCCAGCCTGCTGGGCGAGAAGTACATCGAGCTGAGCGCGCCGCCCGGCGGCAAGGCCGAGGGCGTGCTCGCCGACAACGCGTTCATCCCGGTCGAGCGGACCAACCGCAACACCGAGGTCGAGGAAGTCCTCGGCGCGCTGTCGCTGCTGCTCAACGGTGGTGGTATCGAGCAGTTGCAGAGCATCACCAGGGAGCTCAACAACGCGCTCGCCGGCAACGAGACCGACATCCGCGCGCTGCTCGACAACGTCAACGTGATGGTCACCGAGCTCGACGCGGGCAAGGCCGACATCACCCGCGCGCTCGACGGCATCAACCGGCTCGCCAGCACGCTGAACTCCCAGCGCGACCAGATCGCCGGCGTCATCGACAACATCGGCCCCGGCCTCAAGGTGCTCACCGACCAGCGTCAGCAGCTGGTGACGATGCTGCAGAGCCTCGACTCGCTCTCGGGCATCGCGGTCGACACCGTCAACAAGAGCCAGGCCGATCTCGTCGCCGACCTCAAGGCACTCGCGCCGACCCTGCAGAAGCTGGGGGAGGCGGGCAACAACCTGCCCAACGCGCTGGAACTGCTGGTGACCTACCCGTTCACCGACCAGGCCGTGAAGGGCGTCAAGGGCGACTACTTCAACCTCTACGCCACCCTCGACCTCAACCTCGGTGAGATCGTGAACAACCTCGGCCGCAGCAGGCAGAACCCGCTGCAGGACCTCGGCCTGCCCGGCGGGCTGAGCGGCGGCCAGGACGGCGTGCCCGGCAACGCCCCGCCGATGCTTCCGCTGCCGCAGCTCAACAGCGGCCAGTCCACGCCGGTGCAGCCCGGTTCGTCGCAGTCCGGCGGCGGCATGGGCGGCATCTTCGACGTGCTCCTCGGAGGCGGTTCCTGATGCTTACCAAGACCGTCCGCCTCCAGCTCGTGGCGTTCGTCGTGATCGCCGTGGTCGCCGTCGTCTACGCGGCGTTCCGCTTCACCGACCTCGGCCGCGTCTTCGGCGCCGACGGCTACCGGGTCAAGATGGACCTGGTCCAGTCCGGCGGGATCTTCACCAACGCCGAGGTCACTTACCGCGGGGTCAACGTCGGCCGGGTCGGCGAGATCAAGCTGACCCGTGAGGGCATGCGCATCGACCTCGAGATCGAGCCGTCCGCGCCCGACATCCCGGCCGACCTCGACGCCGTGGTCGCCAACCGGTCCGCGGTCGGCGAGCAGTACGTCGACCTGCGCCCGCGCAAGGACGGCGGCGAGATGCTCAAGGAAGGCTCGCTCATCGCGGCCGACCGCACCAAGACGCCGATCAGCACCGACGAGGTCATCCGCGACCTCGACAACCTGGCCACCTCGGTCCCCACCGACTCGCTGCGCACGGTCGTCGACGAGCTGGAACGCGCGTTCTCCGGCACCGGCGACGACCTGCAGGTGCTGCTGGACAACCAGATGGCGTTCACCCAGACCGCCCGCGAGCACCTGCCGCAGACGATCAAGCTGATCGAGGACGGCTCCATCGTCCTCAACACGCAGATGCAGCAGTCGGGCAACATCAAGTCCTTCGCAGGCGACCTCAGGGCGCTCGCCGCACAGCTGCGCGAGTCCGACCCGCAGATCCGCACGCTGATCGCGGCCACGCCCGGCGCGGCCGACTCGATCACCGGGCTGCTCCGCGAGTCGGGCAACGGCCTCGGCGCGGTGTTCGCCAACCTGCTGACCGTCTCCAACATCATGGTCAGCCGCACGGACGGACTCGAACTCGCGCTGGTCGCGTACCCGCTGGTCGCGGTGGGCCCGAAGACCGTCATCGACGAAAAGGGCCAGACGCACCTGGGCTTGGCGCTCAACCTGTTCGACCCGCCCCCGTGCACCCGCGGCTACGAGGGCACCGAGCGCCGCGACGGCAACGAGACGGGCCCCGCGCCGGTGAACGACCAGGCGTACTGCGCCGAGCCGGTCGGCAGCCCGATCAACGTGCGTGGTTCCGCGAACGCGCCGTTCGGCGGCAAGCCGGTCGCACCGACGCAGGAGCAGCTGGCGGCCAACCAGAACCGTGACTCCGAGCAGCTGCACGAGCTCGCGCAGAACAGCATCCCCGGCACGGTGACCCAGCCCGGCATCGGCGGTCTGTCCAGCCTGGCGGGCCTGCTGGGCCTGCCCGCCTGACCGTTCCGCACCCGTCTACCCTGGAGTGTCATGACCAGCACGGACCCTGAGATCGACGACGTCACCGACGAGCAGCCCGCGCGCAGAAGGCTGAACCCGTTCGTGCTCGTCGCCCTCGGTCTGGTGGTCGTGAGCGCGGCCGCGGCGGTCTGGTTCGGTGTCGCCTGGGTCAAGGCCGCCAACGACGACGACCTCGAGCTGTCCCGCATGCGCGACGAGGTCACCCGGGTCGGCGGGCAGGCGATCATCACGTTCAACACCCTCGACTACCGCAGGGTCGACGAGGATCTCGACCGGTGGCTCAACGCGTCGATCGGCCCGCTGCACGACGAGGTCGTCGGCAGGCGCGAGACCAGCAAGACGGCCATCCAGCAGGCGAAGACGGTGACGAGCGCGCGCGTGCTCAAGTCCGCGGTGACCGACCTGCGCGACCGCGAGGGCAAGGCGATCCTGATCGCCGCCATCCGGATCGACGTCACCCCCGAGGGCAAGCCGACCACGTCCAAGTACCAGCGCATCCAGGGGACCCTGGAGCGGACCGACGCGGGCTGGAAGCTCAGCGGCGTCGGCTTCGTCCCGTTCACCCCCGCCTGATCGCCGAGAGGACCGTCCACACAGTGCCCACGCCCCCGCCGCGCCGCCGACCGGTCACGCCCCCGACGACGCCCGTCCGCCGCCCCAAGGTGGCGGGCCTGCACCGGCCGCACGCGGACACCGAGCAGGCGGACAGCAAGATACCCGAGCCCACGGACTCGGCTGCCGAGTTGTCCACAGCGCAGCCCACTGATCCACAGCCCACCAAGCAAGACCAGAAAACCCCCGCCACCCCGATAGACTGGGCAGGGGCCGTCCCCCCGGAGAGGGTGGGGGCTGGTCGGGGTTCCGGCGAAGCTGAAAATGACGCTGACACTGATGCTGACGCTGCCGATGAGTCCGAGTTGGACAGTGCTGAGGCCCGTCGGGTGGGGTCCGGGGACGAGTCGGACGATGTCGATGTGGTGAGCCCGGCGGTGCTGGGTGTCGACCAGGAAGCCCACCTGGAAGCCGATCGCGTGCCCTCGCCGCGGCCCTCGGGGAAGCGTCGGGCCACCGGTATCCGCGTCCCCCAGGACCTCGCCGCCGCCGAACGCGGCTCCGAGGCCGAGGATGACGACGCCGTCGACGAACGGTCGCCGGAAGAGGTGGCCGCCGCCGCCCGCAACCGGTCCATCAACCTCGCCATCACCCTCGCCGTGGTCGCCCTGGTGCTCGCCGGGCTGGCCCTGTGGTTCCGCGGCGAGGCCAGCTCGCTCACCGGCGGCGCCGACGGCACCAACCACGCGCTGACCGACAGCGCGGCCACCAGCGAGGTCCAAGGCAAGCTCACGGTCGCCATCGAGAAGACCCTGTCGTACAACTTCACCGAACTCGACGCCACCGCCAAGGCCGTCAAGGAGTACCTCGCGGGCAACGCCGTCTGCGAGTACGACAAGCTGTTCGGCCAGCTCAAGGAGCTCGCGCCCGCCCAGAAGTTGATCCTCACGACGAAGGTCCGCCAGCTCGGCGTCACCCGGCTCGACGGGGACAAGGCCGACTTGTTGGTCTTCGTCGACCAGTCGACGACCCGCACCGACCAGAACCAGACCACCGCCAGCGGGGCCCAGTTCGGCATCCGCGCGGAGAAGATCGACGGGGCCTGGAAGATCACCGATTTCGACATGCTTGATCAGCCGCTTCCCGACGGCAAGCCCGCGCCATCGTGCTGAGTCCCAGCTTGTAGCTGTCAAGTTTCCCCAGGTCAAGCGGCTATCTGTGAGCGGCCCGGCGCTGCTGCAAAAGTGGATTCTCGGGCGTGGCATCTTGACTACGCGACCGTCCGGGGTCACCCTGATAGCCAGCACGTACTGAGCGGGAGGACCGATTGAGTGGCGGGCCTCGACAGTCGCCCATTTAGTGGCTAGACTGCCCCTTTGCGCTGCCCACTTTCCGCACGCCCTTTGCCAAGAGCTAGGATGTTGGGCACCACGGCACCCTTGACAGGCGCGTATTCCGCTTGCTAGCGCGAGCAGAGCATGTGACTGTCAACCGCTCATAGTCCTGGAAGGACGCATCTTGGCAGTCTCCCGCGCGACCAAGGCCACTGCTGCGACCAACTCCGCCACTGCTTCGAACTCGGGTATCCCGGGAGCGCCCCGTCGGGTCTCCTTCGCGAAGATCCGCGAGCCCCTGGGTACGCCCAACCTGCTGGACCTGCAGATCCAGTCGTTCGAGTGGTTCACCGGCAACGAGATGTGGTTCCAGCGCCGCATCGACGCAGGTGACGAGAACCCTGTCGGCGGCCTTGAGGAAGTCCTCAACGAGATCTCCCCGATCGAGGACTTCTCCGGCTCCATGTCACTGTCCTTCTCCGACCCGCGCTTCGACGAGGTCAAGGCCTCCGTCGAGGAGTGCAAGGACAAGGACATGACCTACGCCGCGCCGCTGTTCGTCACGGCCGAGTTCACCAACAACACCACTGGCGAGATCAAGAGCCAGACGGTGTTCATGGGTGACTTCCCCGTCATGACCAACAAGGGCACGTTCATCATCAACGGCACCGAGCGTGTCGTGGTGTCGCAGCTGGTCCGTTCGCCCGGTGTCTACTTCGACACCGCGATTGACAAGACCACCGACAAGGACGTCTTCAGCGTCAAGGTCATCCCGAGCCGCGGCGCGTGGCTCGAGTTCGACGTCGACAAGCGCGACACCGTCGGTGTCCGCATCGACCGCAAGCGCCGCCAGCCGGTCACCGTGCTGCTGAAGGCCCTGGGCTGGACCACCGAGGCCATCCGCGAGCGGTTCCACTTCTCCGAGACGCTGCTCGCGACGCTGGAGAAGGACCACACCGCCGGGACCGACGAGGCGCTGCTCGACATCTACCGCAAGCTGCGCCCGGGCGAACCCCCGACCAAGGAGAGCGCCCAGACGCTCCTGGAGAACCTGTTCTTCAAGGAGAAGCGCTACGACCTCGCCAAGGTTGGTCGCTACAAGATCAACAAGAAGCTTGGCCTCGCGATGCCGACGAACACCGGCGTGCTGACCGAGGACGACATCGTCACCACCATCGAGTACCTGGTCCGCCTGCACGCGGGCGACACCTCGATGCTGTCCGGTGAGGGCGAGAACCAGCGCGAGATCCCGGTCGAGGTCGACGACATCGACCACTTCGGCAACCGCCGCCTGCGCACCGTGGGTGAGCTGATCCAGAACCAGATCCGGGTCGGCCTCTCCCGCATGGAGCGCGTGGTCCGCGAGCGGATGACCACCCAGGACGTCGAGGCGATCACGCCGCAGACCCTGATCAACATCCGCCCGGTCGTCGCCGCGATCAAGGAGTTCTTCGGAACCTCCCAGCTGTCGCAGTTCATGGACCAGACCAACCCGGTCGCCGGTCTGACGCACAAGCGTCGGCTCTCGGCTCTGGGCCCCGGTGGTCTGTCCCGTGAGCGCGCGGGCATGGAGGTCCGCGACGTCCACCACTCGCACTACGGCCGCATGTGCCCGATCGAGACGCCGGAAGGCCCGAACATCGGCCTGATCGGCTCCCTGTCGAGCTACGCGCGGGTCAACCCGTTCGGCTTCATCGAGACCCCGTACCGCAAGGTCGTCGAAGGTCAGGTCACCGACCAGATCGACTACCTGACCGCGGACGAGGAAGACCGGCACGTCATCGCCCAGGCGAACGCGCCGCTCGACGACGAGAACCACTTCGCCGAAGAGCGCGTGCTCGTGCGCAAGCGTGGCGGCGAGGTCGAGTTCATCGAGCCGTTCGACGTCGACTACATGGACGTCTCGCCGCGCCAGATGGTCTCGGTCGCGACCGCGATGATCCCGTTCCTCGAGCACGACGCCGCGAACCGTGCCCTCATGGGCGCGAACATGCAGCGCCAGGCGGTCCCGCTGCTGCGCAGCGAGTCCCCGCTCGTCGGCACCGGCATGGAGCTGCGTGCCGCGGTCGACGGCGGCGACCTGGTCACCGCCGCGAAGGCCGGTGTCATCGAGGAGCTGTCCGCGGACTTCATCACCGTGATGGCCGACGACGGCACCCGCCAGACCTACGGGATGCACAAGTTCCGCCGGTCGAACCAGGGCACCTGCATCAACCAGAAGCCCATCGTCGTCGAAGGCGACCGGGTCGAGGTCGGACAGGTCATCGCCGACGGGCCGTGCACCGAAGACGGCGAGATGGCCCTCGGCAAGAACCTGCTCGTGGCGATCATGCCGTGGGAAGGCCACAACTACGAGGACGCGATCATCCTGTCGCAGCGCCTCGTGCAGGACGACGTGCTCACCTCGATCCACATCGACGAGCACGAGATCGACGCGCGCGACACCAAGCTCGGCGCCGAGGAGATCACCCGGGACATCCCGAACGTCTCCGAGGAGGTCCTCGCGGACCTCGACGAGCGCGGCATCATCCGCATCGGCGCCGAGGTCGGCGCGGGCGACATCCTGGTCGGCAAGGTCACGCCCAAGGGCGAGACCGAGCTGACCCCGGAGGAGCGCCTGCTGCGCGCCATCTTCGGCGAGAAGGCCCGCGAGGTCCGCGACACGTCGCTGAAGGTGCCGCACGGCGAGACCGGCAAGGTGATCGGCATCCGCGTCTTCTCCCGTGAGGACGAGGACGAGCTGCCCCCCGGCGTCAACGAGCTGGTCCGGGTCTACGTGGCCCAGAAGCGCAAGATCCAGGACGGTGACAAGCTCGCGGGCCGCCACGGCAACAAGGGCGTCATCGGCAAGATCCTGCCCGTCGAGGACATGCCGTTCATGCCGGACGGCACCCCGGTCGACGTCGTGCTGAACACCCACGGTGTTCCGCGTCGTATGAACATCGGGCAGATCATGGAGTCCCACCTCGGGTGGATCGCCAAGCAGGGTTGGTCCATCGAGGGCAACCCGGACTGGGCGAAGAAGATCCCCGAGGAGCTCTACGAGGTCGAGCCCGACACGAACACCGCCACGCCGGTGTTCGACGGCGCCCGCGAGGACGAGATCACCGGTCTGCTCGGCTCGACGCGGCCCAACCGCGACGGCGAGCGCATGGTGGGCTCGGACGGCAAGGCGACCCTGTACGACGGTCGCAGCGGCGAGCCGTACCCGTACCCGGTGTCGGTCGGCTACATGTACATCCTGAAGCTTCTCCACCTGGTCGACGACAAGATCCACGCTCGCTCCACCGGCCCGTACTCGATGATCACCCAGCAGCCGCTCGGTGGTAAGGCGCAGTTCGGTGGCCAGCGCTTCGGTGAGATGGAGTGCTGGGCGATGCAGGCCTACGGCGCGGCTTACACGCTGCAGGAGCTGCTGACGATCAAGTCCGACGACGTGCTCGGCCGCGTGAAGGTCTACGAGGCCATCGTCAAGGGCGAGAACATCCCGGAGCCGGGTATCCCGGAGTCCTTCAAGGTGCTCCTCAAGGAACTCCAGTCGCTGTGCCTCAACGTGGAGGTGCTGTCCTCGGACGGCGCGGCCATCGAGATGCGCGACGGGGACGACGAGGACCTGGAGCGCGCCGCCGCGAACCTGGGCATCAACCTCTCCCGCAACGAGTCCGCATCCGTGGACGACATCGTCAACTAGTTGGCCTCCCACCGCCGTCACGGCACCTAAGGGGACCGTGACGGCGGCCAACCAAGGAAACCCATGAGTCGTAACATTTTCTGCTCAACGCAACTGCCGCAGAAGAATTCCGGGGAGGCGGACTAGTCGTGCTGGACGTCAACTTCTTCGACGAGCTTCGTATTGGTCTCGCGACCGCCGACGACATCCGTCAGTGGTCGTTTGGCGAGGTAAAGAAGCCCGAAACGATCAACTACCGCACCCTGAAGCCGGAGAAGGACGGGCTCTTCTGCGAGAAGATCTTCGGTCCGACCCGGGACTGGGAGTGCTACTGCGGCAAGTACAAGCGCGT
>NZ_JBOHGC010000681.1:0-41870 GCF_050699995.1 Actinokineospora sp. | reverse complement strand
CCCTTTCAAGGCGGCAGCGCGGGTTCGAATCCCGTTGGGGGCACGCAAGCGAGGCCCAGTGGCGCAGTTGGTTAGCGCGTCGCCCTGTCACGGCGAAGGTCGCGGGTTCGAGTCCCGTCTGGGTCGCTCGCTTTGGGTGCCCCCTGTCCATGGACAGCATGGACAGGGGCGCTCGCCGAAGCACTGGGGGGCGACCCCCCAGACCCCCACGGTGCGGCGGCCGGCGGAACCAGCGTGGTTCTGTTGGTAGGTCGCACCTTTCGGTATCAGGGGAAGCGATTTCGTTTGATCGCGCGTGAGTGTAGTACCGTAGTGACTGTGTGTAGTGGCTTGGCCAGGTAGCTCAGTTGGTACGAGCGACCGCCTGAAAAGCGGTAGGTCGGCGGTTCGACCCCGCCCCTGGCCACAGTGTGATCGACAAGAGGGCCGTCCCGACGCCGGGGCGGCCCTCTTCCGTGTTGCTCCATTGGGGAGCGGCCGCTGGGGTCTCCCGTGACTGCACGGCAGGGCGGTCACCCGTTCGTGGCGACGAACTGGCTGGTAGATGGCCGAAAACGGCTATTCGTCCGGCTTTCGGGCGATCCCGCCCGTGCCGAGGAGTAGTGCCGTCGCAGGTTGTAGCGGTGACGCCTAACCTGAATTCATCCTTGCGGGTTATAGAAAAACTCACTGTGCGTGTAACGGCTCCGTGGGCGCTAACGAATCAAGTAACCGACACCGGGTATCGGTCGGACGACCAGACACCCCGGTTGACCAGACTATTCAAAAGTTCGCAGGGGCTCTCGGGGACGCCCCGCAGTGCCGCACACCCGATCCAGCTGACCGGGGGAACACAATGCGTGACCAAGTGGGGTTCCCGCGACGAAGATCTTTGTGGTCTTCCGAGGCGGGGTTCCAGATGCCTCGCGATTCCCGACCACCTTTGCCCTCAGGCGAACCTTCCTCGCCGCCGGTCTCCACGTGGGAGTACCGCTACCGCCGCTCTGTCATCGTCAGCGACGTCCTGTGCGCGATCCTCGTCGTGGCCGCCATCGGTCCGCTCGTGGGTACGAGCCAGGGACTGTCCGGACCGCGCACGCTGATTCTCGGTTTGATCACCGTCGCGGTGGTCTTGTGCTCCGTGGCCATGAACCGGTCGTGGAACCGGTCCGCGCTCGGCCAGGGCGCCGAGGAGTTCGCGCGCCTGGGCCGCGGGCTGTTCTACGCCGACGTCGCCCTGGGTCTCGGCGGTCTCGCCTTCAGCGTCGAGACCATGCGGCCCTGGGTCTTCCTCGTGGTGCCCGCCGTCGGGCTCTTGGCCTTCCCGATGCGCTACGTCTTGCGCAAGCTGCTGCACCGGTCCCGGCGTGAAGGCCAGTGCCTGCTGCCGGTCATGGTCGCGGGCAACGCGACCGCCGCGCTCGACCTGATCACCCGCACCAAGCAGTCGGTGCACCTGGGCTGGCGCGTCGAGGCCGCCTGCACCTCCGACGCCCTCGACACCGACCTCGACGGCGTGCCCGTCGTCGGGCGCATCGAGGATGTCGCCGAACGCGTCCGCCGCGGCGGCTACCGCATCCTCGCCGTGGCCCCCGACCCGTATTGGACGCCGAAGCGGCTGCAGCAACTTGCCTGGAAGCTGGAAGGCAGCGGCGCCGACCTCGTCGTCGCGCCGATGCTGATGGAGGTGGCCGGACCCCGGCTGCACGTCAGCGCCGTGCTCGGGATGCCACTGCTGCACGTCAGCGCCCCCGCGTTCACCGGTGTGCGCCGCGTCGTCAAGGACGTGGTCGACCGGGTCGGCTCGCTCGTGCTGCTCGCCCTGCTGCTGCCCGTGATGATCGTCGCGGGCGCCGTCGTCGCGCTCGACAGCCGCGGGCCGGTGTTCTACCGCCAGCGCCGCGTCGGCAAGGACGGCCAGGAGTTCACCATCGTCAAGTTCCGCACGATGGTCGTCGGCGCCGACCGGATGGTCCACGACCTCGAGGCGTGCGACGAAGGCGCGGGCCTGCTCTTCAAGATCCGCAAGGATCCTCGGATCACCCGCTCCGGCGCCGTCCTGCGCCGCTTCTCGATCGACGAGATGCCTCAGCTGTTCAACGTGCTGCTCGGCCAGATGTCGCTGGTCGGCCCGCGGCCGCCGCTGCCGGAGGAGTGCGCCCGGTATGAGCCGGACGCGCGCAGGCGGCTGCTGGTCAAGCCGGGGCTCACCGGCCTCTGGCAGGTCAGCGGTCGCAGCGACCTGCCGTGGGACGAGTCGGTCCGGCTCGACCTGCGGTACGTGGAGGACTGGTCGCTCGCGCTCGACGCGGTGATCTTGTGGAAGACGATGCGTGCTGTTTTCAGCGGTCAAGGGGCTTACTGATGATGATGTGCCGACTCTGCGGCTCGACGAACCTCGCCGATGTCGTCGACCTTGGCGCCACTCCGCCCTGCGAGCGGTTTCTCACCGCCGAGCAGCTCGAGGAGCCGGAGACGACCTACCCGCTGCACCTGCGGGTGTGCGCGAGCTGCTGGCTCGCCCAGATCCCGCCGCTGATCAGCCCCGAGGACACCTTCACCGAGTACGCCTACTTCTCGTCGTACTCCACGTCCTGGGTCGAGCACGCGCGGACGTTCGTCGCCGAGACCGTCGAGCGGCTCGAGCTGAACTCATCGTCGTTCGTGGTCGAGGTGGCGAGCAACGACGGCTACCTGCTGCAGCACCTGGTGGCCCGTTCGGTGCCGTGCCTCGGGGTGGAGCCGTCGGTCAACGTCGGCGCGGTCGCCCGGGAAAAGGGCGTCCCGACCAAGAACGCCTTCCTCACCCCGGAGACGGGCGCGGAGGTGCGTGCCGAGCACGGGCCCGCCGATCTTGTCGTGGCGAACAACGTCTACGCGCACATCCCGGACGTCATCGGGTTCACCAAGGGCCTGCGGGCCATGGTCGCCGACGACGGCTGGGTGTCGATCGAGGTGCAGCATTTGCTCACCCTGATGGACCTCAACCAGTACGACACGATCTACCACGAGCACTTCCAGTACTACACGGTCGCGTCCGCGCAGCGCGCCCTCGCCTGCGGCGGGCTGACGGTGGTCGACGTGGAACTGCTGCCCACCCACGGCGGCTCCATCCGGCTCTGGGCGCGTCCGGACGAGGTGGCGGGCGAGCCGAGCACGCGGGTCCAGGATGTCCTCTCCCGGGAGAAGGCCGCGGGCCTGCACGAGCTGTCGGGGTACGCGGAGTTCGCCCAGCGGGTGGCGCGGGTGCGCCGCGAGCTGCTGAGCTTCCTCACCGCGGCGGCCGAGCGCGGCGAGACCGTGGTCGGCTACGGCGCGCCCGGCAAGGGCAACACGCTGCTCAACCACTGCGGCATCCGGCCCGACCTGCTGGCGTACACGGTGGACCGCAACCCGTACAAGCACGGCCGGTTCACCCCCGGCACGCGCATCCCGATCAGCGCACCGGAGCGCATCGCCGAGGACAAGCCCGACTACGTCCTCGTCCTGCCGTGGAACCTGCGGGCCGAGCTGACCGACCAACTGTCCTATGTGGCCGAATGGGGCGGGAAGCTGGTCTTCCCGATCCCGAACCTGGAAATCGTCGAGGTGGGGTCATGAAGGTTGTTCTCTTCTGCGGCGGTTACGGAACGCGGATGCGTACGGGCACGACGGCCGATGTGCCCAAGCCGATGCAGATGGTCGGCCCGCGGCCGCTCATCTGGCACGTCATGCGCTACTACGCCCACTTCGGGCACAAGGACTTCGTGCTGTGCCTGGGCTACGGCGCGCATCACATCAAGAACTTCTTCCTGGATTACCGGGAGACAGAGTCCAACGACTTCGTGCTCCGCGGTGGCGATCTCGAACTGCTCGCGACGGATATCTCCGACTGGACCATCTCGTTCGTGCAGACCGGGATCGAGTCGCCGATCGGCGAGCGGCTGCGTCGGGTCCGTCACCTGCTTGACGGCGACGAGATCTTCCTGGCGAACTACGCCGACGTGCTGACCGACGCGCCGCTTCCCGCGATCATCGACCGGTTCACCCAGTCCGACGCCGGCGCGTCGATGATGGTCGTGCCGCCCCCGGGCACCTTCCACTGCGTCGACATCGGCGAAACCGGGCTGGTGGAGGGCGTGACGCCGGTCGAGGAGATGCCGCTTTGGGTCAACGGCGGCTATTTCGTCCTTCGCCAGGAAGTCTTCGACCACATTCCGGAGAACGGCGACCTGGTGGCGGACGGGTGCACCGAGCTGGCCAAGCGCGGTAGCCTGCTCGCCTACCCGTACCGGGGCTACTGGCGGCCCACGGACACGGTCAAGGAGCGGGTGGCGCTGGATGAGGCGTACTCCCGGGGCGACCGGCCGTGGGCTCTGTGGGAGCCCCGGTGATCAGTCTCTCGACCCCGCGGCTCAGCCGGATCGCCGCGCTGGGCGCGCACTGCGACGACATTGCCATCGGTGCCGGCGCAACGCTATTCACCGTGTGCTCGGCGAATCCCGGAGTCCGGGTGGATGCGCTGGTGCTATCGGGCGGCGGCACAGCACGCGAGGAGGAGGAACACGCCGCGCTCGCGGCGTTCTGCCCTGGAGCTGATGTCCGGCTGACCGTGTTGAAACTGCCTGACGGGAGGCTGCCCGCGCACTGGGAGGAAGCCAAGGACGCCTTGGTGGACCTGCGTGGACGGACCATCCCGGATCTGCTGCTGGGGCCTAACCGGTCCGACGCGCACCAGGACCACCGGGGCTTGGCCGAACTGGTACCGCAGGTGTTCCGCGACCATCTGGTGCTGGGCTACGAGGTCGTCAAGTGGGACGGTGACCTGGGCAGACCCGCCGCCTACCAGCCCATGACAGCGGCGGTTGCCGAGACGAAGATCGCACTGCTGCAACGGAACTACCCGTCTCAGCGACACCGTCCATGGTACGACCGGGAGGTCTTCCTCGGTCTGGCACGGATCCGCGGCATCGAGTGCGGTTCTCGGTACGCAGAGGCGTTCCATGTCGACAAGGTCGTCCTCGACCTGGCTGGAAGGTGAGTTCGATGCGTGTTCTTCTGACCGGGCACCAGGGATATCTGGGCACTGTGATGGCGCCCATGCTCGCCGAGGCCGGCCATGAGGTGGTAGGGCTCGACTCGGGCCTGTTCGCGAGCTGTGTGCTCGGACCCGAGCCTGTCGATCCGCCCGGCCACCAGGTGGACCTGAGGGACGTGCCTGGCTCAGTGCTGGCCGGAGTCGACGCCGTCATCCACTTGGCTGCTCTCTCCAACGACCCGCTCGGCTCGCTCGCCCCGGATCTGACCTACGACGTCAACCACCGCGCGTCGGTCCGACTGGCCCGCCTTGCCAGGGACGCCGGGGTTCAGCGGTTCCTCTACGCCTCCACTTGCTCCGTCTACGGGGCGTCCGGAGCGGACGACGTGGTGGGCGAGGACGCCCCGCTGCGCCCGGTGACCCCGTACGCGGAGTCCAAGGTTCGGGTCGAGGGGGATTTGGTCGACCTCGCTGACGATGACTTCACCCCGGTGTCGCTGCGCAACGCGACCGCGTTCGGCTTCTCTCCGCGGCTGCGTGCGGACATCGTGCTGAACAACCTCGTCGGGCATGCCTGTCTGAGCGGCGAGGCGCGAGTGCTGTCCGACGGCAGCCCGTGGCGACCGCTGGTGCATGCCAAGGACATCGCCGCCGCATTCGTGGCCACCCTTGCCGCACCACGCGAAGCCGTGCACGCCAAGGCGTTCAACGTGGGGTGGGAGCAGAACAACCTGACCGTGGCGCAGATCGCGGGTGAGGTGGTCGAGGCCGTGCCCGGCGCCAAGCTGGTGATCACTGGCGAGCGTGGGGCCGACCCGCGCTCCTACCGGGTCGACTTCTCCCGGATCCGGGCCGCGGTGCCCGACTTCGACGCGGTGTGGACGGTCAAGGCCGGGGCCCTGGAACTGGCTGATGCCTATCGGCGATTCGGCCTGAGCCAGCAGGACTTCGACCGTCGCTTCACCCGCCTCGCGTACCTGTCCGACCGCCGCGACGCGGGCAAGCTGGACGAGACCTTGCGGATGCCGGCGAGGGAGGACCGGTGAGATCGGACGAACTGGGGCAGGAGCTGCACGCGCTGGTGGAACGGCTGTATCCGCTTTGCCGCAGCATCACCGGCGATGGTGTGCGCTCCACCCTGGCCATTGTCGACGAGCTCATTCCGTTGACCACGCACGAGGTCCCCACCGGGACCGAGGTGCTGGACTGGACCGTGCCACGCGAGTGGAACATCCGCGACGCCTACATCGCGGATGCGCGGGGCAGGCGGGTGGTCGACTTCCAAGCGTCGAACCTGCACGTGGTCGGCTACAGCACGCCGGTGGACGCCACGATGTCACTCGACGAGCTGCGTGGGCACCTGCACACGCTGCCCGGGCAGCCCGATCTGATCCCCTACCGGACGAGCTACTACCGGGAGGATTGGGGCTTCTGCCTGACCCAGCGGACGCTGGACGAGCTGCAGGAGGGCCAGTACCGGGTGGTGATCGACTCGACGCTGGCAGACGGGCACCTGACCTACGCCGAGCACGTCGTGCCGGGGCAGGTTGCCGATGAGGTGCTGATTTCGTGCCACGTCTGCCACCCGTCACTGGCCAACGACAACCTGGCCGGGATCGCCGTCGCCACAGCCCTCGCCCGACGGCTCGCGGGCACCACGCCGCGGTACACCTATCGGTTCCTGTTCGCACCCGGCACCATCGGCTCGATCACCTGGCTGGCCCGTAACCAGGAACGGATCGGCCTGCTCAAGCACGGCTTGGTCCTGGCGTGCGTGGGCGATTCCGGGGCACTGACCTACAAGAGCAGCAGGCGTGGGGACACCCGGATCGACCAAGCCGTGCGGCATGTTCTGGCTACTTCGGGCCGCCCGCACCGCATCGTGGACTTCTCGCCGTACGGATACGACGAGCGGCAGTTCTGCTCGCCTGGCTTCGATCTCGCGGTGGGCTCCCTGACCAGGAGCCCGTACGCGGGTTATCCCGAGTACCACACCTCGGGCGACACCCCTGACCTCGTCAAACCCGAGGCCATGTTGGACACCTTGGACACGCTCACGGACGTGGTCGGTGTGCTTGAGGGCGACCGGAACTACGTCAACCTCAGCCCCTTCGGCGAGCCGCAGCTCGGCAAACGCGGCCTATACGACGCTCTCGGTGGCTGGACTGATACCAAACAGGCGCAGCTGGCGATGCTCTGGGTGTTGAACCTGTCAGACGGCGGGCACAGCCTGCTCGACATCGCCGAGCGGTCAGGACTGCCGTTCACCGCGGTGGTCGCCGCCTCTGACGCGCTGCTCGGAGCCGACCTGCTCAAGGAGATCTGATGACGCTCAATCTTCGCGTCGGCGACTGGGTCGAGGTGCTCAGCGAGACGGAGATCCTGGCCACCCTGAACGAGCGGGGCGAGCTGGAGAATCTGCCGTTCATGCCGGAGATGGTGAAGTACTGCGGCCAGCGGCTTACCGTGCACAAGGTCGCGCACAAGGTGTGCGACACGGTCAGCGGTGCGGGCGGACTGCGCCGGATGACCGATGCGGTGCATCTGACCGGCGCCCGGTGCGACGGCTCGGGACATGGCGGCTGCCAGACCGCGTGCTCGATGTACTGGAAGGACAGCTGGCTTCGCAAGGTCGATGGACCCGCTCCCGCGCGGTCGGACGATCTCGCGACGGGCCGTCCGCTGCTCAAGCTGGTCGAGGTCAACGCCTGCAAGGAGCCGGACGCCGACGGCGCGGAGCGCTTCTCTTGCCAGGCCACGGAGTTGGTGCGCGCGACACCGCTGTGTCTGCCGTTCAAGAGCCCTGGACAGTATGTGCGGGACGTGCGCAGCGGCAACGCGGGCGTCATGGCCACGCTGCGGGCGATCTTCGTGGGACTCTTCAATCACTACCAGTACATATCCAGGAAGCTGCTGCCGAACCGGCTGCTGATCAAGGGTGGCGCGCCGTGGGGTTTCATCCGCGGACGGGTGACCGGCCGCACGCCGTCAGGCAAGTTGGACCTGCAGCCCGGTGAGGTGGTGCGGATCCGGTCGAAAGCGGAGATCGAGCGCACGCTCGACGTCAACCGGCTCAATCGAGGCATGGGCTTCGATGAGGAGATGGCACGTTTCTGCGGTTCGACCGCGCGGGTACTCAACCGCGTGGACCGGTGCATCGACGAGAAGACGGGTCGCATGCTGACCATGAAGAGCCCGTGCATAGTGCTCGACGGCTTGGTCTGCGCGGGCGCGTACAAAGGCAACTGTCCGCGCCAGTTCGTGCCGTTCTGGCGCGAGGTCTGGTTGGAGCGGGTGTGAGATGACCGGGCACAGCCTGTCTGGCGAGCTGGTGTCGATCTGTCTTCCGGTGCGCAACGGAGCCGAGCGGCTGGAGGAGGTTGTCCGGTCGGTGCTCGCGCAGGACCACGAACGCATCGAGTTGGTGATCTCCGACAATGCCTCCACCGACAGCACCGAGCAAGTGTGCCGGGAGCTGGCTCGGTCAGACCCGAGGGTCGTCTACCACCGTTATCCCGTGAACGTGGGGCTGCTGAACAACTTCGTCGGGGCGATGCGGTTGTCCAAGGGTCGGTACTTCCGCTGGGTCGGCGACGACGACTGGCTGGCGCCGGACTGCGTCTCCCACGCACTCGCCGAGTTCGCCGCCGACGATCGGCGCGTGCTGGTGACAACCCAGGTCGCCTACACCGGTGCGGATGGGATCACCCGCACCGACGACGGCTACGACGGGGTCAAGCTCGCATCCGCCGACCCGATCGTGCGGTTCACCGAGATCCTGCGGCTGCTCAATGAGAGCCCGCTGCTGATCGATCCGCTGTACGGTCTGGTCCGCCGCGGGCCGGTGGCGCCCATCCCGCGCCGCAACATGCTCAAGGAGGACGAGGTGTTCGCCACCAAACTGGCGCTGGCGGGCCCCTGGGGGCATGTGCCGAAGGTTCTGGCCCATCGCAACACCCGCACCGAGCGCATCGCCTCGATCGCCCGCAGGCTGGGCGTGCCGCCATGGCAGGCGCATCTGTCGAGCGCACTGCAGGCGCGGGAGATGTTTCGCTGGCTTCCGCATGCGGGACTGACGCCTGAGCAGTTGCGCTCCGCGCAGGTCGCGGTGGGGCGGATGTACCTGCGCCGCCAGCGCCGGACCTATGCCCACCGCGGTCGCAAGCTCGTCGGGATGGCCGCGGCCCTGGTGCGCTGAGAGCGCATCTCAGAACTGGCACGCCAGTTCTGAGATGCGCTCTCAGGGATCAGGTCAGGCTGGGCAGGGGATTGCCTGCTTGGTGCTGGTCAGCCGGTACGAGGAGTCGATCGTCACGGCGGTGTTGTCCGCCCACTGGTCGATCTCGCCGCAGAGGCCTTCGGTGTGCGCCGGACCGTAGGTCCAGGTGCCGTTGACCACCCGGTTGCCGGTGACCACCCAGGACGCGCCCGGCTGCGGCCACAGGAACAGCGAGTAGACCCCACCCATGATCAGGTTGTCGGTGATCCGGGCGCCCCGGGTGCCACCGTTGGTGTTGGAGTGCACGTAGATCGGCGCGTTGTAGCCGATCTTGAGGTCGCACACGCCGTCGGTGGGAACACGACCGCCGCAGAGGTCGACGGTGTTGTGGTCGAACACCAGGTTGCCCGACGCCGGGTAGTCCTGGATGCCGTCGGCATGCGTCGACGGATCGTTCGTGCAGAGCTTGATGAAGCTGTCGCGAACGGTGATGTTGGGGGCGCTTGCTCGGATGCCGTCGCCGAACCCGCGGATGTGGACCCGCTCAACCGTGAAGTTGCCCGTGCCGATCGCGGTGTCGGTGCTCTTGCAGGTTGTGGTGCCCACCGTGGAGTCGGTGATCGTGAACGGGAAAGCGCCGTCGATGTCGGCGTTGTCGTCGTAGTTCAGGACGGAGCCGTCGATCTGTGAATTGCGGATCACCACGTTATTGGCTCGAATGAGCAGGGTGCCGGTGATGTGCATGCCGTCGATCACGGCGCCCGGCGTCTTCACGAACAGGTTGCCCGCGTGCTGGCGCAGGACGGTCCCTGGGCGCACGCCCGTGCATGCCGCCGAGGGGTAGCCCGCGCAGGGGCTGGTGCCGGGCTGCGAGTTGGGTGCGGGGGCCGTCGTGGTGGTGAGCTTCCGGGTGGTCGACAGATCCGAGGTCGCCGTGGGATTCGGTGAGGGCTCAGTACTGGTGGTCGAGGCCGAGGCCGAGGCCGAGGTGGTCGTCGTGCCGGGTGGGCTGCTTGGGCCAGAAGTGGGCAGCGCTTGGCCTGCAGGCTGACAGGCGGCCAGCGCCGTACAGAGCAGGGCAACGCCGATCATGTTCCGAGGAAACATCAAAACCCTTTGGTATGCGACTTCAGACCGTGGGACCCTAACCCGACACGGCTTGATAACAAATAGATATACGTGTGATTTACGGCATTTAGTCTAGCAAATTTCATGACCAAGTCCGACACTGGCGCAGTGGAAATTTTCTCACCGGAATGGATTGTCGAATATCCCCACGGTAACGCTATGCCCGCACGCGGCGAACATACCGACGAAGGAGCGTACGCGCGCTGCCAGTGAGGAGTCCGGTGAGACCTGTGGGCCGTGATGGCTGAGGCCGGCCTGTCCGCGGGCGTGCGGTGGAGCGGCATCTCGATGGTGGGCCGGGAACTGTCCCGGATCTTGTTCACCATCGCGCTGGCCCGACTGGTCGGCCCCGAGGCGTTCGGCATCGTGGCGCTGGCCGTGGTGTACATCGGCATCGTCGGCCTGCTGCTTGACCAGGGCTTCTCGAGCGCGCTCATCCAGCGTCCGCGGGTCGAGCCGGACATGCCGGGCGCCATCGTCACCGTCAATCTGGCGGTCGGGGTCGTTCTCACGGCTCTCACTCTGGTGGTGTCGCCGCTTTGGGCCGACTTCATGTCCACCCCGGAGCTGAGCTGGGTGCTGGCCGCCCTGGCGCCGAGCCTGTTCATCCGGGCCATGTCGATCACCCCGCGAGCGATGCTCCTGCGCGGTATGGATTTCCGCAAGATCGGCATCGCCGACATCGCCGCCGCGGTGGCGGGTGGCGCCCTAGGCGTGCTGGTGGCGCTGCTCGGCGGCAGCTATTGGGCGATCGTCGTGCAGATCGTCAGCACCGATGTCGTGCTGGTCGCGGTGCTGCTGCTCGTCGGCGCGGGCAGCAGGCCGAACCTGCGTCTGCACCGCCTGCGCGAGATCGCGGGGTTCTCGTGGCGCGCGTTCGCCGCCGGACTGCTGATCAACTCAGTGTCGCGCAACATCGACAACCTGCTGGTCGGCCGGTTCCAGGGGCCGGAGGCGCTGGCGTACTACGGCCTGGCCTACCGGCTGCTCCTGCTGCCCGTGCAATTGGCGAGCCAGACGGTGGGGGCCGTGCTGTTCCCCGCTTTCTCCAGGCTCGCGGGCGATCTGGCCGCGCTGCGCGTCGAGTTGAGTCGTGCCACCAGGGCACTCGCGGTGCTCGCCTTGCCCGCGATGGCCCTCGTGGCGGCCGCCGCGCCACAGGTCGTGCTCTTGCTCTTCGGCGCGGACTGGGCCGCCGCGGTGCCGATCGTGCAGGTGCTGGCGATGGCCGGGGCGATGCAGGCGATCTACCACCCGTCGACCGCCCCGCTGGTCCTCGGGCTGGGTCACGCTGGGCTCAACCTGCGCTACGCCTGGCTCACCACGATCGTGTCCATCGTCGGCATCGTGGCAGGCCTGCCGTTCGGTCCGCTGGGGGTCGCCGTGGGCTACAGTGCGGCCACCGCGCTGCTCGTGCCGGTCGAGTGGGCGATCCGGCGCAGGCTGCTCGGTCTCAGCGTCTGTGGGCAGGCTGGCGCGCTTGTGCCGGGACTGCACATCGGCATGTGGGCCGCCGCGACCTACCTGCTCGTCGCGGTCACCATCCAGGGGCCGAAGGCGCTCGTGCTGGCGGTCGGGCTGCCGGTGGCAGGCGCGGTCGCTTTCGCGGTTCTGCGCCTGGCGCACCGGCCCCAACTCGACGAGCTGACCTACATGGCCGCCCGGATCGTGGGCAGGCGGTCGGCGCCCGCGGCTATCTAGTCGATCGCGGCGTCGACCACGGGTCGCATGCGCCGCTGCCAGGACACCTCGTCGAGGAAGCGCAGACGCCGCTCCTCGCCTGCCCGGCCCATCACGACCGCCTTCGCCAAGGCGGTGGCCCAGTCCTCCGGTCCGCGCAGTAGCACCCGTTCGTCGTCCACGCCGCGAACCGGCGGGTTGTCCACCGAGAGGACAGGCAGCCCGGCCGCCAGGTACTCGTAAAGCTTGAGCGGTGACATCGCGCGGATGCCTGCCTGGTCGCGGTGCGGGATGACGCCCACATCGCAGGCCTGGACGGTCGCGGCGAGCTCCCGCTGGCCGACGCTGTCGAAAACGTGGACCCCGTCGAGCGTCCGCAGCCAGCGAACGGTGCCGGGATCCCCATGGTGGCCGATCATGATGAGGGATCCGACCCGGGCCGCCGTCGCCCGCACCAGGTCGCGTTCCAGCCGGTCGTCGATGGTGCCCGTGTAGATCGCGCGCGGACCCGGCAGTTCGGCGATCCGCGGCGGGGCGGGGTGGTGCGACCGCCATACGTCGGGGTCGACCCCGTTCGGCACGACCGTCACCCGGGGCGACATGCGCGTGGCGAGTTCTTCCGACACCGCGAACATCGCGACCTTGCGCTCGTCCATGACCTGGTACGCCTCGCGGAACACCGGCCACCACGGGCGCACGCCTTCGCCGGTCGCCCAGTCGTCCTGGCCGAAGTACACGATGCGGCTGATCCAGGGCGCGTCACAGAATGCCGCCACGAACGGGTGATAGGTGACGAGAGCCGCCGACTTCGGCGCGGGCAGGCGCTCACCGCGCACACGGCCCAGCGCACGGCCAAGTAGGTCGCTGTAGGCCCGGTACGCCCGCTCGACGGCGCCGATACCGGTCGGGTCGGCGGTGCGCGCGCGGTGCGGTCGCACCCGGAACGCGGACCGCCCACCGATCGTCAGCGGCTCGGTCAGCCGCGTTCGCCGCCCCCGCGCCACCGATGCCGGATAGGACCGCCAAGGGTCGGCCACCAGTAGGTTGTCGACCCGTTCGTCGCGGGCCAGCGCGAGCAGCGTCTGGTCCGGTGGCCTGCAGAACTCACGGTTGACCGTGTCTTCGAACATCTCAAGTGAGTAAGTGAAGACGACATCGGTCATGGTCGGCATAAAGCTGTTCCTCCTTGGGGGACATCGCCTAGATCGAGGTGGCGGGGTTCCCCGTTACCGATCTGCCAAACGCCGTTTGTCGATCGCGATTTGGTCTTTGCGGTAACACGATTGGGTGATCTCCCGATCCAGGTCATATCACCGTCCGGGCGGCCGCTCGGCCGGTTTCCGCGCGGCGAGTGGAGTACGGAAAGTGACGGAGCGGGCTCTGGCGCGAACAGTGGCGGCGCTGTTCCTCGTGCTGTCCACAGTGGCCACAGGAACAATCTTGACACCGTTGCCGGCCGCCGCGATCCCGCCATCGGATTTCCAGACCTCCCTGGTCGTGGGCGACGGCCTTGACGGCGCTTCGGGATTCGAGATCGCGCCGGACGGCCGGATCTTCATCCTCGAACGCGGCGGCAAGATCAAAGTTGTCAAGGACGGCCAACTCCTGCCCACACCGTTCGCAGATCTGCCCTCGGAGACCACGGGAGACCGCGGTCTCATCGGCATCGCGTTCGATCCCGAGTTCGGGGTGGCCAACCACTATGTCTACTTCTATTACACCGGCAACGACCTGCTCAACCACCTGGTGCGGTTCAGCGCGGCGGACGATGTCGGCACCGACGGTCCGTACCAGCTGTTCCAGACGGAGTCGCCGTCGCACCTGCTGCACGTCGGCGGCAGCATCCGGTTCGGGCCGGACGGGAAGCTGTACTTCGCCGTGGGGGACAACGGTGACGGCGAGAACGCCCAGAACCTGGGGAATCCGCACGGCAAGATCCTGCGCATCGACAAGGACGGCACGATCCCGGCGGACAACCCGTTCGTCGGCCAGCCCGGCAAGCTCGACTCCATCTGGGCCTACGGCTTCCGCAACCCGTGGCGGTTCCAGTTCGACCCGGCCACGGGTGAGATGTATGGCGGCGACGTCGGCAACTACACGTGGGAGGAGGTCAACCACATCGTCCGCGGCGGCAACTACGCCTGGCCTCGGCATGAGGGGCCGTGTCAAGCCGACTGCGCGGGCTACATCGACCCGATCCACGCCTACAACCACAACGGCGCCAGTGCCGCGGTGACCGGTGGCCCTGTGTACCGCGGCACGATGTTCCCCCCGGAGTACCAAGGCAGCCTGTTCTTCGGTGACTACGCGCAGGGGTTCATCAAGCGGGCGGTGCTCAACCCCGACGGCACGGTCGCCTCCGTGCACGACTTCGACACCCAGGCCGGGTCCGTCGTCGATATGAAAGTCGCGCCGGATGGCGCCCTCTACTACGTCACCTACTGGCCGGGCGCGCTCTACCGGGTCAGTTACAGCACCACCTCGCACGTGCCCGTCGCGTCCGCGTCCGCCGACCTGACCAAGGGCGTCGAACCGCTCACGGCCCAGTTCTCGAGCGCGGGCAGCAGCGATCCCGACGGCGACCCGCTGACCTATCAGTGGGACTTCGGCGACGGCGCGGGCAGCACCGAGGCCAACCCGACACACACCTATTCGGCGGTGGGTGTCTACACCGCACGGCTCACCGTGTCCGCGGCAGGCGACTCGACGCCCGCACGGCCCATCGTGATCCAGGTCGGGGTGCCGCCCACTCTCACCGTGTCCACGCCTGTCGACGACCAGCTCTACCGGGCGGGCGACACGATCAACTACACCGCGTTCGCCACCGACGGCGCGGGTTTCGACCTCAACGACGCCGGGCTCAAGACCGTCGTCCGATTGCGCCACGGCACCCACTACCACCCGTTCGTCGGGCCGCTGACCGGCCGCGCGGGCTCCTTCACGATCCCGGCCACCGGCGAGGCATCGGCCGACACGTCCTACGAGCTCACGGTCACCGCGACCGACAGCAACGGGCTGTCCACGTCCAGGTCGGTCACCATCCGGCCGCGCACGGCCGACTTGACCTTCGCCACTTCGCCCCCAGGGCTGGGCGTGCTGCTCGACAGCATCCCGGTCGCCACTCCGCACACCGTCGCGGGCGTCGCTGGGTTCCAGCGCGGCCTGACCGCGCCGGACCGCGCCACCGGGGCGGACGGCGCCCGGCTGCAGTTCGCCGGCTGGTCCGACGGCGCCCCGATCCGGCACACCGTCGCCACCCCCGACACCGACACCACCTACACCGCCACCTACGTGCCCGACGTGCCATACACCGGTGAGTACTTCGACAACCAGACCTTGGCGGGCGCGCCAGTGCTGACCCGGCAGGACCCGGCCGTCGACTTCGCCTGGGGCGAGGGCCAGCCGGGCCCCGGGATGCCCGCGGACGGGTTCTCCGTGCGCTGGACCAAGCGGCAGTGGTTCGGCGCGGGAAGGTACAAGTTCACCGTGCGGGCTGACGACGGCATCCGCCTGTACCTCGATCACAGACCGGTGATCGACCAGTGGAACGGCCCGGCGTCGGTCGACTCGTCCCACACCGCTGATCTCGGCGAGGGAGAGCACACGGTGCGGGTTGAGTACCGGGAAGGCGGCGGCGGAGCATCGGCATCGATGACCTGGGCGGGCACGGTCGACCAGCCGGATCAGTCCTTCCACGCCGCGTACTGGAACCTGGCGAGTCTGGCCGGGCCGCCGTCGATTCCCGCTGGGCCGCCCACGCTCAGCCGCGCGGAACCGGTGATCGACCACGAGTGGGGCGGCGGATCTCCGCACGCCACGGTCAGCCCCGACCTGTTTGTCGCGCGGTGGACCAGGACGCTGAATCTGGCGCCAGGGGAGTACGAGTTCACCGCCACCGCGGACGACGGCGTCCGGCTGTTCATCGATGGCGCGGCGGTGATCGACAAATGGGTCGACCAGGCCCCGTCCACCTACACCGCGCGGCTGCCGATGGACGGCGCGCCGCACAGCTTGGTCATGGAGTATTACGAGCACGGGTTCGGCGCGACGGCGAAGCTGGCGGTCCGCAGGATCGGCTCGATCCCGGACCCACCCGCCTACCAGGCCGAGTACTGGAACAACCCGGACGGCGGCAGCGGTCCCGCGATCCCTACTCGCCCCCCCGATCTGGCCCGGGCCGAGGAAGCGGTCAACGGCGTCTGGTACAGCGGATCGCCTGGCGCGCCGATAACCCCGGACAACTTCGTCGCCCGGTGGTCGCGCACGGACGTGCTGTCGGCGGGGCTCTACCGGTTCAGCGGGGTGAGCGACGACGGCATCAGGGTTTTCGTCGACGACATCCCGATCGTCAACCTGTGGCAGCCACAGAGCGCCCCATTCAGCGTCGACAAGGTTCTCACCGCCGGGCCCCACGACATTCGGGTGGAGTACTTCGAAAGCGGTGGCGACGCGCAGGCGGTCGTCTCCTACAGCCGGGTTGGGGACGTGCGACCGGAGGACGGGTACTTCACCGCCAACTACTTCGGCAACTCGGAGTTGGCAGGCGCTCCGGTGCTCATCCGCGACGAACCGCGGATCGACCACAGGTGGGCGGGCGCGTCGCCTGGCCCGCAGGTCCCGGTGGACAACTTCTCCGCGCGGTGGACCAAGACCGTGCGGGTTCCCGCGGGCGACTACAAGTTCACCACCACGACTGACGACGGCGTCCGGCTGTTCGTCGATGGCGCGCTTGTCATCGACTATTGGGTGCTGCAAGGACCGACCGCGCATTCGGCTGTGGTGACGCTGGCCGAAGGCCCTCACCAGATCGTGATGGAGTACTTCGAGGCGGGCGCGGGTGCGACGGCGCTGTTGGAGTACGGGCCGACCACGGAGCCGCCGCCCCCGGCCGTGGACCCGTTCGCGGCGGAGTACTTCGGCAACCCGGACCTGGCCGGTCCACCGACCGTGACCCGGTCCGACGTCGCGATCGACTTCGACTGGGGGCAGTCCGGCTCGCCCGACCCAGCGGTGCCCACGGACTTCTTCTCAGCGCGGTGGACCCGGACCAAGGATTACCCGGCGGGCGCCTACCGGTTCACCGTGAGCGGGGACGACGGCATCCGGCTGAGCGTCGACAGCGTCCTGGTGATCGACGGCTGGCGCGACCAGTGGCTGACCTCCTACACCGCCGACGTCGACCTCGCGGCGGGCGACCACACCGTGGTCATCGAATACTACGACCGCACCGGCGGCGCGATCGCGCGTTACTCGGAAACCAGGCTTTAGCACTGTGCTTGACGGCAGGACGAAACCGCGATCCAGCTACGCGGCAGAGTGCTGGTGAGGCTGGATGGGTGACCTGGACCATGCGATCGTTGTAACGGTGTGTTGTCAACAAGCGATTTCCCAGCCGAAGGGGATCGGTAGGGCCCGCTGTGTTCCGGCGTGTGACTAGAGGGGTCGAGGGAAGATGGATTTCTGGAAAACCATCCTGTCCCTCATTCGGCGGAAGCGGGTCGGCATCCCGCTGCTCGCCGCGTCCGTCATGATGGGAACGCTGGCTTTCCTGATCGTGCCCGCGCGCTACACCTCCAGCACGATGCTCGTGCTGACCACACCCGCGTCCGGCGCCACGCTCACCCCGGACCGACCGACGGGCCTGACCAATCCGCTGCTCAACTTCGACGACGGTCTCAAGACCACTTCCGCCATCCTGATCCAGGTGCTGAACACCCGGGAGACCCAGCGCGAGTTGGGAGCGGGCGACGGCTCCGGCAAGCTCGTGGTCAACGACGGCGGCGGCAGGCCGGAGATGTACGGCTCCAACGGCCCATTTGTCTACATCGAAGCCGTCGGCTTGTCGGTCGAAAAGACCCGGATGCTGGTGGATCGGGCGCTGCAGCGGGTCCGGGACGAGCTGCTCAACCGGCAGAAGGCACTCAACGCCCCGCCGAGCAGCTTCATCACCGCCATCGACGTTGTGCAGCCCTCGGCTCCCGAGACAGTGCGCGGGACGCAGATCCAGCTCACTCTCTCCGCGCTTGTCTTCACCTTCGTGGCCGGACTCGCCGGTGTCTACGGCGTCGGGCGCACACGCGCCGCCCGACGCGGGCTGACGCCGGAGCAGCCCGCTGTTGAGCAGAATGTGGACGGGACAGCGACAGTCAAGTTCGCCCCTGTGCCGAGGCCGGCCGCCAACGGCAACCAGGCCACGGAAGCCAAGGTCAACGGTTCGGGAGCTAGCGAACACGTCCGCCGCTGACCCGATCAGGCGCCGTCGCCGTCCTGCGACACGATCTCCTCGCAACGGCGGATGGCCGCGTGCCGAATCGCGTGCGGGGTGGCGGAGTTGCCCGCGATCATCATGCCGATGGCCTCAGGCTTGAGCTGATCGGCGAAGCTGAGCGCGTCATCGAGGTTCAGGGCGGTCTGCTCGTAGTTGGCATGGCACAGGTTGTCGCCCGCGGGTTGCCGCGCCGTACCGAGGAGCTGGTCCACGAACACTCCGTAGACGATGAACTCGGAGATGTGCAGCTGCGATGTGAAGGCGTCGAGCCAGTGCTTGCCGGTCGTCTCGGTGATCCGCCGCAGCATGGCGCGCACAATGGCCGGATCCCACACACCGAGGGCGTTGACGTAGTCCGGCAGCGGTGGCGGTGGCGGCGAGGGCAGTCCGAGCAGGTCATGGGCGACCTGGTGCCAGTGGACGTGTCGGCGCATGTCGCTGTGGACGCCATTCTCCATGCGGTACAGCATTGGTCTGCCATCGATGCGCAGCCGGTCGTCGCTCGTGTGGCGTACCAGGACCGCGTCCGAATCGGCGATCAGGACGACATCGGCCTCGACGGTGGCCGCCGCGGCGATCTTGGCCGCCTGCTGCATGATCCAGCCGCGCACTGGCGGCCACGGTCGGCGACCGTTGAGCCAGATTCCCGACGGAAAGCGCACATAGCGCCGGGGCAGCAGCTCGGGGTGGGTCCAGATCCGGCAGCGGCGGCCCGCGTACCTGGCGAACGTCGACCTGTGCGCCGCGGGCACGATCAGGTGGTGGACGGTGTCCTCTGGCGTGCGGTCGAGCACCGAGCGATGAAGGTCCGCGAACAGCGGCGCGTCCGGTCGCCAGGTGGGCGTGATCACCGCGAGCATGTCTGCTCCGGCATGGACACTCCGTCGGCACGCTGCTCGGTCATCCGTCGCCCGTCTTTCGATTCGCCCATATCGCCCATAACGAAGAACACCAACCGTATCGGTTGTCAGCGGTTTGTGTATCAGTCGGCGTGATCCCGCAGTGTGGTGACTGTGGGTAGCCCATGCGGGGGATGCGGTCAGCGTCCCAAGGAGTGATCGCCGCCCGCGGCTTCCACGCACCGCTGGATGGCCGAATGCCGGATGTCTCGCGGGGTGTTCGACTTGGCGGAGATCATCATCCCCACGGCGTCATCGCCGAGCTGGTCCGCGAAGGCGAGCGCTCTCGCGGAGTCCAGCGGCTGGGTGTCCCAGTAGTTGTGGCAGATCGTGCTGTTCCCGGGCAGCGCCCGCTCGTCGGCCATCGCGATCTTGTCGACGAACACCCCGTACAGGATGAACTCCGAGATCTGCAGCCTGCGGGTGAACGCGTCGATCCATGAACGACCGGTCACCTCCTCGACTTGCCTTTGCATAGCCCGAACAACGCCGGGACTCCACACGTTGAGCGCGCTCACATAGTCCGGTAATGGCAGCTCCTGGTCGGGCGGTAGGCCCAGTAGGCTGCGTGCCACGTGGTGCCAGCGGATGTGGTCAGCCATCCCCTCGTGCACCGCGGCGGGCAGCCGGTAGAGCTGGAGCCTGCCCTCGGTGACGAACGTCGCCGCGGTGATATCGCGGACGAGCACCACGTCGGAGTCGGCCATCAGCACGACCTCGGCGTCCAGTGCCGCGGTCGTCGCGATCTTGAGGGCTTGCTGCATCACCCAGCCGCGCACCGGTGGCCACGGGCGCCGTGCGTTGATCCGCATCCCGGACCGCGGTAGCGGCAGGTAGCGCCGCGGCAGCAGTTCGGAGGCTGTCCACAAACGACAGCGGGGGCCGGCGAACCGCGCGAATAGCCCCCGGTCGATGTCGGCCACGATCACGTGGTGGGTCACTCGATCGCCGGTGTGCCGCAGCACGGACCGGTGCAACTCGGCGAACAGATCGACGTCGGGGGCGTAGCTCGGCGTTACGACGGCCAATTCGGTCATTTCCAGTAGCTCCACGTCGGCGCCAGATCAGGGTCGCTGGCGGGATGCCCATCCTCATCGGTATCGGTGTGTCGTATCCGCCGTTACCGGTAACACCCCCCTGGTCGGCGAGCGATGCACTGACCGTATGGACATCTGGCAGACGATCCTCGTGGTGCTCCGGCGGTGGTATGTGTCACTGCCGGCGTTCGCGCTGTCCATCCTGCTCGCGCTCGCCGTATGGGCGACCGCGCCCAAGGTGTACCAGTCGACCACCGTGCTGGTGCTGATGTTGCCCCCGAGCGGGGCCAGCCAGTCCGCCGATCCCGATCGGACGCCCGACCAGACCAATCCGCTGCTCAACTTCGACCGTGGCCTGTCCATCTCGGCCACGATCCTCATCGAGGCTCTGCGCGACCCGGGGATCGCCGCTCAACTCGGCGTCGCGCCCAGCGGAAAGACCTGGTACGAGGTGACCAATGGCAGCACTAATCCCGAGCTGCTGATCACCGGACCGTTCGTGTTCGTCCAGGGCAGCAGCGACACCCCCGAGGGCGCGCGGGAGATCGTGGCCAAAGTCACCGAACGGGCGAAGGTCGAACTGGGCAGCAGGCAACGGCAGGTCAACGCCCCGTCGTCGACATTCATCAGCGCGATCGAGGTGGTGCCGCCGACGACGCCCGCCGCGCACGGCGGGAGCCGAATACGTGCCGCGGCCGCCGCGGGGGTGCTCGGCGTCCTGGCGGCACTGGTCGCCACGTTCGGCTTCGAGAGCGCGATGAGCGCCCGCACGCGCCGCCGGGCAGGCGCCGCGCGGCCCACGCGTTCCGGCTCGCCCACACTCGAACCCAGCGCTTCCGGCTGAGCCCGATCATGGCCGCCACCGCTGCGCGCGGGACCCGACTCCCCGAACATGATTTCCTCCGCCCGCCTGCCCAGCGAGCCGACGGCGCCACAGTGGCCGTGCTGTTCGTCGTGGCCCTCCTGGTGATCCCTGCCCGGCTTGTCTTCCGCGGTCTTCCACTCGCGCTCTCGCCTGCAGCGGTGGCGGCCATGGTGATCGGCCTGTTCTGGTTGTGCGCGCAATGCACCCACACGCTGGGCGCGGCCAAGGGTCGCAACGTCGTGCGCACTGCTGTGTTCGCCTACGGCGCGGCGCTGTTGGCGACGTATTGGTCCTCGATGGTGGTTTACCTGCCCGCCGATGAGGTCAGCCTGGCCGACCACGCGATCGTGCTGATGCTCGCCTCCCTCGGGCTTGCCCTGGGCGTGTGCGATGGCGTGCGGGGCATCGACCGCATCGACTTCGTGCTCAAAGCGGTCGTGGTGTGCGGCTCGATCTCAGCGGTGGTGGGGATCTTCCAGTTCCTCCTGAATGTGGACTTGACCCAGCTGCTCAAGCTGCCGATCCTGCGGTACGAGTCCGGGGAGACCCTGATCGAGGTTCAGCGCAACGGGCTGCGTCGGGTCGGCGGAACCATGGGCCACCCGATCGAGTTCGGTGTGGTGCTGGCGATGATCCTGCCGTTGGCCGCGCACTTCGCGCTTCAGGCGCGGCAGCGTGCCCAGCCGACGCCGCGCTGGTGGATCTGCGTGGGCCTGGTCGCGACGGGCATGATGTTCTCGGCCTCGAGATCGGCCATGGTCGGACTCCTGGGGGTGGCGATCGTGCTGCTCATCGGCTGGCCCGCACGTCGGCGGGCGCATGCGCTGCTCGCCGTGCTCGGCTTCCTGGTCGTCATGAAACTGGCCACTCCCGGCCTGATCAGCAACATGGTCAGCCTGTTTTCCAACGCCGGAACCGACGACAGCGTCAAGTGGCGGACCTGGGACTATCCGGCCGCCAGCACCGAGGTGCTGCGGCACCTGTGGTTCGGGCGCGGCTACGGCACCTGGTACGCGCCCAAACACCAGGTGTTCGACAACCAGTACATCCTGCACCTGGTCGAGGGTGGGGTAGTCGGGACCGCCGCGTTCATCGCGGTGTTCGTCTGCGGCATCTATGCCGTGCTGCGCGTCCGGTCGCGGTCGACTGACCCGGTTCGGCGCGACTTGGGCCTCACCATCGCCGCCTGCCTCGTCGTCCCGCTGCTCGGCAGCGCCACCTTCGACATGGTCTCGTTCAAGACCGCGGAGGGCCTGTCGTTCTTGCTGATCGGGATCGCGGGCGCGCTGCTGCGGGTCACGACGGCAGAACGGCCACCAGATCGGCCCAGGAGCCCGCGGCCAGGTCGCGCGCGCTGATCACGCTGACCGGCAGCGGCCAGGCGATGCCCAGCTCCGGGTCGTCATAGCGAACCGAGATGTCCTCCGTGGGGTCGTGCTCCCGGTCGATCCGATAGCACACGTCGGCGTGTTCCGTCAGCGCCTGGAACCCGTGCAGCAGCCCTGGCGGCACATAGAGGTGGGCGAAGTCCGAGTCGTCGAGCCGGACCGCGATGTGCTTGCCGAACGTCGGTGACGACGGCCGGGCGTCGACGAGGACGTCGTGGACCGCTCCTCGGGCGCAGCGCACCAGCTTCGCCTCGCCGCGGCCGGACCGGCCGTGCAGGCCCCGGATCGCGCCCTGGTGCGACCGTGACTGGCTGTCCTGCACGAACTGGTGCGGGTCCAGCCCGGCGCGCCGCGCGACCGTCGCGTCGAACGTGCGGGTGAACAGGCCGCGCTCGTCGCGGCTGGGGGTCGGCTGGAACAGCAGCACACCGTCGAGGGCAGTCGGTTCTATTCTCACGATTCCATCCTGTCTGCCGCGTACCACGCGACTGTGCGCCGCAGGCCTTCTTCCAGACCGGTCTCGGGGCGCCATCTCAGGATCTCGGCCGTCGGCCGCGGGTCGGACATCTGGGCGTGGTCGAGCGGCCGGTCCGCGATGGCGCCGAACCGCGGCCGTCCCGAGCCGCCGATGACCGCCGCCAGAAGTTCGATCGTGTCCCGAATCGACACCTGGGTGCCCGAGCCGACGTCCAGCACTTGTCCCGCGGCCTTGTCGGTGTCGGCGGCGGCGAGGAACGCCTCGACGACATCGCCCACGTACACCCAGTCGACCAGCCGGGTTCCGCTGGATAGCTCGGGGTCCTCGCCGCGAAGCAGGGCCAGGATTGTGTACGGGATCAGCTTGGTGGTGTCAGGCTGGTCGGGGCCGTAGACCATGGCCACCCGCAGCACGGTCGCCGCCACGTCCCAGAGCTGGTGGCACATTCGCGCGTACGCCGTCGCGGCCGACTTGGCGGCCGCATAGGGCGAGGACGGCGTGACCTCCGCGTCTCGGGTCTCCTCCACCGATCCGGCCAGGACCAGCCTGATACCCGGCGCCCCGACCGCCGCGGTGAGCAGATTGACCGCGCTGATGAGGTTCGCGTCGAGCACCGCGCGAACCAGTGCCGCGTCCCTCGTCCCGGTGACCGCGCTCGCGAGGTGGAAGACGACGTCCGGTGCGGTCGACCGGAGCAGGCTGGAGACCGCTTCCGCGTCGGCGAGGTCCACCACGTGCCAGGCGGGGCTGTGGGCACGCTGGGTCTGGTGCCCCCTGGTCACGGCGTGCACTTCGGCGCCGAGAGCGATCAGCCTGCTGGTCAGGTGGCCGCCGACGAAGCCCGTCGCTCCGGTCACCAGCGCGCGCCGGCCGCGCCAAGATTGAGTGGATTGCACGACTGGAACATCTCGCCGGGCGGCGAGTCCGTTTCACTGTGACCCTTACCACCATCGATGACTACGATCAGGTAACGGTAGTAGGCAGTAGCGAGCACAATCCGGTGTGTCCAATTGACAGGAAAGTGTCTTGCATACTAAAAGCGTTATTCGGTACTTGCGTCCTGCCGTGTTAGCGGGGGCGGTCACCGCCGCCGCCCTGGTTCTGTCGGGATGCGAGCCGGTGGCCGACAAGCGGCCGACTCCCGCCCCGACGAGCTCGTCCGTCACGCCGACGACCGCGGTGCCCACGACGACCACTCACACCACGACGACGTCCGACGTGTCCACGACGGCCCCGACGACGTCGACCAACTCGGCGCCCAGCTCGTCGACCAGCAGGCCGCCAACCACGACCCGGCCGCCGTCCACCGGCTTCCCCACCGCAGCCACCACCGGCGTCATCCCTGGCACCGTGCTCACGGTGGTGAGCGGGGACCAGACCTTCGCCACCGACGGCCAGGTCATCGAGGGCAAAGAGTTTCGCGGCTTCGTCCGGGTCACCGCGCGCGACGTGACGTTCCGCAACAGCATCTTCCGCGGCCGAGCGACCACGACCAACCGGGCGCTGCTCGACACCGAGCGTGGCACGAACACGGTCGTCGAGGACTCCGAGTTCGTCCCGTCGCACCCGGCGCCGGTCATCGACGGCCTCGTGACCCGCAACACCAGCATCTACCGCGCGAACATCCACGGTGGGGTGGATGGCATCAAGGCCAACAGCGGCACCCTGATCCAGGATTCCTACATCCACGACATGGCGTGGTTCGCCTCGGACCCCAACCAGGGCGGCGGCCCCACCCACAACGACGGCGCCCAGTCCTTCGCGGGCGAGTCGGGCGTGACGCTGCGACACAACACGATCGACATGTCCACCACCAAGGACGCCAACGCGGCACTGCAGTCATCGGCGTCGAACACGGTGGTCGAGAACAACCTGCTCGATGGCGGCGGCTGCACGCTCAACTTCAATCACAAGCCGCTCAACGGGCCGCTGACCGGGCTCTACATCCGCGACAACCGCTTCGGTCGAAACTCCTTCTTCAAGTGCCCGATCCTGCTCAGCACCCAATCGAAGCTCAGCCAGAACACCGGCAACGTCTGGCACGACACCGGCCAGCCGATCCCGCCTCCCGAGGTGCACGATTAGGGTCTGGCCCTGACGCGGGCCGGTGGTGCCGGGCAGCCCCGGCTCGCGGCGCCACCGGCCTACCTTCGGGCGGCCAGTTCCCGATGCCAAACCTCCAAGGACAGCAGCGTCCAGAGTCTTGGCTGCTCGTTGCGGTCACCGGACTCGTGCGCGGTGAGCAGGCCCTGGACCGCGGCCTGGTCGAGGCGGCTCCCCACGAACGAGGACGGTCCGGTGAGTAGGTCCCGCGCCATGTCGCGCAGCCCATGGCGGAACCACGCGTCGAGCGGGACCTTGAAGCCGGACTTCGGCCGGTCGATGATGTCGTCGGGCAGATGCCGCCGCGCGACCTCCTTGACCACCCACTTCGTGACACCCCGGCGGACCTTGACCGAGCTCGGCAGGCTGAACGCGAGTTCCACCAGCCGGTGGTCCAGGAACGGCGGCCGCAGCTCGAGCGATGCCGCCATCGACATCCGGTCCCCGCGTTCGAGCAGGTTGTCAGCCAGCCAGGTGTGCGCGTCGGCGTAAAGCATGCGCCGCAAGGCGTCCCCGCCGCCCGCGCGGTAGGGGGCGAGCGTGTCGCGCACGGGTTCGCGGGCCAGCAGCGCGGCTCGCTCGTCCGAGGTGAAGGGCGCGAACCAGGCGCGCATGCGCTCGGCGTACTCGGCCTCGGTGACGGCGCGCAAGGCGATGCCGAGCCGGGCGGCCCGGGCGGGCAGGAGGCGTTCCAGACCGCGCAAGGCGGTGCGGCGGGCGGGGAGCAGGCCTGCCAGCCGGGTCGCGCGGGCGAAGCGATGCTTGGGGTAGCCCCCGAACAGCTCGTCGCTGCCCTCGCCGGACAGCACCACCTTGACGTCGCGACGGGCCAGCTCGGCAAGCCGGAACACCGCGACGTCGGCAGGCTCGGACAGCGGCGCGTCCCGGTGCCAGCTGAGCCTGGTCCAGGTGTCGCGGAAGTCATCAGCGGTGACCACGACGTCGTGGTGGTCGCTGCCGACGATCTCGGCCACCTTCCTGGCCCACGGCAGCTCGTCCATCCTGGGGTCACCGAAGCCCGCGGCGTAGGTGTTCAGCCCGGCGCCCCCGCGAGCTTTCGCGACCAGCGCGGTGATCAAGCTGCTGTCCACTCCGCCGGACAGGTAGGTGCCCACCGGCACGTCGGCCACCAGCGCCTCGCGAACGGCGGCGTCGAGCGACTCGCCGACTCGCCGGACCGCTTCCTCGGCGGGAATCGGCTTGGTCGCTTGCTCGGCAGGCAGCTGCCAGTAGGCCTCGATCCGCACCCTTCCGGCGACGTCGAGCACCAAGTGGTGGCCCGGCGGGACCTTGAGCACGCCGCTGATCATCGTGTGCGGCGCGGGCACCGAGCGGTGCGCGAGGTAACCGTGCAGGCTCTCCTCATCGACCTGGACGCTCGGCAGCACAGGGAGCAGCGCCTTGATCTCCGAGGCGAACGCGAACACGTGCTCGTCGAGGTAGTAGTACAGCGGCAGGATGCCCATCCGATCGCGCCACAGGTGCGTCTCGCCCGTGACCGCGTCGTGGATCGCGTAGGCGAACTGTCCGCGCAGCCGGGTCACCCCGGCGGCTCCGTCCCGCTGGTACAGGGCCAGCAGCACCTCGGTGTCGCCGCCGGTCCGGAACGGGTAGGACAGCTCCGCTCGCAGCGACCGATAGTTGAGGATCTCGCCGTTGAACACCAGTTGTAGACGGTCGCCGTCGGCAGCCATCGGCTGTGCGGACGAGTCGAGGTCGATGATGGACAGCCGGGTGTGCGCCAGGCCGACCGGTCCCGCGGCCCAGAGCCCCGTGTCGTCGGGGCCGCGGTGGGTCAGCTGCTTGGCCATCTCGGCGAGCAGTCGCGGGTCGACCGGCGTCCCGTCGAGCCTACGCACGCCCGCGATGCCGCACATCAGCGACGACCCTCGGCAAGCGCCATGAGGTCGGCCGCGCGGGACGCCCAGGATGCCGAGAGCACGGTTTGCCTGCGCGACAACGGATCCCCAGGCCCACCATCGGCCAGGGTGTCGCGGACCAGCTCGATGAACTCGGTGTGGTCGCGGCCCACCCGGATCACCTGCCGGTACCCATCCGCCTCACGGAACTCGGTGCTCACCACCGCCAGTCCCAGCGCGAGGTACTCCTTGAGCTTGATCGGGTTGGCGTACTTGATCCACTCGTTGTCCAGCCACGGCATCAGGGCGACGTCGAACCCCGAGCCGTAGGCCGGAATGCGCTCGTACGGCCGGAAGCCGAGGACGTGCACGTTGGGGTACTTCTTGAAGCGCTCCATCGAGCACGTCGCGTCACCGATCAGCACAAGCGAGGCGTCCGGTAGCTCGCTTGCCACGCGCTCGAGCAGGTCGAAGTCGACCAGGTAGTCGTCCAGGCTGCCGAAGAACCCGATCCGGGGGCCGGGGATCGCCGCGAGGTCGGCGGGCAGGTGCTCGGTTTTCCGGAAGTGGTCGAGGTCCACGCCATGGTCGAGGAAGTGCCCCCGATCGCCTGCCAGGTCGCGCTCGTCGGCTTGCAGTGCGCGGCTGACATAGAGCACATGGTCCGACTCGGCCAACAGTGAGTCCTCCAACCCCCGGATCGCCTGCTGATCGGACTCGGGGAACGCGGAATGCAGGTCGGAGCGGTTGAACAGCAGGCTTCGCTTGCGCATCGGACGGACCACGTCCCACGCGGTGGGGATGGTGACGACCATCACCGGGGTGCGGATTCGCAGCGCCCGACAGACCAGCCGTACCTGCGCGCGCACCAGCCTGGCGTTGACCGCGCGCTGCCAAGGCTTGCTGTAGAAGGGGAACGGCAGTGGCGACATCACGTAGAAGTCGGGCGCGGGCTGGCGGACCAGCATGGCGATGCTGCGCAGCTTGCGCGCGATCCGGCGGACGAACTGGGTGCTGCGTCCGGGCATCGGCATGCGCATCCCGATGCTGTTGACCACGAGCACCCTGCGGTGCTCGGCGACCCGGCGGATCAGTTGGAAGTCGGAGTGGGCACGGTTGTGGTACCACCAGTCCTGCGCCGCGAAGCACACGTAGCCTTGCGCCCCGACCTCGCGCAGCGGCTTGGGCCAGCGGCGCAGGGTGAGTAGCCCGCGCAGCGCGGCCCGGTGCCGTGGGCGCAGCGGGGCCCGGAGCAGTTCGTTGAGGACCACCGCGAGCCACATGCCCGCGCCCGATAGCGGGCCGTGACGTTCGCGGTGCAACCGGACCCGGTTGGCGACCAGCAGCGCCCACAACCTCGCCGAGGTCTGGGACTCACCGCCGAGGTGTACCGCCACGGCCGAGGGCTCGAAGGACACCCGGAAACCGGCGTCCCCCGCCCGCAGCATGTACTCGGTCTCCTCCGAGTAGAGGAAGTAACGCTCGTCCAGCCGCCCGACCGCATCCAGGCAGTCTCGCGTGACCAGCCACGCCGCGCCGGACGCCCACGGCACGAAGCGCGGGCTCAAATAGGCGGCGGGCGAACCGATCGTCTCCCCGACAGCGCCGATCCGCGATGCGCGGGTTCCGCCCAGCACCGCCTCGGCGAACGCTCGCCACACCGCGGGCGACCGGTGCAGCGACGGGTGCGGCGTCCCGTCCGCACTGACCAGCTTCGGCACCACGATCCCCGCGTCGCCTGCTCGCGCCGCGGCGCGCAGCGCGGAGATCGACCCGGGCGCGAGCCGGACATCGGCGTTGAGCACCAGCACGTCACAACCCTCCGCGGCGGCGATGCCCGCGTTGACGCCCGCGGCGAACCCGCCGTTGTCCGGGCGGCGCACGATCCGCGTTCCCGGTGTGGCGGCCGCCCTGGCCACGGTGTCGTCGGTCGATGCGTTGTCGACGACGATCACCCTGACTAGCTCGCCCGCCGCGGCGAGTGCGGCGAGGCAGTCGCCGATGACCGGCGCGCTGTTGTAGGTCACGACGACTGCGACCAGGGGCCGCTGCTTGGCGTCAGGCACGTCCGGTAGATCGAGCGCCTGGCCTCGGCTGTTACCCCAAACGTCGAGGTAACGCCGGTTACGCGGCAGACGACTCCCCATGTGATGAAAATCAGCGTCTTCGGTCTCGGCTACGTCGGCTGCGTTTCCGCGGCATGTCTGGCGTCCCGCGGCCACGAGGTCATCGGGGTCGACGTCAACCCGGTCAAGGTCGACCTGATCGCGCGCGGCCACGCGCCCGTCGTCGAGGAGCGGATCGGGGAGCTGACCGCCGAGGTTGTCGGGTCGGGTGCGCTACGTGCGACCACGGACGCCGTCGAGGCGATAGTGGCGACGAGTGTGTCGCTCATCTGCGTGGGCACTCCGTCGGCGCAGAACGGCAGCCTGTTCACTGAGTACCTCGAACGGGTTGCTGAGCAGATCGGTGGCGCACTGGCCAAGAAGGACGGCAGGCACACCGTGGTGCTACGCAGCACCATGCTGCCCGGCACGTGCCTCGACCTGCTCGTGCCGATCTTGGAGAAGTTCTCGGGCCGGACCGCGGGCGTCGACTTCGGGGTGGCGGTGAACCCGGAGTTCCTGCGCGAAGGCAGCAGTGTGCGTGACTTCCTCGACCCGCCGAAGACGGTGATCGGTGAGTTCGACGCGGCGAGCGGCGATGTCGTCGCAGAGCTGTACGCGGGGCTGCCCGGTGCGGTGTTCCGGGTGCCGATCCCGGTCGCCGAGATGACGAAGTACGCAGACAACGCCTTCCACGCGCTCAAGATTGCCTTCGCCAACGAAATCGGCGCGGTCAGCCACGCGCTCGGCCTGGACTCACACCAGGTGATGGACGTCTTCCTGGCCGATCGCAAGCTCAACATCAGCCCGGCCTATCTTCGCCCGGGATTCGCGTTCGGCGGTTCTTGCCTGCCCAAGGACTTGCGCGGGTTGCTGTACGCCGCGCGGCGCGCCGATGTGGCCGTGCCCGTCCTCGCGCATGTCCTCCCATCCAATGAGGAGCATCTGCGCCGGGCGTTCGACTTGATCGCGGCCACCGGTCGGCGCCGGGTGGGGTTGTTCGGCCTGTCTTTCAAACCGGGTACAGACGACCTGCGGGAGAGCCCGTTGGTCGAGCTCGCGGAGCGGCTGCTCGGCAAGGGATACGATCTGCGCATCTACGACGCCAACGTGACGCTATCGCGGCTGATGGGGGCCAACCGCGAGTACATCGAGAGTCGCCTCCCGCACCTGGGTGACCTGCTGACCAGCTCGGTCGCGGACGTTCTCACGCACGCCGAGGTGTGTGTCGTGGGCACCAAAGACCAGCTCGTGGTGGACGCGTTGCGTGACTCGGGCGACCGCACCGTCATCGACCTCGTCCGCCTCCCCGACGCGCACGTGCGCCGGGCCGACCCTGGATACGTGGGCCTTGGCTGGTAGAGCACTCATCCTCGTCGAGAACTTGTCCGTGCCGTTCGACCGTCGCGTCTGGCAGGAGAGCAAGGCGCTGCGCGACGCGGGCTGGGACGTCCACGTGATCTGTCCGCAGGGGACCAAAAGGGACACTGAGGCGTTCGCCGAGATCGACGGAGTCAAGATCCACCGCTACCCGTTGAGGGCCGCCACTGGCGGTCCGCGCGGCTATGTCAAGGAGTACGGCTCGGCGCTGTGGCACACCTGGCGGCTCGCCCGCCGGATCCGGCGCCGCTCCGGCCGCATCGACGTCGTGCACGCGTGCAACCCGCCTGACCTGTTCTACTTGATCGCCAAGCGATTGAAGCGAACAGGTGCCAGGTTCGTGTTCGACCAGCACGACTTGGTGCCCGAGCTGTACCTGTCGCGATTCAACCGCGGCGAAGACTTCCTCTACCGGGCTGTGTGCAGGCTGGAACGGGCCACCTACCGTGCCGCCGATGTGGTGATCGCCACGAACGAGAGCTACCGCGAAGCCGCGCTCAGCCGAGGCGGGAAGCTGCCGGACGAGGTGTTCGTCGTGCGCAGCGCGCCTGCGATCGAGCGGTTCCGCGAGGCGCCGCGAGACGACACAATCAAGCGGGGCAAGCCGCACCTGTTGTGCTATCTGGGTGTCATGGGTCCGCAAGACGGAGTCGACTACGCGCTGCGGGCACTAGCCAAACTGCGCGACGAACTCGGTCGGACCGACTGGCATGCCGCGTTCGTCGGCGCGGGTGACACGTTCGACGCGATGGTCGCCCTGGCCGCGGATCTCGACCTGGCCGACATGGTCACCTTCACTGGCAGAATCCCGGACGAGGACTTGTTGCGCTATCTGTCCACAGCGGACGTTTGTCTGGCGCCGGATCCGCTCAACCCGCTCAACGACGTGTCCACCATGAACAAGATCATGGAGTACATGGCGATGTCGAGGCCGATCGTGTCGTTCGACCTGAGGGAGGCCAGAGTTTCCGCGGGCGACGCGGCCTTGTATGCCCAGGCCAACGACGAGTCCGAGTTCGCCAAGCTCATCGCGCGGCTGCTCGACGACCCGGACGAGCGGGCTCGGATGGGCGAGATCGGCCGCGCCCGGGTGGGTGGACCGCTGTCGTGGGCGCATTCCGCGCGCACACTGGTCGCCGCGTACGCCAAGGCGATGTCCCGGTAAACGGCACGGGCCGCAGGTGGCCGGCGCGTTACCTGCCGCAGCCATGCTGCTGACCGGAGGCCCAACTACCAGGCATATCTCTTGTTCGCGCGCCCAGATGTGGCCACCATCGGGTCCGGAACCGGGACTTCGGGGGTGGCACGGATGTTCGTACGGCGGATCGCGGTGGTCGGCACCGGCTATGTCGGGCTTACCACGGGCGCGTGTCTTGCCTCGCTCGGACACCGCGTCGTGTGTGCCGACATCGATCCGGACAAGATCAAGCGGCTGAGTCAGGGCGAGGTCGACATCCTCGAGCCGGGGCTGCCTGACCTGGTGGCCGAGGGCCTGGCCTCCGGCCGGTTGACCTTCGTGCTGGGTGCGGCCGCGGCGGTCACTGAATTCGATCCTGAGGTGCTGTTCCTGTGCGTGCCGACGCCCATGGGCGTCGGTGGTGTCGCCGACTTGTCGGCGGTCGAGTCCGTCGTGTCCGAATGCCGGGATCTGCTCAGGCAGGACTGCGTCGTGGTGAACAAGTCGACTGTTCCTGTCGGCACCGCCCAGCGCACCGCCGATTTGCTTGGCCGAGGCGATCTGGCCGTCGTGTCCAACCCAGAGTTCCTGCGCGAGGGCTCGGCGGTCCACGACTTCCTCAACCCGGACCGGATCGTCGTTGGCTGTGACAAGCAGGACGCCGCTGAGCGGGTCGCGGCCCTCTACGCGCGGCTCGGCGCGCCTGCCGTGCTGACCGACGCCGAGAGCGCCGAGTTGGTCAAGTACGCCGCCAACTGCTTCCTGGCGATGAAGCTGTCCTATGTCAATGCCGTGGCCGAGCTGTGTGAGCGGCTCGGCGCCGACATCAACGACGTGACCGAGGGCATCGGCTACGACAAGCGCATCGGCCAGGCGTTCCTGTCGCCCGGCCCCGGCTGGGGCGGTTCTTGCCTGCCCAAGGACACTGCGGCGATGCTGCAGGTAGCGGACTCGGTCGACTTCGAGTTCCGCCTGCTGCGCGCGACCATCGACACCAACACGCGGCAGCGGCAGCGGATGGTCGACAAAGTTCGGCTGGCGGTGACCGGGAAGCGCACCGGGTCGCTGTCGAAGGTGCGGGTCGCCTTGCTGGGCATGACGTTCAAGGCGGGCACCGACGACGTGCGCGACTCGCCCGCGCTGGCGGTGGCCGCGCTGCTACGTCAGGCCGGTGCCCATCTCCGCGGCTACGACCCGGCCCTCACGCCCGCTGCACGGCGCCCGGAGCTAGGCGTTGTCGATTTGGTCGACGATCCGTACGAGGCCGCCCGGGACGCCGAGGTGGTGGTCGTGCTCACTGAATGGCCCGATTTCCGGACACTGGATTGGGCGCGGATGGCCGAGGTGGTGGCCAACCCGGTGGTGGTGGACACTCGCAATCTGCTCGACGCGGATATCCTGCGCCGCGCCGGGTTCGACTGGATCGGCGTGGGACGTGAGCCCGAGCACCGGGCGGGCTGACGAGGCGTTCACTCGAAATCTATCTGCACGAGCGCCTGGTCGTCGTGGGGTTTCGCCCTGGGCCAGCGTCTTCCGTCCGGATCGGACGATTCGGCGGCCCGTACCGCCGCCAGTACCGCTTGCGGCCCCTCGGCCGCCGCCAGCGCGCGCATGCCGTCCCAAGAGTCGAAGACCCCGTAGTCGTCGACGCCGCACGACACGCCGTCGGTGGCCATCAGCACCGTACGCACGTCGGCCCGATGCCACGAGGCCCGCATCGCCCGGTGCGCGGCGGCGGGCACCGCCTCGGCCACCCAAAACCCGTCCTCCTGATTGCGGAACCGGGCCACCCGCTCGGCGGACTCGCGCAGCGCGGTGACGTGGTCGTGGCC
This sequence comes from Actinokineospora sp., assembly GCF_050699995.1. Taxonomy (GTDB): domain Bacteria; phylum Actinomycetota; class Actinomycetes; order Mycobacteriales; family Pseudonocardiaceae; genus Actinokineospora. The sequence goes on along the minus strand of NZ_JBOHGC010000681.1, from coordinate 8,456 downwards.
AAACCCACCGCCGGCGCTGAGTCGATCGCGGTAGCTCCCGGGTCGCAGGTGCCGCAGCCGGTCGTCGGCCACCACCTCCACCGCGTCGGCGAGGAAGACCGCCACCGGGCTGTCGGCGAGCACGAGCGCCTCCACGATGCGCTCGTCCCACCGCACAATCGACACAGTGCTCGAAGGGCTCTCGCCGGGGGCGAACCCATTGTGCCTGGCCACAGACCGGATCGCGCCCGCGAGCAGGTGCGCCAAGTCGAGTTCGGGCGCGGCCGACAGCCGGGCCGCGACCTGGGCGGCGAGTTCCCGGGCGTACGCCCCGCCGCTGGGCAGATCGGTGCGTGAGGTCGATGCCCCGTCGAGCAGCACGACCGCGTCCGGCAGCACGACGACGACGTCCTCGCTCGGCCGATCGTGCCCGTCCGGCCCTACCCCGGCCGCTTCAGCGATTGCGAATCCCGGCATGCCCTGATCCTGCCTCCGTCAACATAGGTTGACAACCCCGGTGTCGTCAACCTATGTTGACGACATGGCTGAAGCAACCCACTTGGCCACGGCGGCGGGCGACAAGGACCCCAGGGTCGGCCTGCGCGCGGTGGCCGCCTTGCGCCGACTACTCGAACAACTCGAAGCCGTCCAAGTCCGCAGCGCCCGGATCGACGGCTGGTCCTGGCAGGAGATCGCGGCCGAACTCGGCGTGAGCAAACAGGCCGTGCACAGGAAATATGGGAGGAAGTAGATGTTCGAGCGATTCACCAAGTCCGCCCGCGTCATCGTGCGCGACGGCGTCCACCTGGCCGAACAGGAGCGCGCCGCGCTGATCCGGCCCGAGCACCTGCTGCTGGCCATGCTCAAGCACGACGACACGACCAGCGCGAAGATCCTCGCCGCGCACGGGGTCACCGCGGCCGCGGTCACCGAAGCGATCGCTCAGGCGCACCGCCGCGGCGGACTGTCCCAAGCGGACACCGCGGCGCTGAGCGAGGTCGGCATCGACGTCGACGCGGTCGTCGAGGCGCTTGAATCCACCCACGGCGAAGGCGCCCTGGCTCCGGCCAAGCGGCGGCGCATGTTCGGCCCGCGGTGGCGCGTCCCGATCGCCCCGGAATCCAAAAAGGTCATCGAGGCCACCCTGCGGGAAGCCTTGGCCCGCAAGGAATCCACGATCGGCGACCAGCACGTCCTGCTGGCGCTGCTCGCCGAGTCGGGAGTCGTGGCCGACATCCTGGCAGGCTTCGGCGTCACCCACCGAACCGTCAGCGCGGAGCTGGCCCAGGCCGGTTAGTCCTGTTTCCAGGAAACCAGCGGCAGGAGCAGTTGCGCGAGCGGCCCGATCGCCACCGCGTAGAGCGCGGTCCCGATTCCGACCGTGCCGCCGAGCAGCCAGCCGGTGGCGAGGACCGCGACCTCGATCCCCGTGCGGACCCAGCGGATCGAGAGCCCGAACCGGGCGGAGATCCCGGTCATCAGTCCGTCGCGCGGGCCCGGTCCGAGCCGGGCGCCGATGTACGCCGCGGTCGCGAGTCCATTGAGGACGATCCCGGCGCTGAGGAACGCGATCCGGGCAGACAGGGATTCCGGCGTGGGCAGCAGGAACAGCGTCACATCCACCGACACCGAGATCAGCACGATGTTGGCGATCGTGCCGACGCCGGGCCGCTGCCGCAGCGGGATCCAGCACAGCATGACGATCACGCCGGTGATCGCGGTGATCGTGCCGAAGCTGAGCCCGGTGACCTTGTTCAGCGCCTCGTGCAGCACATCCCACGGCGCGAGGCCGAGAACGGCCTCGATCTGCAGCGCCATGCTCGCGCCGTAGAGCGCCAGCCCGGCGAACAGCTGGGTGAGACGGCGTCCGGGCGCGACCCGGACCGGGACATGTTGGAGGTCGACCAAGGCCATGCGGCCATCCTGACAACGATTGGCCTTCCTTTCGAGAGCCAATCTGCGACAATTGGCCGCATGGCGTCGAGTGTTCCACCCAGTGGACGGGTGTCCCGGCAGCAATTGGTCCGCTTGCTGGGCGAGTGGCGGGCCCACGGCAGCAGGCAGGGGTCGGCCGGACTGGCCGCCGGGATCAAGCTGGTGGTGCTCGACGGGCAACTCCCGCCCGGCACGGTCCTGCCCGCCGAACGCGAACTCGCCGAGGCTCTCGGCGTGAGCCGCACGCTCGTCGGCACCGCCTGGGACCTGCTGCGCGCCGACGGCCTGATCGTCAGCAGGCGCGGGTCAGGCTCGTGGACCGCCCTGCCGGTCGCCGCCGACCGGACCTGGGCGTCGCTCGACGAGCAGCCCCTCGACCTGGCCCGCGCGGCGCCCGAGGCGGTGCCGGGCATCGCCAAGGCCATCGACGCCGTGCGTTCCCGGTTCGCCGCCGAACTGGCGGGCCACGGCTACCACGACTACGGCGTCGACATCCTGCGTGAGCGCATCGCCGAGCGGTACACCGCGCGCGGTCTGCCGACCGACCCGGCCGAAGTCCTGATCACCAACGGCGCCCACCACGCGCTCGCCCTCGTGCTGCGCACGATGACCGACCCCGGCGACCGGGTCCTGGTCGAACTCCCCACCTATCCCAACGCCATCGACGCGATCAAGGCCGCGCACGCCATCCCCGTCGCCGTGCCACTGGTCGAGGACGGCTGGGACCACGAGGGCATCGAGGCGGCGCTGCGCCAGGCGTCGCCGCGGCTGGCCCACTTCATCGTCGACTTCCACAACCCGACCGGCCGCAGGCTCGACGCCGACGGCCGGGCCCGGCTTGTCTCGGCGCTGCGCCGCGCGCGCACGCCCGTCGTCGTGGACGAGACCCTCGTCGAACTCGACCTCGACGGCGACCCGCTCGACGGCCCCGCGCCGCTGCCCGCGTTCGGTGAGGCCACGGTGTTGGCTGTCGGGTCGGCGAGCAAGTCGCACTGGGGTGGGCTGCGGCTGGGCTGGGTGCGCGCGCCGCGGGACGTCATCCGCCGGATCGCCGCCGCCCGACACGCCTACGATCTCGGTTCGCCGGTGCTCGAACAGCTTGTCCTGGCTGAACTTTACGCCGATCCCGACCCGGTTCTGCGGGAACGCCGAACGGAGATCGCGACCCGCCGCGACGCGTTGGTCGCAGCGGTTCGAACCCATTGTCCACAATGGACTTTCGAGGTGCCGGGCGGCGGCCTGAGCCTGTGGTGCAGGCTGCCCGAGCCGATCGGCACCCGGCTCGCGGTGACCGCGCAGAACTTCGGGGTGCGGGTGGCGCCCGGATCGCGGTTCGCCGCCCACGGCGGCCTCGAACGCTGGCTCCGGCTGCCCTACACGCTGCCCCCCGCACAACTGGCCGAAGCCGTGCGCAGACTGTCGCTGGTGGCCGAGAACGTCACCGGATCGCCCGCGCCGATAAGTCCGTATGGGCACATTCCGGTCGCTTGACTAGCTTTCCTACCCCTTTACCCGCTAAAAAGCGCAGTGCGCTGGATGGCGTAACGCGTTGACCCTTCCGGGTCTGTCGCCATCCAGCGCACTTCGACCTGGTCGTCCACCATGAAGGTCATTCGGCACAGCCCCTCGTTGTGCCGATCAAGGTGGACGGCCAGTGGGTGCCCCGGCGCCGCGGGGGCATCGCGGCGCCGGGGCCAGGGTCCCGATCTGCACGGGCGCGGTCGGCAGATCGGGCTGTGGAGATGGTCGGAAGGTGGACACGGGCGCCCTATGGGCACACCTGTCCCCGATATAGGTGCTGGGTCAGTCGGGGGACGACGCGGGAAGCCCCGCGCATCTGCCTGCCGCGTCCGTGACGCGCGTTCCCGCCACTCCCGCCGACGCGGGCGGGGTGAGCGAGGCGCGACCGGCGAGCATGCCGGTCAGGCCGCGGGCGTGACCGCCGCCGTCGGAGGCGGCGGAGGCGGTGGACCCCGGAGCGGCCGGTGCCGCGGGCGCGGCGGGCGGCTCGGGGGCGGTGCGCTTGTCGGCTTCTTCATCCGACGAGCCGGCCACCAGTTCGAAGGTGGGTTTGGGGGCGGGTGCCTTCGGGACCACGACCGGTCGCGGGGCCTCAACCGGCCGCTCGACCTTGGGCGCGGGCCGAACCGGAGCGGCCTTGACCGGCTCCGGCACGCTCACCACGACCTTGCGCGGCGGCGCGGGCGGCTTGACCGACACCGCGGCGGGCGCCGAGAACGTCTCACTGGACTGGCTGGCGCCTGCCTGGGGCTCCAGGATCGGCAGGTCGACGGGGTCCTCGACGAGTGGAACCTCCGACACCGTGCCGACCAGCCCGCTCGCCAGCGGGCGTGCCACGTTGATGGTGTTCCCGACGAGACCGAGCAGTCCGGCGCTCGGCCGGGTGGGTTTCGGCGGCGGACGCCGGTCCTCGGCCGACGCGTTCGACGCGAAAAGCACCATCGCGACCCAGAACGCCATCAGCAGCCCGGCGACGGCGGCGACGCGGAGCAACAGCACGCTCACTGTCCGATCCACGTTCGTCACCACCATCCGCGAACTCGGTCCGACTACCCGGCGCAACCAAGCCACTATCCACGACTTGACCGTATTTCTGCACCCTAACCGGGCTCGTTCCACCCGGAAAGACGGCTAACGGCCGCACTCCGGGCGGCCTGTCATCACAGAGTGTGGAAATCACCACTCCGGGTGACTCGGGGCCTTCCCGCGCGCGCATGTCCCCTTGCGACGGGAGCGTGTCCCTTGTGCACACTCAAGAGATCGCCGAGCGCCACCCCGCCTTCCAGCACCACGACCCGGGCGGACCCGCCGAGTGCCTGGTCCACCGCGGCCAGCTCCTCGTGCCGCTCGGCGGTCTCGACGCCGCCGTCGACGCGCTCGGCCGCTGGATCGACCGCGTGGACCCTGCCGACCACGCGACGCTGCGGCTGCGCCCGACGGCGGACGCCGTCCGGATCGCCGCGGACTACGCCGACCGCCTCAAGGTGTCGGCCAACCACGTCCACACGGTCATGGTCGGCGCCCCGATCCTGCACGGCACCGGCGCCAAGCCCGAGCCCGTCGAGCTGCCCCCGGAACCGCTCGCCGAGACGTGGCCCAAGCCGGTCACGGTGCTGATCCTCGACACCGGCGTGGACCCGCACCCGTGGTTCACCAGCCGCCCCTGGTTCGGCGAGTGGGGTCCCACCCCCGAAACCCTCGACTTCGAGGGCGACGGCGTCACCGACGCCCAGGCAGGCCACGGCACCTTCGTCACCGGCGTGGCCCTGCGGCACGCGCCGGGGGCCGTCCTGCGCCACCACCGGGTGCTGAGCTCCCACGGCCTCACCGACGACCGCACGGTCGCGATGGCCCTGCGCCGCACCCGCCAACACGCGGCGGGCCGCGGCGAACACATCGATGTCGTCGTTCTCACCGCAGGCTGCCACACGACCGACGACCGCTGCCCGCCGGCACTGGTCCACGAGTTCACCCGCTTCACCGACACCGTGGTCGTCGCCGCCGCGGGCAACCACGGGACGTCCCGCCCGTTCTGGCCCGCCGCCCTCCCGTCGGTCGTCGCCGTCGGCGCCACCAAGCCGGACGGCGCGCCCGCCCCGTTCTCCGGTCACGGCCCGTGGGTCGACACGGCGGCGCCTGGTGTGGACGTCGTCAGCGCCCACGTCCGCCCGTCGGAAACCGGCCGCACCTATGGCGCCGCCCGCTGGAGCGGCACCTCCTTCGCCGCGCCGAGGGTGGCGGCGGAGATCGCCACGGCGATCAAGGAGGGCCTGACCCACGCGGCCGCGCGGGAACGGGTGTCGCCGGTGAGGTCATCCCGGTGAGCCGTAGCAGGTGAAGCCCAGGTGCCCGTGCGCCGCCTGGGCGTCCGCGAGCGCTTTCGCCGGGCCCGTGCCCGCCGCGAGGTGCTCGTGGAGGGCGGTCATGAGCGGGACCGCGAGGTCGTCCGGGACCGGCAGCGTGCTGGCGATCACCGTGCCGACACCCAGGCCGAGCAGCACGGCGATCAGCCCCGGCAACTCGGCCTTGCCCGACTCACAGGACGACAGCACGAGCCGCCGGGGCGGTTCGGGGAGCCGCTCGATGTCGTGGGCGTGCAGCGGGCCGTCGGCCAAGGCGATGGCGGAGAACCGCGGGGCCGCCGGGTGGTGGCGTCCGTGGGCGGCGATGTGGACCAGGCCCGCTCCGTTCATCGCCGCGAGCACGTTCGCGACGGTCGATTCCCGGCCGGTGACCAGGGTGCCGCCGTGTCGTGCGTGCAGGGCAGCCACTTCGCGCGTCGCGTGGGTCAAGCCGGGGCAGGCGATCCACGCGGTCGGCCCGGTCGGCTCGGGTGCGAGTTTCGCGCGCAGCCAGGCGGCCGCGGCCGGTGCCACCGACACCGGCCTGCCCGCCAGGCTCGGCAGCGCCGCCCACGGGATCGACGACAAGTCCGCCGAGGGAAGCACGACCAGTTCCCGACCCCGGACCACCTTCGCGAACAAGGTCGCATCGAGTAGCCGTGCCGCGCGCTTCGAAGCCGCGGTGTCGCCGGTGCGTGCGTCCAATGTGGACGTTACCCGCAGGCTTTCGGCGGCCTCGGCGACGGTGCGCGCCGATCCGATGACGTGTTCACGGAATCGCCCGTGGAAAACTGAAACCATCCGCACCTGTCCGTTGTGGACAAAGAAGTCGAGCAGCCCGCGGTCGCCCAGTGCCGCACTGATTTCCCGGTGTGCGGGGGCATCCGCGCCACGGAAACGCTCCACCCAGGTGAAGATCGTTCGAGGGCGCCCGCCCGAGACCGCGGCGTCCACCCCGACCGCGGCCAGCCGCGCGTCGCCGAGACCCCCGGCGCGGCAGGCGGCGAAGGCCGCCCGTGGGTTGCGTGCGCCGCGGGCTCGGGCCAACCAGCCGAGCGCGCGCAAGCCGGGTTCGGCGGCGAAGCGGTGTGGCTCCACGAGGTGCAGCCGCCCGGCGAGCAGGCGCAGCTCAGCGGCCTCGGTGGCCCAGCCCGCCCGCTCACACCGGTCGGCGATGTCGGTCGAGGTGCGTCCCATGGCCCGCAGCCGCACGGCCTGGGCGTGCGCGGACCACCCGGCGTTGCGCTGTTCCTCGAACAGCTCGGCGGCGGTCACGGCCGCCTCCGCCGCCGTGTCGGGATCACCCGACAGCAGCGCACGGTGCGCGTGGGCGAGGGTGGCTTCGGCGAACGCGGGCCCGCGTCCGTTGGCCCCAAGCGCCACCGCCGCCCGGGCGAGGGCTCGACCGGCGCTGTTGACCAGGCCGACGCCGAGCAGCGCGTTCGCCCGGTCGATCAGGACTTCCGGCCGCTTGGTCTCGTCGATGCCTGCCGTGTCGTAGAGGCGCAGGGCCCGGCTGAAGTCACCGGCCTGAGCGGCGACGAATCCCTTGTTGTGCAAGCAAGTCCGGGCCCGCTCCGGTTTGCCGTGCGCCAGATAGATGGCGTGCGCCCGGTCGAGGGCATCCTCCGCCACGGCGGTGCGCCGCAGGTATCCGGCCGACACGCCGAGCCCGACCAAGGCGTTGGCCCGCCAGTGTCCGTCGGGCAGCCGCCCCGCCGCCCGGGTGAGGACGGTAAGCGCCGACTCGTGCTCGGCCGTCATACACAGCGCTAGTCCATGCAGGCAGTCCGCGCGGGCGAGCAGCTCCCCGGACAGCGCGGGCCGAGCTTCGGCGATCAGCGAGCCCGCCGTGTCGTGGTCACCAACCTGCTGCGCGATCCACGCCATGACCAGCGCGGACTCCGCCGCCTGCGTCGGTGTCGCCGCCTGCTCGCGGGCCAGCCGCGCGTGTGGCCGGGCCCGCAGCGGCTCGCCGCGTTCCTGGTGGGCGAGCGCGGCCTGGTGGTGGTGGGCCCAGGTCAGCGGAACCACCCCGAGACCAGCGGCACCTCATCGGCCCGGTGCAGGACAAGCCGCATCCGCCCCGCGGGCAACCGCACGGAAAACGCCCCCACCGAATCCACCGCGACGACGACAACCCCCGAGGCGCTGTGCAGCTCGGCGCGGGTGACCGGAATGGTCAGCAGCCCGCAAACCCGGTCGGCGATCTCGATGACCCCGGCCCCACACCGCCACATCCGCGCGTCGCCGCGCACCTCGACCCCAGCCAACGGCGAGAGTTCCAGCCAGTCCCAACGGGCGCCCAAGAACGTCCCCGCCAACATCGCCGCGGTGCGAACGGCGGCAGGCACGGGATCAACCCGGTCCAACATGCCCGCGAGCTCAGCGAGCAATTCCTCGTCGGTCATCACGCCACCTCACCCGGGATGCCGAGTGCGACAAGCTTGCGCCGCAACACGTCCAGGCATCTGCCGCGGGTCTGGCCGATGCTGCCCACCGCTATCCCGACCGCCCGCCCCAACTGCGCGTAGCTCAAATCCGGCGCGAACGCGAGCAGGCCCAACACGGACCGGCAGCGGTCCGGCAGCGCCGCGAAAGCGCGCCACAGGGTGTCGTCGCGTTCGCCGCGCAGGGTGGCTGTTTCCGGCCAGCGGTGCTCGCCGACGTGGTCGACCA
>NZ_JBOHGC010000680.1:0-1361 GCF_050699995.1 Actinokineospora sp. | reverse complement strand
GGGCCGAGGTCGACGCCGCGGTGAAGGCGTCCTTCGACGACTCGGGGGGAACGCCAGGCACCTACGGCTCGCCGCGGGTGTGGGAGGACCTCGTCGCCGCCGGGTGGAAGGTGTCGCTCAACACGGTGGCCGACTCGATGGCCCGCCAGGGCCTGCAGGGCCGGTGCCCGAAACGAAAGCGGCGCTCGTTGACCCGCCCCGACAAGGCGGCCGCACCCGTCCCTGACCTTCTGCGCCGGGACTTCGGCGCCGAGGCCGTCAATCAGCGCTGGTGCGGGGACCTGACCGAGATCCCTACCGATGAGGGCAAGCTCTACCTGGCCACCGTCGAGGACCTCGCCAGTCGACGCCTGCCCGGCTTCGCCCTCGGCGAGCACCACGACGCGGCGCTGGCCAGAGCCGCCCTGTGCATGGCCGCCGCCGTACGCGGTGGCAACGTCGCCGGCGTCATCTTCCACACCGACAAGGGCGCCGAGTACACCGGCGATGTCTTCGCCCGAGCCTGCGACGCCTTGGCGGTGACGCAGTCCATGGGCCGCGTCGGCTCGGCCCTGGACAACGCAGCGGCCGAGAGCTTCAACTCGACACTGGAGCACGAGCTGTTGTCACGCCGACGTTTCGCCACCCGCGACCAAGCCCGCCGCGAGGTCGCCACCTACATCGACGCCTACAACACCCGGCGTCGGCACAGCTCGGCCGAGATGCTCCCGCCCGTCGTCTACGAGTCCGTTCTCGCCCGGCGGGCCGCCGAATCGGCGCCAACGAACCGGGCGGCGTGAAAACCTCCCTCTCAGATCGCTTCTGCGGCCCTCGATCCGATCGGGTGGCATCAGGGAGCGGGCGAATGAGAGGCTCGACCAGCTATCAGCAGCCCTCCACGAAAACGGGGGAAGCCCAGGCCAGAGACCTGGGGATCCACCCCGGGACGCTGGGCAACTGGGTCGACCGGGACCGGGTCGAGCGCGGCGACAAGGAAGGTCTGAGCGTCGACGAGCGTGCCCGCCTCCACCAGCTCGAGCGGGAGAACGCCGAGCTGCGCATGGAGCGTGATGTCCTCAAGCGCTCCGTGGTCCTGTGGGTCAAGGAGGCGACGCGATGACCGTGGCATCGTTCGTCGCCGCCCAGAGGGCCGAGCACGGCGTTTCCCACGCGCTGTCCTGTCGGGCGCTGGATGTGAGCGAGTCGTGGTTCTACAAGTGGCACCACCGCCCACCGACTGCCCGTGAGCAGCGTCGGGCCGAGGTCGACGCCGCGGTGAAGGCGTCCTTCGACGACTCGGGGGGAACGCCAGGCACCTACGGCTCGCCGCGGGTGTGGGAGGACCTCGTCGCCGCCGGGTGGAAGGTGTCGCTCAACACGGT
>NZ_JBOHGC010000679.1:0-4034 GCF_050699995.1 Actinokineospora sp. | reverse complement strand
TTGCCGTACAGCCCGCCCTTGCCGATCAGCAGCCCGCGCTCCCTGCACGCCTCCAGCACGGTGCCGGCCGCGCGGGGGCTCGGCGAACCGTCGGGCTCGACCAGCTCCACGCCGATCATCAGCCCCTTTCCGCGCACGTCGCCGACCACGGCGTACTTCTCGGCCGCGGCGCGCAGCCCGTCCATCACCCGGGCACCCCGGCTGGCGCACGCCGCCTGCAGGTCGTGGTCGCGGATGTAGTCGAGCACCGCCAGCGCCGCGGACGTGGACACCGGGTTGCCACCGAAGGTGGAGATCGAGTTGGCCGTCAGGCAGTCCATGACGTCGGGGCGGGCGACCAGACCGCCGATGGCCAGGCCGTTGCCCAGCCCCTTGGCGAAGGTCATCATGTCCGGGGTGACGCCGTGGGCCTGCATGCCCCAGAAGTGCTCGCCGGTGCGGCCCCAGCCCGTCTGCACCTCGTCGGAGACCAGCAGGATGCCGTATTCGTCAAGGATTTCCTTGTACGCCTTGAACAAGCCGTCCGGCGGCACGCAGAACCCGCCAACCCCTTGGATGGGTTCGGCGATCATGCACGCCACATCGCCGGAAGTGGTGGTCTGCAACACTTCCCGGAGATCGTCGGCGCACGCTCGGATGTAGTCCACATCGGACAGATGACCGAACGGGCTGCGGTAGCGGTAGCCGCCTTGGGCGTAGCTGACCTTGACCGGGGAGAGCGAGCTGGCCGACCAGCCCCGGTTCCCGGTGATGCCCACGGTGGCGAACGCGCGGCCGTGGTAGGAGTTGCGCAGGGCGAGGACCTGGTTGCTGCGGCGGAACGTGGTGGCGAGCATCAGCGCGGTCTCGTTGGCCTCGGTGCCCGAGTTGGTGAAGAACACCTTGGCGTCGCGGATGCCGGAGAGCTTGGCGATCTTCTCGGCCAGCTCCACCTGCCCGCGGATCAGGTAGAGGGTCGAGGTGTGCACCACGCCGGTGTCGAGCTGGCGGCGGATCGCGTCACTGATCTCGGCGACGTCGTAGCCGATGGCGTTGGTCAGGATGCCCGCGAAGAAGTCGAGATAGGTGGCGCCCGTCGAGTCGGTGACGCGCCTGCCCTCGGCGCGCACGAGCTCGATCGGCTCGTCGTAGTACAGGGCGAGCCACGACGGCAGGACGGCGCGGTGACGGTCGATCAGCTGGTTCTGCTCGATGTCGGCCATGTCCGCGAGTCTGGTCGGCGACCGGCGGCGGCACCATGGTCACTCTGTATCGGCAATGCGCGATGGCGCTACACAGTGACCACCGGGCGCGGTGGCCTGGCGTCAAAACCGATTCGCGATTCTGTCACCGTTTTCCGAAGTCCCACCATTCGCCGGACGGTGCTCGGGAACTCGGTCACAGTGGTCCGGTGATGATCACCCAGCTCCGGCTGTCCAGACCGGTCGCCGCGGCCCTCGCACCCGCCGCGGTGTACCTCGCGGTCCGGCTCGCCGGGCTCCTGATGCTGGTCGTGTTCGCCGAGTTCCACGACGAGAAGCTGCAGACCCTGCTGCGGTCGTGGGACGGGAACTGGTACCTGATCATCGCCGAGAACGGCTACGAGCAGGTGCCGAAGGACTTCGTCGACGCGTTCGGGAACCACACTGCGAACACCGCGATGGCGTTCTTCCCCGGATTCCCGTTCATCCTCCGCACGGTCGCCGCGGCCACCGGCACCAGCCTGTTCGCCGCCGCCCTGATCATCAACCTCGCCGCGGGCATCGCCGCCGCGTACGCCATCGCCCGCATCGGCAGGCGGCTCGCGGGCGGGCGCGGCCTGCTGCTGGTCGCCCTGTGGGCCGGGGCGCCGATGGCGATCACTCTGTCGATGACGTACACCGAGGCCCTGTTCACCGCGTTCGCCGCCTGGGCGCTGGTGTCGGTCGTGGAACGGCAGTGGGTGGAAGCGGGCTGCTACGCGATCGGCGCCGGCCTGATCCGCCCCACCGCGACGGTGCTGGTGGGCGTCGTGTGCCTGGCGGCCCTGGTGGCGCTGCGGTCCTCACGGCGGTGGGAAGCCGTGGTCGGGGGTCTGCTCGCCCCACTCGGCCTGCTCGGCTACTGGGGCTACGTCGCCGCCCAGACGGGGAAGCTGGGTGGCTGGTGGCAGATCCAGCGGGAGGGCTGGAACTCCCAGTTCGACTGGGGCGTATCGAGTTTCACCTTCGCCACCCGCATCCTGGCGGACGGCCAGGTGGTGATGGACCTGCTGATCGTGCTGATCCTGCTGGGGGCGGTCGCCTTGACGGCCGTGAGCGCGTTCAGCCGGACGGTGCCCTGGCCGCTGGTCCTGTACGGGGCGGGGATCGTGGTGTTGACGCTCGGGTCGGACGGGATGATGGCGTCGAAGCCCCGGATGCTGGTGCCCGCGTTCGTGCTGCTGATCCCGATCGCGGTGGCTTTGGCGGGGAGGTCGAGGGTGACGATGGTGGCGTGGACGACCACGTTCGTCCTGTTCGGCTCCTGGTTCAGCGCTTACAGCCTGACCGCCTGGCACTACACGATCTAGCCTGGCTGACCATCGAAGCATGGGTATAGCATGTGCTATATGGATGCGGACGTGGAGCTCATGGAGTCTTTGGCGAAGATTGCCGCTGAAGCCGATGAACTGCGCGCCCGTGCCGGCGCCTCATTGCGTGAAGCGGTTGGCAAAGCCGCCGACCAAGGCCTCACCCAAAACCAGATCGCCCGCGCCATCGGCCGAAGTCAGCCAGAAGTCTCCCGACTGGTCCGAGCGTATCGAGCCAGGCACTTCAGGCCGAAGTCTCCGTTGGGCAGGATCCTTGCTCGGCACCGGGATGAAGTGCTCGCGCTCGCTCAAGCCCACAAAGTCCGCAATGTCCGAGTCTTCGGAAGCGTGGTGCGCGGTGAGGACGACGAGGCGAGCGACATCGACCTTTTGGTCGATCTCGCGCCGGGAGCCGACCTGTTCGACCTAGCCGCACTTGATCTCGAACTCGAGCGTCTACTAGGACACCCGGTCGACATTGTCCCGGCCCGATTGCTCAAGCCGCACGTCGCGCCCTCCGCGCTGTCCGACGCGGTGGAGCTATGACCAAGTGGCGACGCAGCGATTCCCAACACCTCGACGACGCCCGCGAGCACCTGCGCGTGCTTGACGAGCATCTCTCGCGTGGCTCACTCGATGACGTCCTGGTCCGCGACGCCGTGAGCCATCGGCTTGAAGTCGCCATCGACGCCGTCGGCAAGGTGAGCCCCAGCCTGCTCGAGGCCGAATCGCCTACCGACTGGCCCAAGATCGTCGGTATGCGCAACATGCTGGCGCATCAGTACGCGGACCTTGACCAAGAGATCCTGCAGAACACGATCGACAACCGGTTGGGCGCGTTCGCGGACCTCGTCGAGCGCCTGCGGAAAGCCGCGAATCGCGCGGAGGGCTCGATCTAGAACCGGCCGCCGCCGCCGATGCGACGGGAGCTGCTGGAGCCGCCGAACGACCCAGGGCTGTAGCCACCTCCGCCCCCACCGCCCCTCAGGACGCTGTTCAGCAGAATTCCGCCCAGGATCGCCCCCGAGGTGCCACCGAACGGCGACTGTGGCGCAGTGCGGCGCTCCCATACGCGCACGTCTGCCTCCGCTGCCCGGGCTGCGCGGGCGGCCAGGTCGGCGGCGGCCTGAGCGTGTCGCAGGGCAGCCGACGGGTCGGACTCACGCGATCGGGTGGCCTCGTCGAGGTGGCGTTGCGCTTCCGACAGCCGGGTTCTGGCTTCGGCTTCGACAGCTCCGCGCCGGGTTGAGATGAAGTCGGCGGCGGCGGTGACCTGGGCGGACGCCGCCGTCATCGCCTGGTCGAGCTGCTGTCGCAGGCGTTCCACCCGCTGCTTCTCCGACGCGGCGGCGGCGATGGCCTTGTCGAGTTCCACGTCCGCCGCCGCGATCTCGGTGAAGCTGCCCAGGGGGTTGCTGCTCTGCGCGGCCTCGGCGCGCGCGAGCGCTTCCGCGGCGGCGGAGCGGGCCGCGGCCAGGTCCTCGCCGCCGTGCGGGGCCAGTTC
>NZ_JBOHGC010000678.1:0-2425 GCF_050699995.1 Actinokineospora sp. | reverse complement strand
TCCCCGAGCTCCAAGACTCGCTGCCCGTTCCGGGCACGGTCACCTCGAGCGCGGCCTTGGTGCGGAACGGGGTGCCCCCGCCGACGTTGAGGACGTTGGCGTTCAGCGGCGCTTTCTGGGAGATGCGCAGGCGGTTGTCGTTCTGCAGGTCCGCCAGGGCCGTCGGGAAGGTCCAGACGTAGCTGCCGCTGTTGGGCTTGACCACGGCCGGGGCGATCTCGACCCAGGTCGGGGTGGCGTTGGAGGCGTTGTTGGTGTATTCCAGCTTGACGTCGGTCACCCCGGTGGCCGGGCCCGGCGCCCAGGTGATCGTGTGCGTGGGGCCGGCGGCCACGTCCACGACCGCCCCGTTCTCGGGGGCGGTGAGGTCGAAGGTCGTCCCGATGTGGAAGTCGGCGCCTTCGGAGCTGACCGCGGTGGCGCCGGCGCCCGCACTCACCTTCACCCGGCCCTTGTCCGTGGCGGTGGTCGTGTTCGTGCCGGTGGCGGCCGAGAGGTCCCAGTTGATCGCGGCGGTGCCGCTGGTCCCGCCGGGGGCCGCCGTGCCGATCAAGGTCGGGTAGTCATCGGCGTTGCCGGCGATGTTGTCCGCCCCCTTGCCGGAGTTGGGGTCGTAGCGGGCCGTCACGGTGCCCACCGAGCCGGCGTAGGTGAACTGGACGCTGTTGGTCGTCGAGGCCGCCGTGACCGTCGTGCCGCTGCCGGTGGGGGTGTTGAGCGTTAGCCCGCCGCGGATGGTGAAGACCGGACCTTCCCCGAAGACGTTCGCGAAGCCCACCGCCGCGTCCATGATCTTGATCCGGACGTTCGCGCCGATCGCGTTGGGGATCGTCCAGGTGTACTTGCACGTCCCCGCCGGGCACGTGATCCCATCGAGGGCGACCGGGGTGCTGTTGATCTTCTGCGCCCCCGGGTAGCCCCCGGCGCCGCCGGCCGTGTCGTAGAAGAGATCGACCGAGCCGATCGTGGTCCCGGTCCGGGTCCACTGGATCGCGTCCGTGACGACCGCCAGCGCCGTGAGCGGCTGGCCGGCGCTTGGGAGCGTTACGGTGATCTGCGGCCGGATCCGGAAGGCGGCGGATTCGAGCAAGACGGTCGTGAAGCCGGCGGTGGCATCCGAGACCCGGAGGTAGGCGTCCTCGGTCTTCACGTCCGGCAGCCCCGCCGTCCAGGCGTAGCTGTTGTTGCCGCTGGTGTGGCCGGGATCCGAGGCGACGAGGGTGACGTAGCTGCCCCCGGCCGAGGTCTTGTACTCGAGCTTGACGTTGGTGATCGTCCCGTTGGCGGTCCAGCGAATGATCTTCGTCGTGTCCGGGTAGAGCCAGACCTCCCCGGCGGCGGGACTCGTGATCGCGCTGAAGCTGCCCTGGATCTTGAAGGGGTTGGTCGAGATCCAGGCGACGTCGGCATCCGCCCCGGTGCCCCGGAGGCGGACCTTGGCGGCCGTGGTGATCTTATCCTCCATCGTGAAGGAGGCGCTCCCGCTGCAGGTGATGGCCGGCGAGACCGGGGCGCAGTTGGTCACCGTGGAGAGCGGCAGGACCGCGAAGGTGTCGGCGGTCGTGGCGAAGTTGCCGTCCACGTCGTAGTGGAGCTCAACCGGCGAGAAGGTCCCGGTCGTGGTCCAGGTGATCGTTTGCGCAGAGCCGACGGTGTAACTCAACCCCGCGGTTTCAGGGGCGGTGAGCTGCAAGGCACCCTTGATTCGGAAGACGTTGTTCGACTCATCCCAGACGTTGGCGTTGTTCGCATCGCTGACCCGGATGCGGAGGGTCGTCCCGACCTTGTCGGGCACCGTCCAGTTGTAGGTGCTGGGGGTGGAGGCGACGGTGGTGATGAGGTTCGCCGGGTCCGGATACGTCCCCCCGCCGGCGATCCCGCCGTTGGTCGAGTAGTGGAGCTTCACGTTGTTCACCGCCCCGGACTTGGTCCAGGCGATCGTGTAGGTGCCGCCCACGGTCATGACGATCCCCGGGCCGGGGTCCACGGTGCCGCCCGGGGCGGTGAGCGTCACCGCCCCCTTCAGCTCGAAGCTGTTGGATTGGACGTCTTCGACGTCCGTCTGGAAGGGGGCCGGGGTGGCGACCTTCGCCTTGAGCTTGCCGGTGAAGCCGGCGGTGAGGGCCGTGGCATCCGCGATCGTCCAGGC
Organism: Actinokineospora sp.; assembly: GCF_050699995.1. Taxonomy (GTDB): domain Bacteria; phylum Actinomycetota; class Actinomycetes; order Mycobacteriales; family Pseudonocardiaceae; genus Actinokineospora. The sequence continues at coordinate 276 of NZ_JBOHGC010000678.1, read as the reverse complement.
GTAGTTGACGTTGACCCCATCGGCCACCAGCGAGACGTCGATCGGGGTGGCGGTGATCTTCACGTAGTCGATCGCGGCCCCGGTGTGCGAGTAGTAGAGATCCACCGATTGGACCGCCCCGGTCTTCTTGAAGGTGACCGTCTGGGTGGTCCCCGAGCTCCAAGACTCGCTGCCCGTTCCGGGCACGGTCACCTCGAGCGCGGCCTTGGTGCGGAACGGGGTGCCCCCGCCGACGTTGAGGACGTTGGCGTTCAGCGGCGCTTTCTGGGAGATGCG
>NZ_JBOHGC010000677.1:0-7139 GCF_050699995.1 Actinokineospora sp. | reverse complement strand
GACCACATTAGTAAGGTATGCTAAGCATCATCGAGTCAGCCCCGGTCGGACGTGTGCTGACCACCTGAATCATGCGCGCCGCGGCCGGGACATCTACGGGATGGCGGTAACGCGAACCAGTGCGGGCATACGCGGGTGGTACCCGAGAGCAGCAGTCCGAACGCACCTCACCCCCACCCGCTTCGCCCCCGCCCGTGTCGCCTCCCGCGGGCACGTTCTCCTCCCTGCGGATCCGCAACTACCGGCTCTTCGCCGCCGGGAACCTCGCGTCGAACCTCGGCACCTGGATGCAGCGCATCGCCCAGGACTGGCTGGTCCTGGTGCTCAGCGGCCACAACCCGGTCGCCCTCGGCATCGCCGCCGCGCTGCAGTTCGCGCCCACGATCCTGCTGTCCCTCTGGGCCGGGGTCCTGGCCGACCGGCTGGACAAGCGCAAGCTGCTGATCGGCGTGCAGCTCGGTGTCGCCGCGTGCGCGCTCGTGCTCGGCGTCCTGGACGTGACCGGCCTGGTCGAGGTCTGGCACGTCTACATCCTGTGCTTCGTGGTCGGGGTGTTCTTCGCGATCGAGGTGCCGGTCCGGCAGTCGTTCGTCGCCGAGATCGTCGGCCGATCGCAGGTCACCAACGCCATCGCGCTCAACTCGACCGGGTTCAACCTCGCCCGGGTGGTCGGTCCCGCGATCGCCGGCCTGATGATCGTGCTGATCGGCACCGGCTGGCTGTTCCTCGCCAACGCCGTGCTGACGCTGGCCGTCGTCGGCAGCCTCTTCCGCATGCGGGCGGCCGAGCTGCACCGCACACCGAAGATCCCGCGCCGGCCCGGACAGCTGATGGCGGGCCTGCGCTACGTGCGCAAACGCCCGGACATCATGACCGTGATGGTGCTGGTCTTCTTCGTCAGCACCTTCGGGATGACCTTCTTCGTGACCCTCGCGGTGGTCGCCGCAAACGTTTTCGGCAAGGACGCCGCCGGGTACGGCGTGCTGTCGACCGCCCTGGCCGTGGGCACCCTGGCCGGAGCGCTCCTCGCGGCCCGGCGCAGCTCGAACGGCAGGCCGCGGACCCGGCTGCTGCTCGGCGCGGCGTTCGCGTTCGGCGTGCTGGAGGTGGTGGTCGGCCTGATGCAGTCCTACACCGCCTTCGCGATCGCCCTGGTCCCGGTCGGGGTGGCGCTGATGACCTTCATGACCACCGCGAACGCCACCGTGCAGCTGGCCGTCGCGCCGGAGATGCGCGGCCGGGTGATGGGCCTGTACATGCTGGTCTTCCTGGGCGGCAATCCCGTGGGGGCGCCCATGGTCGGGTGGATGGCCCAGCAGTGGGGTGCGCGGTCGCCGCTCTACATCGGCGGGTCGATCGCGGCGCTGACCGCGGTGGCGTGCGGGGTGTTTCTGGTGCGCCGCGGCGGGGTCAAGCTGCCCGCTCCGAGATGGCGTCGACAACGGGTGTTGCGGAGGAAGTAAAGTTAGGCTAACCTAAGTTTCGTCGCCTCGTGGTGGGGGTGGCAGTCAGTTCGGGAACAGTGAGACCCCGCTCCGTGCGTCCGGAGCGGGGTCTCGCCGTTTCGGGGGATCGACAGATCCGAGTGGTGGATCAGTGCTCGGGCCAGGTGTGGACCGGCTCGCCCTCGCCGCTCAGTTCGATGTACCGGCGGAGCATCCCGGTGAGGGCGGCGTCGCGGTCCAGCCCGCGGGATTCGAGCCGGGCGACCACGGCGCGCTGCCAGGTCGACCCGGTGCGTCTGGCGAGGCAGCGCTGCTCGATCACGCCGAGGTAGCGCTCACGCCAGAAGTCCGGCACGCCGCAGTCGGCCAGCCCGTCGTGCGCCATCGGCAGCAGCTTGCGCAGCACCAGTTCGTCCGGCGGGATCCAGCCCATGCCCGGCCAGTAGAGCTGCGCGTCGAACGCGTGCCGGGCGCCGGAGTAGAGGTTCTCCTCGGCCGCCTGGAACGACATCTGTGTCCACACAGGACGCTCTTCGTTCGTCAGCGCGCGCTGGGCGCCATAGAAGAAGGCCGCGTTGGCCATCAGGTCGATGACGGTGGGACCCGATGGCAGCACCCGGTTCTCCACGCGCAGGTGGGGGACGCCGTCCATCACGTCGTACACCGGCCGGTTCCAGCGCCAGATGGTCCCGTTGTGCAGCCGCAATTCGGCGAGCCTGGGCGCCCGACCTGAGTCCAGCGCCTCCTTCGGGTCCTCGTCGTCGAGCAGCGGCAGCAGCGGCGGGAAGTACCGCACGTTCTCCTCGAACAGGTCGAAGATCGAGGTGATCCACCGCTCGCCGAACCACACCCGCGGCCGCACACCCTGGTTCTTCAGTTCCTGCGGCCGGGTGTCGGTGGCCTGCTGGAACAGCGGAATCCGGGTCTCGTGCCACAACGCCTTGCGCAGCAGGAAAGGCGAGTTGGCGGCGAGCGCGACCTGAACGCCCGCAAGGCACTGCGCGGCGTTCCAGTTCGGCGCGAACTTGTCCGGCGGCACCTGCAGGTGCAACTGCGCCGACGTGCACGCCGACTCCGCGAGGATCGAATCCTGCAGGCTGCGCAGGCGTTCCACGCGCTGGCCGGGCAGCGCGGTGCCCTCCATGTTCAGCAGCATCTCCTCACCGCGCGCGGCGAAGATCTGGTCGTTGAGCTTGCGGTAGCGCGGGCTCTGCGAGAGCCACTTCGACTGGAAGTGCTCGCCGCGCAGCGTCGGCAGGGTGCCGATCATGACGAGCGTGGCACCCGCGTCCTGCGCTTTCTCGCCCGCGTCGGCGAGCGTCGCGCGCAACTCGGTCTCCAGATCCGGCGACTGGTCCCCGCGCAACGGCCTGGGCCGAACGTTGAGCTCGAGGTTGTGCTGGCCGAGTTCGGTCGTGTAACTGGGGTCGTCGATCTTCTCCAGCACCGTGGTGTTGAGCATGGCGGGCCGCAGCGAACTGTCGACCAGGCTCAGTTCGATCTCCAAGCCCATCCACGGCGGGGACTCCGCGAAGCCGCCTTCGTTGAGCATCCGCTCCAACGCGTCGAGACACCGCTGCACCTTCTGGCGGTATCGCTGCCGGTCTTCCTGGCTGAACGCATCGGTCGTGATGTCCTGCCCCATGCCGCCCTCCCCGTCCGGCCGGAATTCGTCCGGCATCCGTGCGGGAAGCCAACGTTTTCACAGGGTTGTGGTCGGTGCTAGCGGCCAAATTGGTGCCGTGAGTTATGTCGATGTCACGCTGAGCAAGCAGTGGCGGTTGGCCCCCGGTTCGGGCCCGACCATGCGAAACTGCGCGGTGTGGCGCAGGTGATCGAGGTGACCGATCCGTCGGATCCCAGGCTGGACGACTTCCGGGACTTGTCGTCCGCCGACCGGCGCCCGGACCGGCCCGGCGGGCGCGGTCTGGTGATCGCCGAAGGCGTCGTCGTGGTGCGGCGGTTACTGGCCTCCCGGTACCCCGTCCGGGGACTGCTCGGGGTGCGGCGCCGAATCGAGGCGCTGGGCCCGGAACTCGACGGCCTCGACGTGCCGGCGTATGTGGCAACGGCTGAGGTCATGGCCGAGACCGTCGGCTTCCACCTCAACCGCGGCGTGCTCGCCGCGGCGGACCGCGCGGCCCCGCCCGATGTCGTCGAACTGGCCGCCAAGGCTCGGGTTCTGGCCGTCCTCGAAGGGGTCGGCGACCACGAGAACCTGGGTTCGATCTTCCGCAACGCGGCGGCACTCGGCGTGGACGGCGTGCTGCTCGGTCCGGGCTGCGGCGACCCCCTCTACCGGCGCAGTGTCCGGGTCTCGATGGGGCATGTGCTGGCGGTGCCGTTCGCCCCGCTCGAACCCTGGCCCGACGGGCTCAAATGGTTGCGCGACAGCGGCTTCCGGGTGTTGGCACTCACCCCGGGGGCCGGAGCGGTACCGCTGTCCGAGGCCGTCCGACCCGGCGAACGGGTGGCGGTGCTCTTGGGGTCCGAAGGGCCCGGCCTGACCGAGGAGGCCATCGCCGCGGCGGAGCAGGCGGTGCGCATCCCGATGGCGGGCGGGGTCGACTCGCTGAATGTGGCGACCGCGGGGGCGGTCGCCTTCTACGCGCTTGGTGGAGGGGACGACGGTGGAGCTGCACGCCAGGGATGAGCGGGCGGTGCTGGTCGGTCACGACGGCACGGCCGAACGCGAGGTCGACCCGGACAGTCTCGCCTTGGGCGCCGACCTCGCGGCGTCGCTGCACGAGTGGGCGCGGGTCGTCGGGGCCGTGCACCGCAGTGAGGCGGGGGAACCGGGTCAGGCCGGGTTCGTCGTGTCACGCCGGGGCAGGCAGCTCGCGGGACGCGTCGCCAACGCCATGGGACACCCGATCAGCTACGTCGACCCGCTGACCGGCGACGTGTCCGTGGTCCAGCCCGCCGAGCGCCCGAGCGCGCATCGGCAGCGTCCCCCCGAGCCGACGCCTTGGCTGACCGGGCTGACGGTCGCGTTCTTCGCCTTCGTCTTCGTCGCCGTCGCGATCAACGGACTCGCCGCCACCCTGGCCGAGACCAGTCCGCTGCTGGGTGTCGGCTCGAACATCGTGGTCACCGCCGGCCTGCTGCCCTCGATCTGGCTGGCCCGGCGCACCCCGGTCCTGCGCTGGCTGGCGGTCGGCACGGCGGCGGGGATCGCCGTCGGCTGGATCGGGCTGCCGTTCATCTTCTTCGGCTGACTTGACGTGCGCGCGCCCTCGGCGTGTAAATCCAATCGGTTATACAACCGAGAGGTTATGGAATGGCTGTCGACCAGCTGGACGCGACCTTCGCGTCTTCGACGCCTTGACCAAGCCCGAGCTGCTCAAGCGCTGGCACGGCGCCCAGGGCTGGAACCTGATCGAGTGCGCGGTCGACCTCCGCGTCGGCGGCGACTGGCGGATCGTCTCCCAGGGCCCGGGCGGCATGATGATGTTGGAGATCCGGGACCTGGTCGCGGCGTCCCCGATGGAATCCGGAATCAACCAGAGCTACGCACGTCTCGACGACGTGCCGGCCTCAATGTCGAAAGCAGGCTGACCATGAACTGGACCCTCGAAGTCGTCGTCGTGCCGGTCACGGATGTGGCCCGCGCCAAGGAGTTCTACTCCGAGACCCTCGGCTTCAACGTCGACCACGACACCTTCATCAGCGACGAGATGCACGTCATTCAGCTGACCCCGCCCGGGTCGGGCTGCTCGATCGTCATCGGCAAGGGCGTCGGCGTGATGGAACCTGGTTCCCTGCAAGGCTTGCAGCTCGTCGTGAACGACTTGCGGGCCGCGCACAAGCAGCTGACCGAGCGTGGGGTGGAGGTCAGCGAGATCCGGGTGGCGGGCCCGAACGGCTTCGAGCCTGCCGTCGACGGAGACGAGCTGAACAACGCGGGCTTCTGCTTCTTCAGCGACCCGGACGAAAACGGCTGGGCGGTCCAGCAGATCACCGCGCGCCCCTGAGGGAACGCCTGCCCGGGGTCGGCATGGGCCGACCCCGGTGTGGGCGGGTCAGTGCGCGACGTCGAAGACCATCTTCTGGATTCCGTTCGAGTAGGACTCGCTCTCGACGAGCTTGAGGTTCTGCTTGTCCTTGTCGGCGTCGCTGAACAGCCGCTTGCCCGCGCCGAGCAGGACCGGGAAGACCAGCAGGTTGTAGCGGTCGATCAGGTTCGCGTCGGCCAGGGAGCGGTTCAGAGCGGCGCTGCCGTGGACGATGATCGCTCCGCCCTCGGTCTCCTTGAGCGCGGCGACGTCGTCGAGCGAACGGAGGATGGTGATGTCGCCCCAGTTGGACACCAGGTCGTTCTCCTGCAAAGTGGTCGACACGACGTACTTCGGCATCACGTTGTAGTCCGCGAAGTCCTCGGTCATCGTCGGCCACACCGGCGAGAACGACTCGTAGCTGACCCGGCCCATCATCATGGCCGACGCCTCGCCCTGCTCACGGCCCTTGAGTTCGTAGGCCGCCTCGTCGAACTCGATGCCGTTGAAGGTCCAGCCCGTGTTGCGGTAACCCGGTTCCCCGCCGGGCGCCTCGACGACACCATCGAGTGAGACGAACGCGGTGGTGATCAGGGTGCGCATTGGTTGCTCCTTGGTTGTTCTTCCGTGCTGTCATCAGTGCGACGAACGGCAGGGTGCCGAATCGACACCTTTTGCGAAAAGTTTCGGCGCACCGACGTGCTTGGTCAGGCCAGAGAATCCTGCCATGCATTGTGGAGGTCGGCGAAGTGACCGGTGTTCGCGATCAAGTCAGCCGGGGAGCCGTCCTCCACGATCCGTCCATCGGCCACCACCAGCACGCGGTCGGCGATCAGGACCGTCGACAGGCGGTGGGCGATGATCAACGCCGTCCGGTCCTTGAGCACCGACTCCAACGCCGTCTGCACCGCCCGCTCCGTCGGCACGTCCAAGCTCGACGTCGCCTCATCCAGCACCAGGACCGCCGGGTCCGCGAGGAACGCGCGCGAGAAGGCGACCATCTGGCGTTGGCCGGCCGACAGCCTGCCCCCTCGCTTGCGGACATCGGTGTCGTAGCCCTCGGGCAGCGCCTCGATGAACGCGTGGGCGCCGACCGCCTGGGCCGCCGCTTCGATCTCCGGGCGGGAGGCGTCCGGGCGGCCGAGGGCGATGTTGTCCGCGACCGAGCCCGCGAACAGGAAGTTCTCCTGCGTCACCATCACCACCGACCGGCGGAGGTCCACATCGGACACCGACCGCAGGTCGACGCCGTCGAGCAGGACCGCCCCGGAAGACGGGTCGTAGAAGCGGGCGACCAGCTTGGCCACCGTCGACTTGCCCGCGCCGGTCGCGCCCACCAAGGCCACCGTCTGACCTGCCGGGATGGTCAGGTCGAACTTCGGCAGGACCACCGGACCCGTGGCGGAGTAGCGGAACTCCACCTGGGCGAACCGCACCGACCGCCCGCCCGCGTGCGGCGGCGGGGTGACCGCGTCCTTCGGGTCGAGGACGTCGGGCTCCTCCTCCAGCAGACCGGAGATCTTCTCCAGCGCCGCGGTCGCCGAGGTGTAGGAGTTGGCGACCATGGCCAGGTCGTCCAGCGGGTCGTAGAACCGGCGCAGGTAAAGGGTGAACGCGGTGAGGACACCCAGTTCCAGCCCGCCGTTCGCGACCCGGCACGCGCCGATCGCCAGGACCACGGCCAGTGACAGGTTGCCCA
>NZ_JBOHGC010000676.1:0-4628 GCF_050699995.1 Actinokineospora sp. | reverse complement strand
GTGCAGCTGCACGGCTACCAGCAACCGGGCATTGCCCGAGCCCTCAAGACAGCGGGCCGCACTGTCGTCAAGGTCCTCCACGTCCGCGACGGCCGCTGCGTGGAGACGCCGCTGATCCCCGCCTACGAACGGGCCGGTGTCGACCTGTTCCTCCTCGACGCCGTCGGCACAGACGGAGCGCTGGGCAGCACGGGGCGGTCGCTGGAGCCTGAAGTGGTGCTGAGGGTGGCGGAGTCGCTGACCCGGCCGTTCCTGCTGGCAGGCGGCCTACGTCCGGATAGCGCGGCTGACTTTCGGGCGGTGAGCGGGCATCCGCTGTTCACGGGGATCGACGTGGACAGCGGGTCACGAGGACCGGATGGGATGTTCGACCCCGACCGGATCACGAGGCTCCGTCGCGAGTGGACGAACCAGGCGGTGGCCGGATGAGCCCCTTCATCGACGCCCTCACCACAGCCCCCTCCCCCGTGATCGCCGAGATCAAACCCCGAAGCGCCGCGGGCGAGGAACTCGTCGGCGCCAGATCGCCGGCCGACATCGCCCGTGCCTACCTCGACGCGGGTGCGGCCTGCCTGTCGGTGGTGACCGGCCGGTGGTTCGGCGGCGATCCCGCCATGCTGGCCGAGATCGCCCGACTGAGTCCGGTTCCGGTGCTGCGCAAGGACTTCCTCACCCGCGACAAGCAGCTCGTCGCCTCCCACGAGCTCGGTGCGGCGGCGGTGCTGCTCACCGCCACGCTGCTGCCCGCGACGGCGCTGGCCACCCTGGTCGGCCGGGCGCTCGCGCTCGGGCTCACCCCGTTTGTCGAGGTGGTCGACGAGGCCGAGATCGAGCGGGTGCCGAATGCGGCCGACTGTGTGATCGCGGTGAACAACAAGGACATCCGGGATCGCGAGCGTGGGGCCGCCGACCTCGGCCGCAGCGCCCGGCTGCTTCCGTCGGCGCTCGCGCGGGGCACCCGCTGCCCGGTCAGCGCGAGCGGGATCGAGACCCCCGGGCAGGCCGCCCAGCTGATCGACGCCGGGTACGCGGGCGTTCTGGTCGGCACCGGCCTGCTGCGCGCCGACAGCCCCGGCCACTGGTTCGCGGACCTCGCCGCCGCGCGAAAGGAGTGCCCGTAATGGCAAGGCGGAGCCTTTCCCTGCGCGACGCCGTCGACTGGGTCCGCACGCACCGGCCCGACGACTGGAGCGAGCCCGCGGGCGAATTCGGCCGCGAGGACGTCGCCGCGCACTACGCCGACACGTTCGCCGGCGTGCCCGCCAACTCGGTCTCCCGCGACGAGAGGCTCGCCCGCTACCGGGTGTCCGACTCGCCCATCCCCGTGCTGCTGGGCCTCTACGGCAGCGCCGAGCGGGTCGGACAGCTGCTGCCCGGCCTCCCCCAGGCGATCACCCCGGCGACCGCCCGAGCCATGGTGAGTGCCGCGCGCCCGCCCACCAGGACGGCCGAACCGCCGTGCAGGCAGGTCCGGGACCTGAAGCTGCACGACCTCCCCGTGCTGCGCACCACCCCGCGCGACGCCGGTCCGTACCTGACGATGGGCATCGTCTATGCCGAAGGGCACGGCTGCGGACATGAGACTGTCGCGCTGTCCGTGCACCGGATGCTCGTGCTCGACAGCGACCGGCTCGCGATCTGGATGGTGCCCGGCCGCGCCCTGCGGGCCTTGCACGAGCAGGGTGGCAGGCTCCCCGTCTCGGTGAATCTCGGCGCGCCCCCTGCGGCGATGCTCGCCTCGGCCCTCAGTTCGGCGGTGCTCCCGGCAGCCAAACTCGACGTCGCGGGCGCACTGGCGGGCAGCCCACTCGCCCTCGCCGACGCGGTCAGCCAGCCGACATCGGTGCTGGCCGAGTCCGAGATCGTGATCGAGGGCTACCTCGACGACACCACCGCCGACGAAGCGCTCAGCGGCCCGCCCGCCGCGTCGCTGCCGGAGTTCCTCGGCTACGACGGCGACGCCCGCACCGGACTGCCGGTGCTGACCGTGACGGCGGTGACCACCCGCCGCGACCCGACCTACCAGGCGGTCATCGGCCCCGGCCGCGAGCAGTCGGTGATCCTCGGGCTCGCCGGCGCCCTCTCGGTCGCGCTGTCGGCCGACACCGACCTGATCAGCGACCTGCACTACGGCCCGTCCGGCGGCGGAATGCTGCTGCTCGTGGTCGCGGTGCGCAAACAGTCCACAGCGGACGACGGCAGGCTGGGGGCGCTCGCCCGGCGGATCTTCGAGGGGCACGGGTTCGTGAAGCTGATCGTGTTCACCGACGACGACATCGACATCCGCTCCACCGACGACGTCCTCTGGGCCATGACCACCCGCGCCAACCTCGGCTCGGACTGCACGACGTTCACCGGCTTCCGGCCGCTGGGGATGGACCCGTCGCAGCGCCCCGAGTGGGGCCGCGGCGGCGCGGGCGACCGGACCTGGATCGACGCGACAGCCCCGTTCGCGCGCAAGGGCGACATGGTTCGCAGCTTCCGCCCGGCGGGTGCGCGATGAGACTCGTCGTGGCCATCACCGGGGCGACCGGCACAGTCATCGGGGTACGCCTGCTGCGCGGGCTGCGCGACCTCGGCGTCACCACACATCTGGTGCTCAGCAAGTGGGGCCGGGCCACCCTGGAAATGGAGACCGACCTCGCCGCGTCCGACGTGTACGCGCTGGCCGACCATGTGCACGGCCCCGGCGACCAGTCCGCCCCGATCTCCAGCGGTTCGTTCCGCACCGACGGCATGATCATCGCCCCGTGCAGCATGAAGACCCTCGCCGCGATCCGCAGCGGCTACGGCGAAGGCCTCATCCCGCGCGCCGCGGACGTCACGCTCAAGGAACGCCGCAAACTGGTGCTGGTGCCGCGCGAACTGCCGCTCTCGGAGATCCACCTGGAGAACATGCTGGCACTGAGCCGCATGGGCGCGGTCATCGCGCCGCCCACCCCGGCGTTCTACACCCGCCCCGAGACCGTCGACGACATCGTCACCCACATCTGCGCTCGGGTGCTCGACCAGTTCGGCCTGGACCTACCCGAAGCCGTCCGCTGGCAGGGTCCACCCGCCCGCGTCGCCGTGAACGGCTTGGAGCCCAGATGACCGCGTCCGAGCACCGCCTGTCCGAGCACCTCCTGGTCGAGCCCGACACGCTGCGGAAGGTGATGGGCCGGGTCCCGACCGGGGTCATGGTGGTCACGACCGCCACCGCGGACGGCCAGGCCGCCCGCACCGCCAACAGCTTCGGCTCGGTCTCGCTGGACCCGCCACTGGTCTCGGTCTGCTTCGGCGCGACCTCCCCCTTCGTCACCGCCCTGCAAGACTCCGGCCGGTGGGGCGTGTCCGTCCTGGCCGCCGACCAGCACGAACTGTCCCGCCACTTCGCCCACGGCCCCCGCACCCTCGACGGCATCGCCCACCACCTCGGCCCCCACACCGGCGCCGCCCTCCTCGACGACGCGGTCGCGACCATGGAGTGCCACTCGCTCACGATGCAGCGGGCAGGCGACCACGTGCTGGTGCTCGCCGAAGTCGTGTCGCTGGCGGCCCGGCGGGACACGCCCCCGCTGATCTTCTACCGCGGCGGCCACCACCAGGTCGGCCCAGCCACCGACTGACACCGCGATCCGCGTCGCCCCGCGTTCCACCGATCGGGTGAAACATCACTCGGTGTGCGGACGATGCGAATGCTGCGAGCGGCTTCCGACGAGCCGCCGGACCCCGTTCGCCCGCCGAACGACGCACCGTTGGGGCCACACATGGATTCACCTCGCAGCCGTCGATCACTGCTTCGGTCGACCGCAATCTCCCTGTTCATCACCGCCGTCGTAGCCGCTGTCGCGCCGCCGTCGGCGGGGGCGGCGCCGGGGGCGGCCGACCCGCCGGGCCCCGGGCTCAGCAGGCACGACCGCCAGCTGCTGGCCGAGGCACGGGCCGACGGCAAAGCCGCGGTCACCATGCTGATCGCGACGAACCTCGGCGCGAGTGATGACGTGAGCAAGCGCGTCGCAGGCCTTGGTGGCCGGGTCGACTACCACGACCAGGCCCTGGGTTACGTGCGTGCCTCGGTGCCGATCGACCGGGCCGAGCAGGCCGCCAAGGTCAGCGGTGTGCACACCGCCGACCTCGACGAGACCATCGAGCTCGACGACCCTCGGCCTGTCGGGCAGACCACCCCGACGCCCTTCCCGCCCCCGGACGCGAGCACGCCGCGAGCCAACCCGTACATGCCGATCGCCGACACCGGTGCCGACGCCTTCACCGCCGCCCACACCACCTGGGACGGCCGCGGCGTCACCGTCGGTGTCCTCGACACCGGCATCACCCTCGACCACCCGGCGCTGGCCACCACCACGACCGGGGCGCCGAAGATCACCGACTGGGTGACCTACACGCACCCGCTCACCGACGGTGACCCGACGTGGGTCACGACCTCCGTCGTCAGCGGCCCGGCGTTCACCGCGGGCGGCGTCGCCTACACCGCCCCGGCGGGCTCGTTCCGCTTCGGCGTGTTCGACGAGCGGCACGCGAACCTCGGCGGCGAAATCGGCAACGACGTCAACCGCGACGGCAACCCGGCGGGCAGCATCGGCACGTTCGGCGTGCTGTGGGACCCGCCCACCGGCACCGTGTGGGTC
>NZ_JBOHGC010000675.1:0-35038 GCF_050699995.1 Actinokineospora sp. | reverse complement strand
GGCTCCAGCGGCCTGTTCGGCGTGCTGTGGGACGGCGCCTCCAGTGTCCGGGTCGACGTCGACCAGGACCGTGACTTCACCGACGAGTCGGTCATGACCGACTACAAGGTCAACCGCGACGTCCGCTACTTCGGCACCGACAACCCGGCCACCGCGGTGGCCGAGCGCATGCCGTTCGTCGTGCAGACCGACGGGCCGACCAAGACGGTCAACATCGGCATCGTCTCCGGCGCGCACGGCAGCCACGTCGCGGGCATCGTCGCGGCCAACGGCATGTTCGGCGGCGCGATGAGCGGCGCCGCACCGGGCGCGCAGCTGGTGTCCGTGCGCGTATGCCTGTTCGTCGCGGGCTGCACCGCGCACGCCCTGATCGAAGGCATGATCTACGCCGCGAAGCAGGCGAACGTCGACGTCATCAACATGTCGATCGGCGGCCTGCCGTCCCTCAACGACGCGAACAACACCCGCGCGGTGCTTTATGACCGGCTCATCGAGCAGGAGAACGTCCAGATGTTCATCTCCGCGGGCAACAGCGGCCCCGGCGAGAACACGGTCGGCGACCCGTCGGTGGCGACCAAGGTCATGAGCGTCGGCACGACCATCACCGACGCGACCTGGGCGTCGAACTACGGCTCGACCGCACCCGCGGCGGGCACCGACAACCAGCACCCGTTCAGCTCGCGCGGTCCGCGTGAGGACGGCGGGTTCAAGCCGAACATCACCGCGCCGGGCGCGGCCATCTCCACCACCCCGGTGTGGCAGAACGGCGGCCCCACCGCGGGCGTGCACGTCCTGCCGCCCGGGTACTCGATGTTCAACGGCACCTCCATGGCCTCGCCGCAGGCGGCGGGCGCCGGGGCGCTGCTGGTGAGCGGGGCCAAGCAGGCCGGTGTGCAGCACCAGCCCGCGCAGCTGCGCAAGGCGCTGAACTCCTCGGCCCGGTTCTTCCCCACGTACGGCGCCTACGAGCAGGGCAACGGTCTGGTCCAGGTGCCCGCCGCGTGGTCGCTGCTGGCCACCAACCTCAAGACCGTCGACATCAGCTCGGCCGTCCCGGTGGACACCGCCCTGGAGCAGTTCCTGGCCAAGCCCGGCATCGGCGTGGGCATCCACGACCGGGAGAACGTGAACCTCGGGCAGGCCTACACCCGCACGTACACGTTCAACCGGACGTCCGGCAGGGGCGGGTCGACCACCTACAACCTGTCCCTGGTCGGCAACGACGGCACCTTCTCCCTGGGCGCCACGTCGATCTCCCTGCCGAAGAACCAACCGCGGACGCTGACCGTGTCGATCAACCCAACCAGTCACGGCGCGCACTCGGCGATCCTCAACCTGGACGACCCGAGCAGCCCAGGGATCGAATACCAGACGCTGAACACGGTCGTGGTCGCGCGCGACTTCACCGCGCCGGGCTACTCGCACACCATCACCGGCTCGGTGGCACGCAACCAAGCGCTGAGCTACTTCTTCGAGGTGGCGCCCGGAACGCCCGCGTTCAAGGTCGACTTCACCGGACCGAGCGCGACCCCGGGCACCGGTCAGGCACGGTTCCTGCGGTTCCACCCGTTCGGCGTGCCGATCGACAGCAACTCCAGCCTGTCGTGCTATTCACCGATCGTGGTCCCGGGTGGCAGCTGCGCGGGTAACCCGACCAGCCGCACGGTGTCCAACCCGACGCCCGGCGTCTGGGAGATCACCGTGGAGGCCAGGCGGACCTCCGACCTGGAGTTCACCCCGTTCACCCTGACCGCGTCCGCACTCGGCGCGTCGGTCAGCCCGAACCCGGACACCATCGCGTCCGCCACGATCGGCGTGCCGGTCAACCGGGCTTACACGATCACCAACCTGTTGGGCACCTTCACCGGCCGGGCCACCGGCACCACGCTGGGCAGCGCGTTCATCGACCGGCCGACGATCGCCAACCTCGCCCAGCAGTCGCGCCCGGTCGTGGTCACGGCGGGCACGACCTCGCTGCGGGCCACCATCGGCAACCCGTCGGATCCGGCGGCGGACCTCGACCTGTTCGTGTTCAACTGCACGACCGGGACCTGTGTCCTGGCCGGTCAGGCGGCGGACGGCGACTCCGAGGAGTCGGTGACCATCGCCAACCCGGCGGCGGGCAACTGGCTGGTGCTGGTGGACGGCTTCGCGGTGCCCGCGGGCACCACGCAGTACGACTACGTCGACGTGTTCGCCAACCCGGCCTTCGGGTCGGTGGCGGTCACCGACGCCAACGCCCTACGCCCGGCGGGCGCGGTGTGGGTGGTGCCGGGCACGGTCACGGCCAACGCGGCCCCGGCCGCGGGCAGGCAACTGCTCGGCCAGGTCCAGGTCCGCACGGACGGCAACGTGCTGGTCGGCTTCGGGAACGTGATCGTCCAGAACGTCGTCTCCTGAGCGACATGACGACGCGCTACTCGCGGAACGCCCGCAGGTAGCGCGTCGTCATCACGTCCTGGACGAGGCTGCCGACCGGCCCCGCGAGCTTGGCGAGAACCGAGGCCGGGCGGGAGAAGGCGACGACGGTGAAGGTGGTCGTCTCGTCGTCGTGGCGGTCGAGGATGAACGCCTCCTCACCGCTCTCGGGATGGCCGGGAAGAGTGCCGTAGGCGAAGCCTTGGCGCGCGGGCATCGATGACATAGACGACTCGGCACGGCGCCAACACGATCGGTCCGACGCCGAGTTCGACCACCGTCCCCGGCTCGATTCGGGTTTCCGATGCCGTTACCCGGAGACCCGCCCACCGCTGAACCCGCCACGTCCGCAGGTCCCCGGCCGCACTCTCGAAGGTCTTCCCCGCCGGCAAGACCACCGTGCGGCGGAAGGTCTTGTAGCCGGCGGGGAGATCACCCCGAGTCTGTCCGACCTCTGGATATGTCCACGGTCTCGCGCGCAGTTCAGCCGCGCGCGCCGGACTCAGCAACCGGACGGTCATGACTGGCGATCATGCCCCGGCTTCGCCGGTACTGCACGACCACCGACGCCGTGGCGGCGAGGAAGACCACCTGCATCAGGCTGCGCGGGACCAGCTGGTCATCCCACGGCACGTTCTCACCCAGTGCCTTCTGGACGTTGGCCGGGAACATCACGACCAGCAGCGCGGTGAGGCCTGCGGCCGCCCACGGCGCGGTCGGGCGCCACAGCAGGCCCACGACGGCCGCCAGTTCGAGCACTCCGGTGATCGTGACCAGCAGGCCGGGCGCGGGCAGCCCCGGCGGGACCATGCTGATCAGCTCTTCGCGCATCCCGATGAAGTGCGCGAGCCCGGTGACCGTGAACATCGCCGCCAAACCACCGCGAACAGCGACCACCCACGGCCAGGACCGCAGCCGCCCCACGCCCAGGAGCACCAGCGTGACGACGACCAGAACGATGAGCGGAACCATCTGGGCTCCTTCCCTTCGAGGAACTTGACAGTGACTAGATTGACTGCGGGATGCCATCTTGTCAATGACTAGATACCCTTCGGCCATGACGCCCCGCTCGTACCACCACGGCGACCTCCGCCGAGCCGTTCTGGACGCGGCGGCGGCCGCGATCACCGAGCACGGGCCCGCGAGCATCAGCCTGCGCGACCTGGCCCGCCGCGCCGGGGTCTCCCATGCCGCGCCCGGCCACCACTTCGGCGACAAGGCGGGCGTGCTCACCGCACTGGCCGCCGAGGGGTACGACCTGCTGGCCGACGCGTTGCGGGCCGCCCAGGAAAGCACCGGGCAGTTGGTCGAACTCGGCGTCGCCTACGTGCGGTTCGCCGTGGAGCACCGGGCGCACTTCGAGGTGATGTTCCGCCCCGACCTCTACCGCGCGGACGACCCGGCCGTGGTGGCCGCGCGCGGTCGGTCGGGCGACTTGCTCGTCGGCGGCGTCGGGACGGTCGACAGCGGCGGGGCCGACGCCGAGGTCGCGAAGGTGGCGGCATGGTCGATCGTGCACGGTTTCGCGACACTGTGGATCACGGGGGCACTACCCGCGGGATTCGGTGACGACCCGGAAGCCGCCGCACGATCCGTAGCCGGTCTTCTTTTCGCAAACGAACCCTAATGGAGTACGCGGTGTCGGCCAAAGTCAGCCGACACCGCGCCCAGTCCAGGAAATGGTCAGCGCCGGAACCAGCCGCCGTCGATCGAGGTCGGGCCGCTTCCAGGAGTCGCGACAACGCGGTTGCCGCCCGTTTCCCAGATCACCGGCTTGCCGTCCTCCCGGATGATGAACTTGTACTCGATCCGCGTGTTGGCGGGCAGCGAACTCGTTCCCCGCCAGCGCGGGTAGGTGCTCGAGTCCGTGGTCAGCGGCACGGCGTTCGCCGGGTTCCAGCTGCCGAGCGCGGGGACGCTGCCGACGATGTACACGTTCTGCCCCCACGTCGTGTGGGCCTGCACCGTGTAGTCCCCGGTGACCGCCGCCGTGGAACCGTTGACGTGGAACGAGACCGCGCCCTTGGCCGGGACGGTGAGCGTGGCCCGACCACCGCTGACCGTCACCCGGGACGCGCAGTTGCCGATCACATCGCAGTAGGAGCCGTCGGGCAGACCGGTCGTGTACTGCCAGGTGTGGGCGCCGCCGCTGTTGTTGATCGCGACGAAACCGGCGCTCCCCCGCCCGAAGCCGATGACGTTCGCCGCGGGCGACTGCCAGTTGGCGACCTCGGCCGACCCCACTTTGTTGTGCCAGCCGACCATCCCGACGATGGCGGGATCACGGTTGAGGCAGTGCCAGCCACTGGCGCAGTTCGTGTCGGTGACGAAACCGTTGGAACTCGGCGGCGACTGGTCGTTCGTGCTGTACTCGAAACCCGAGTACACGGTGGGTGTGGTGTGCTTCCAGGCGAGTTGGAAGACATTGGCCAGCCTGGTGATCGCTCCATCCTTATAGGACAGATGCCGCCGCTCGCGTTCGGTGTCGTGGTTGGTGACGAACGAGACCGAGTTCGCGGCGGGCAGAATGCCCCAACCGGCGCCGAACGACGACAGGCTCGCGATGTCGCCCTGGAAGGCGCTTTTCATCTTGTCGGCGTAGGTGAAGTCCAGGACCCGGCCGGAGCTGAAGTAGTCGCTCGGCGCGGGCGGTTGGCCGGGGAACACCTCATGGAAGATGAACGGCCGGGCCCCGGAAGTCGTGTTGGCCAGTTGGCTCATGATGGCCGAGAGGTCGGTGTTCGGGATGTGTTTGGCGGCGTCGACCCGGAACCCGTCCACGCCCAGCGCGAGCTGCGAGTTGAGGTAGCCCGCGATCTTGGACCGAACCGAGGAACTGGTGGTCTTAAGGTCGGGCAGGTCGAGCAACTCGCAGTTCTGGACTTCCCACAGGTCGCTCCAGTTGCTGATGCCGCGCGGGCACACATCGACGTTGTAGTCGACCCGGTCGTACATCACGGGGTCGTACTTGTTCGTCAGCGTGGTCCCGTCATAGCCCACGCCGGTCTGCGCGGCGCTGTGGTTGATCACCGCGTCCGTGTAGACCTTGATCCCGGCGCCGTGACACGCGTTGACCATGGCGGCGAACTCGGCCTGGGTGCCGAACCGGCCCGCGAGTTTGTAGCTGTAGGGCTGGTAGACGTCCCACCAGACCCCGTCGGGACGTTTGAGCGACTCGGCTGGCGGAGCCACCCACACCGCGCCGTACCCGGCCGGGTCCAGCACGTTCACGCACTCGGCGGCCACCGAGCGCCAGTTCCACGACCACAGGTTGGCGATCACGTCGCCGTTCACGACCCCGGTGTCGGCGGCGGCAGCGCCAGGCGGGCTCACCCCGGTCATCACGACGGTGGAAGACACGACGGCGACGGCCGCGAGCAGGGCTGTTCGCAGGGATTTCGGGCGCACTCTGGTTCTCCTGACTATCGGCAGGGATCAAGGAGGGAGCGGTTGCGCAACTCCTTGCAGAGTAAATTCCAGGTGTCCAGCAAGTCAACGCCCTGTTCATCCAGGTCTGACACCTGCACGCAGCAAATGGCGGCCAGATGTCTTGCAAACCCTTTCGGCAAGACTGCAAGCGCTGCTAGCGTCGGTGGCACACGACCGGCCACGACAGGGAGAGCCGCCATGACCCGGGACGACAGCCAGCGACGGGACGACCCGCACTGGTGGCGTGACGCCGTCATCTACCAGGTGTACGTCCGCAGCTTCGCCGACAGCGACGGCGACGGCATCGGCGACCTGCCTGGCATCCGCGCGCGGCTGCCCTACCTCGCCGACCTCGGCGTCGACGCAGTGTGGATCACGCCGTTCTACCGCTCGCCGATGGCCGACGGCGGCTACGACGTGGCCGACTATCGCGACATCGACCCGCTGTTCGGCACCCTCGACGACGCCGCCGGGCTCGTCGCCGACGCCCACGCGCTCGATCTCAAGGTGATCGTGGACCTGGTGCCGAACCACACCTCGTCCGAGCACGCCTGGTTCCAGGCGGCGCTCGCCGCGGGCCCGGGTTCGCCCGAGCGCAACCGCTACGTCTTCCGCCCCGGCCGCGGCGAGTCCGGCGAGCTTCCGCCCAACGACTGGGAGTCCATCTTCGGCGGCGGCGCGTGGACCCGACTGCCCGACGGCGACTGGTACCTGCACCTGTTCGACGCCGCGCAGCCGGACCTGAACTGGGACAACCCGGCCGTGCACGAGGACTTCCTCGCCATCCTGCGGTTCTGGCTCGACCTGGGGGTCGACGGCTTCCGGATCGACGTCGCCCACGGGATGGTCAAGGAGGCCGGGCTGCCCGACGTGGGCGCCACCGAGCAGCGCAAGCTCCTCGACACCCGGCCGCTGCCGCACTTCGACCAGGAAGGCGTGCACGAGATCCACCGCGAGTGGCGCAAGGTCCTCGACACCTACCAGCCGCCGCGCATCGGTGTCGCCGAGGCGTGGACGCCCGGCGCGGGCCGGACCGCGCGCTACGTGCGGCCCGACGAACTGCACCAGGCGTTCAACTTCCATTACCTGACCGCCGAATGGGAGGCGCCCGCGCTGCGCGAGGTGATCACCGAGTCACTGGCGGCGATGGCCCCGGTCGACGCGCCGACCACCTGGGTGCTGTCCAACCACGACGTCCACCGGCACGTCACCCGCTACGGCGACGGCGAGGACGGCCTGCGCCGGGCCAGGGCCGCTGCCCTGCTCACCTTGGCGCTGCCGGGATCGGTGTACGTCTACCAAGGCGAGGAACTGGGCCTGCCCGAGGTGTTGGACCTGCCCGACGACGCGCTGTGCGACCCCATGTGGGAACGCTCGCTGCGCACTGAGCGTGGTCGCGACGGCTGCCGCGTGCCGATCCCGTGGACCAAGAAGGGCAGTTCGCTCGGCTTCGGCCCGGACGGCTCGACGCCGTGGCTGCCGCAGCCCGAGCACTGGGCGGACATGTCGGTCGAGGCGCAGGTCGGGGACGCCGAGTCGATGCTGGAGCTCTACCGCGAAGCGCTGCGCCTGCGGCGTGGGCACCCCGCGCTCGGCGAACGGCAGCCGCTCGAATGGCACGACGGCGACGACACGCTGCTGCGCTTCGCCCGCGTCGACTCGACCACCGGCCGCCGGTTACACTGCGCAATCAACTTCGGTGCCACCCCGGCGAGCGTTCCGGTGGCGGGCGCCGTGCTGCTGGTCTCGGGGCGGCTCGGGTCGGACAGCGGCCACGTGCTGCTGCCGCCGGACACCGCGGTGTGGTGGGAGGACTGATATGGCCCAGGCATCGGCCGCGAGTGGGACCGCCCGGCTCAGCGACATCGCCACCCAGGCCGGGGTGAGCGAGGCGACGGTCAGCCGGGTGCTCAACGGGAAGCCGGGCGTGTCCACCACGACCCGGCAGACCGTCCTCGCGGCGCTGGACCTGCTCGGCTACGAACGCCCCGCGCGGCTGCAGGAGCGCAGCGCGGGGCTGATCGGGCTGATCACCCCGGAGCTGAGCAACCCGATTTTCCCGGCGTTCGCGCAGGTCATCGAGCAGGTGCTGACCCGCGACGGGTACACGCCGGTGCTGTGCACGCAGAGCCCCGGCGGGTCCACAGAGGACGAACTGACCAACACGCTGGTCGAGCGCGGGGTCAACGGGATCATCTACGTGTCGGGTTTACACGCCGACTCCACGGCCAACATGGACCGCTACGTCAAGCTCGCCGGGCAGGGCGTGCCGTTCGTGATGATCAACGGCTACACCGAGCACGTGTCGGCGCCGTTCGTCTCCACGGACGACCGCGCCGCCATGCGGCTCGCCGTGCAGCACCTGGTGGCGCAGGGGCACACGCGGATCGGCCTTGCCGTCGGACCACGTCGGTTCGTGCCGGTGGTGCGCAAGATCCAAGGCTTCGTGGAGCACATGCGCACCGCGCTGCCGATGTCGGCGGAGGAAGCCGAACAGCTCGTGCAGCACTCGCTGTTCACCGTCGAGGGCGGCCAGGCGGCGGCAAACGCGTTGATAGAGAAGGGATGCACGGGGATCATCTGCGGCAGCGACCTGATGGCGTTCGGCGCGATCCGCGCCGCCCGCCAGCGCGGCCTGCAGGTCCCCCGCGACGTCTCGGTCATCGGCTTCGACGACTCGCCGCTCATCGTGTTCTCCGACCCGCCGCTCACCACGCTGCGGCAGCCGGTGGAGGCGATGGGGCAGGCGGCGGTCAACGCGCTGCTCGAGGAAGTGACGGGGACACCGGCGCCGCACGCGGAGTACGTGTTCATGCCGGAACTGGTCGTCCGCGGCTCGACCGCGGCCGCTCCGACCAAGTCCTGACACGGAAAAGGGGCCCGCGCGCGGGCCCCTTTTCCGTGTCTACACCAGGCGTTCGCCGGTCTCCGGGTGGAACAGGTGCAGTTCCTCGGGATCGCGCACGCTCACAGTGACCTCCTGGCCGAGCGACGGCGGTGTGCGCCCGTCGACCCGGATCACGAGCCGGTCGCCGGTCTCGCCCGCCACGTGCCCGTGCACCAGCGCGTCGGCGCCGAGTTCCTCCACCAGGTCCACCACGACGCCGAACGCGTCAGCGGTGCCCGAGGGAACCACGGTCAGCGACTCGGGCCGCACGCCCACGGTGACCGTGGCCAGCTGCTGCGCGCGGATCGCGGCGACGGTGTCGCGCGGGAGTGCGATGTCGAGCCCGCCGAGGCGGACCGCGTCACCCGCGACGGTTCCGGCGTGCAGGTTCATGGCGGGCGAGCCGATGAACCCGGCCACGAACGCGTTGGCGGGCCGGTCATACAGGGCGCGCGGCGTGTCGCACTGCTGCAGCAGCCCGTCTTTGAGCACAGCGACGCGGTGGCCCATGGTCATGGCTTCGACCTGGTCGTGGGTCACGTAAATGGTCGTGGTGCCAAGCCTGCGCTGCAGGGCGGCGATGTTGGCGCGGGTCTCGACGCGGAGCTTGGCGTCCAGGTTGGACAGTGGTTCGTCCATCAGGAACACCGCGGGGTCGCGGACGATGGCGCGGCCCATGGCGACGCGCTGGCGCTGGCCGCCGGAGAGCGCCTTGGGTTTGCGGTCGAGGTACTTCTCCAGGTCGAGCAGCTTGGCCGCCTCACCGACCTTCTCGGAGATCACCGACTTCGACAAACCCTGCAGCTTCAACGCGAAGCCCATGTTCTGCGCGACCGTCATGTGCGGGTACAGGGCGTAGGACTGGAACACCATCGCGATGTCGCGGCCCTTCGGCGGCACGTGGGTGACATCCCGGTCGCCGATGCGGATCACGCCCTCATCGACGTCCTCGAGCCCGGCGAGCATCCGCAGCGCCGTGGACTTGCCCGACCCCGATGGCCCCACCAGGACGAGGAACTCGCCGTCCTCGACGGCAAGGTCGAGCTGATCCACCGCCCGCACCGGCGGCGAGCCCGGATACACCCGGGAAGCGCTGTCGTAACTGACCTGGGCCATGCCACATCCTTTGCGTCCGCTGGACGGTCGAGCCGCCAGGATGCCGCATCCCTACCGTGAACGCCGGGCTCTTGCAAGGCTTTCTGCAACTTCATGAAGGAACTATCATGATTTTGGTCTCGAAACGATAACGGATGCGGATTCGACGTTCCCTTGTTCGCAACCTCCGTGGAAAGTCCGCTTAACAACGAGCAGGCCAGTGCCGGGCCGTCGCTCTGAATCAATTCTGGAGGCGTCGTGGTTACACAAGGTCGCGCCCTGCGCGGTGCCGCGCTCGCGGCAGCCCTGATCTTGGGCGTCAGCGCGTGCGGATCGTCGGACTCGGGTGGCGGCGGAACGGGTGCCGCTCCCGCCGCGTTGGAGGGGGTCGGGCCGATCACACTGGTGACCGGCAAGGACACCTCCGGGAACCTGCAGAACCAGGTCGACGGCTGGAACACCGAACACCCGGACCAGAAGGTCACGGTCATCGAGCTGCCCGAGGACGCCGACGCGCAGCGGCAGCAGATGGTGCAGAACGCGCAGACCAAGTCCGACGCCTACACCGTGCTGAACCTCGACGTCGTGTGGACTGCGGAGTTCGCGGCCAACCAGTGGGTGGCCCAGCTGCCCGAGAGCGACTTCCCGCTCGACAAGCTGCTGCCCGCCACCGTGGAGACGGGCAAGTACTTCAAGAAGCTCTACGCCGTGCCGACCACCAGCGACGGCGGCCTGCTGTACTACCGCAAGGACCTCCTCGACGCGGTGGGCGCCAAGGCGCCGACGACGTGGGCCGAGATGGAAGCCGCCTGCGACAAGGTGATCGCCGCGAACCCCGGTCTGTCCTGCTACGCCGGTCAGTTCGAGAAGTACGAGGGCCTCACGGTCAACTTCAGCGAGGCCGTGAACTCCGCGGGCGGTGACGTCGTCGGCGACGACGGCAAGCCGAACGTCAACACCGACAAGGCGAAGGCGGGTCTGGACTTCCTCGTCGAGGGCGTCAAGTCCGGCAAGATCGCCGCCAAGGCCCGGACCTTCAAGGAAGAGGAAGGCCGCCGCTCCTTCCAGGCCGGTGAGCTGATCTTCCACCGCCAGTGGCCCTACCAGTACGCCAAGGCCAACGCCACCGACGGCTCATCGCAGGTCGCGGGCAAGTTCGCCGTCGCGCCGCTGCCCGGTCTCGACGGTCCCGGCTCCTCCACCCTGGGCGGGCACAACTACGCGATCAGCTCGTTCGCCAAGAACAAGAAGACCGCGCTCGACTTCATCAAGTACATGGTCGACGAGAAGCAGCAGCGGGCGAACCTGGAGAAGACCAGCCTCGCGCCGACCTGGGCCTCGCTGTACGACGAGCCCGCGCTGGTCGAGAAGTTCCCGTACCTGACCGAGTTGAAGAAGTCGATCGAGAAGGCGAAGAAGCGCCCCGCGGTCGTCAAGTACCAGGAGGTGTCCTCCGCGATCCAGGAAGCGGCCTACTCCGCCATGAGCGGGCAGGCCACCAGCGCCGACGCGCTGGCCGCGCTGCAGACGAAGCTGGAAAGCCTGACCAAGGGCTGAGCAGGACCGCGCCAGGGATCCGGTGCCCCGGATCCCTGGCGCCCTGCTGACACCGATCGTCCCTTTCCCCGCCGCTGCCTGGAGATCCGCCATGGCCACGCTCGTCGACGCCCCACCCCGACCCGAGTCGCCCGCTCCCCCGAAGACACACCGGACGGCGGGGGTGAACCGCCTGGCGGCGATGCTGGTCTCGCCCACCCTGCTCGTGCTCGGCCTGGTGGTCGCCTACCCGATCGTCTCCGCGCTGCGGCTGGCGTTCTACCAGCGCAACGACGGCATCGACCTCGAGACCGGGGTGCTGCAGACCGGCGACAAGTTCGTCGGCATCGACAACTTCACCGACATGTTCACCGGCGCCACCGCGGACCACTTCCTCAACGCCCTGTGGAACACCACGACGTTCACCGTCGTCGCGGTCACGCTCGAAGTGGTGCTGGGCGTGCTCATGGCCCTGGTGATGCACAAGGCTTTCAAGGGCCGGGCCCTGGTCCGCGCCAGCATCCTGGTGCCCTGGGCGGTGCCCACGGCGATCGCGGGTCTGCTGTGGCGCTGGATCTTCCAGGCCGACGGGGTGGCCAACGACCTGCTGCCCGGCGAGGCGGTCCTGTGGACCACCGACGGCATCCAGGCGTGGTTCGCCGTCATCATCGCGGACACGTGGAAGACCGCGCCGTTCATCGGACTGCTAGTGCTGGCAGGGCTGCAAGTCATCTCCAACGAGGTCTCCGAGGCCGCGAAACTCGACGGCGCGTCGCCGTGGAAGACGTTCTGGGCCATCACGCTGCCGCTGGTGCGGCCGACCCTGCTGGTGGCCGTGCTGTTCCGCATCCTCGACACGCTGCGGATGTTCGACCTGCCGTACACGCTGATCGGGCCGGGGAAGAACGCGACCGACACGGTCACGATCCTGGCGTTCGAGGAAGCGGTGAAGTTCGGCAAGTACGGGCCCGCGTCGGCCTACGCGGTGTTCCTGTTCCTCTACGTGGCGGCAGTCGCCTTCGCGTTCGTCAAGCTGCTCGGCGCCGACGTCATCGGGGCCCGGACCGGAAGGAAGAGCCGATGACCGCCACGCTGGAGCGCGCCCCCATCCGGCACCGGAGCCGGCTCTGGTGGGCGCCGTACCTCGGCATCGCAGCCATCGTCGGGTACTGCCTGTCGCCGTTCTACTGGATGCTGGTGTCCAGTCTGCGGCGCACCAACGACATCTTCGACTCCTCGCCCGTGCCCGCTCCCCTGTCGCTGGACTCCTATGCGGCGGCGTTCGCGGCGAACAACGGGTTCGTCCGCGCCCTGGGCAACAGCTTCCTGGTCGCGGGGATCACCACGGTCCTGGTGCTGCTCATCGGCACCCTGACCGCGTACGCCTTGGCCCGCTTGGACTTCCGGTTCAAGAACCTGGTCCTGGCGGTCATCATCACGACCAGCATGTTCCCCGGCATCTCGCTGCTGGTGCCGCTGCTGGAGTTGTTCAGCGGGATCGGGTGGATCAACACCTACCAGGCGATGATCGTGCCCAGCATGAGCTTCGCGCTGCCACTCGCGGTCTGGAACCTCACCGCGTTCTTCCGGCAGATGCCCGTCGAACTCGAGGAAGCCGCCCAGATCGACGGCTGCACCCCAGCGCAGGCCTTCCGGAAAGTGATCCTGCCGCTGGCCGCGCCGGGCGTGTTCACCACCGCGATCATCACCTTCATCGCGGCGTGGAACGAGTTCATCATCGCGCTGTCCGTGGTCAACAAGAAGGACCTCAAGACGGCCCCCGTCATCACCAGTCAGTTCACCGGAACCACCCAGTTCGACGCCCCCTTCGGCACCCAGATGGCGGCAGGCGTCATCGTGACCATCCCCCTGGTCATCCTCGTCCTGCTCTTCCAACGCCGAATCGTCGCGGGTCTCACCGCGGGCGGGGTCAAGTAGCTCAGCGACGCAATTCCCTTATGACAAGGAGGTTGTGATGGGTCGACGCGCGAAGTCCGTTCTGGCCATCATCCTGGGCGCGGCGCTGGCCGTTCCCCTGTTGCCGCAGCTCATGCCGGAGGCGGCGGCCGAACCGACCGGCAGGCTCGCGGTCGGCGAGGTCGTCGACATCGCCCCCGGGGTGCGGTCCGGCGACAAGAAGCTGGCGAAGGACGCGCTGCGCGACGACCTGTCCGGCGAGCGGTTCTACTTCGTCATGCCCGACCGGTTCGCCAACGGCGACCCCGGCAACGACCGCGGCGGGTCGGCTGAGACCGACCGGCTGAAAACCGGGTTCGACCCGGCGGACAAGGGTTTCTACCACGGCGGCGACTTACCCGGCCTGCGGTCCAAACTGGACTACCTGAAGGGCATGGGGATCACGGCGATCTGGATGACGCCGATGTTCGCCAACCAGTGGGTCCAGGGCAGCGGGGACGACATCTCCGCCGGATACCATGGCTACTGGACCACCGACTTCACCCGGCTCGACCCGCACTTCGGCACCACGGCGGACATGCGGGCGGTCATCGCGGACGCGCACGCCAAGGGCATGAAGGTGTTCTTCGACATCGTCGCGAACCACACCGCCGACGTGATCGACTATGCCGAGGGCAAGTACGAGTACCTGAGCACCGGCGCGCAGCCGTACCTGGACGCCCAGGGCAACACGGTCGACATCAAGGCCGCGGCGGGCAGGCCGGACTTCCCGGCGCTGGACCCGAAGTCGTCGTTCCCGTACACGCCGGTCTTCCGGTCGCCGGGCGGCGCGAACGCCAAGACCCCGGCCTGGCTCAACGATCCCGCGCACTACCACAACCGCGGTGACTCGACGTTCAGCGGCGAGTCCGACGAGTACGGCGACTTCTTCGGCCTCGACGACCTGATGACCGAGCACCCGAAGGTCGTCAAGGGCATGCAGGACATCTTCACCGCGTGGATCGACACCCTGGGGATCGACGGGTACCGGGTGGACACGGTCAAGCACGTGAACATGGCGTTCTGGCAGGCCCTCGCGCCGCACGTGAAGGCGTACGCGGCCGCCAAGGGCAAGAAGGACTTCTTCGTCTTCGGCGAGGTGTTCAGCTCCGACACGGCGCTGACCTCGTCCTACACGACCACCGGCCGCATGCAGGCCACCTTGGACTTTCCCTTCCAGAGCGGCGCGCTGGACTTCCTGTCGGGCAAGGGTTCCGGCCGACTCGCCGAGGTGTTGCTCGCCGACGACCAGTACACCGACGCCGACTCCAACGCCGCGTCGCTGCCGACCTTCCTCGGCAACCACGACATGGGCCGGATGGCGTGGATGCTGCGTCAGGAACGCCCTGGTGTCACCGAGGACGAGTTGCTGAAGCGGCTCAAGCTGGGCAACACGCTGATGTACCTGTGGCGCGGCAACCCGGTCGTCTACTACGGCGACGAGCAGGGCTTCGCCGGCGGTGGCGGCGACAAGCTGGCCCGGCAGGACATGTTCGCCAGCAAGACGCCGGAGTTCACCGCCGAGACGTTCGTCGGCAGCGACCGCACCGGAGCGCAGGACAACTTCGTCACCTCGCATCCGCTGTACCGCAGGCTCGCCGACCTCGCGTCCTTTGTGGACCGTGACCCGGTGTGGGCGGACGGCAACCAGGTGCTGCGACTCGCCTCCGGCGACACGCTCGCGTTCAGCCGGATCACCCAGCGGGACCAGCGCGAATACGTGGTCGTGGCCAACGCGGGCGCGGCGGAAAGCACGGTCCACGTGCCGGTTGGCGCTCCCGGCAGCAAGTTCCGGACCGAACTGCCCACCCGCGGGGACGGACCGGCCAGCGGCCAGGACGGCAAGGTGCGGGTGACCGTGCCCGCGTTCTCCGCCGTGGTGCTGGCCTCGGCCGAGCGGCTGCCCGTCGCGGCGCCGACGCCGACCCTGGTGGCGCCCGCGGCGGGCACCGTCCTTGATGACCGGGTCGAGGTGCGTGCCGACGGCATCACCTCTCCGTTCGCGCAGGCCACGTTCGCCGCCCGGGTCGAGGGGACGAGCGACTGGACCGTGCTCGGCACCGACGACTCCGCGCCGTACCGGGTGTTCGCCGACGTGTCCAAGCTCGGTGGCGCGGCCGTCGGCAAGAAGGTCGAGTTCCGCGTCGTGGCCAAGGACGGCGCGGGCACGCTCGGCGCGGACGGCGCCGCGATCAAGCTCGCCGCCGCTCGCCCGCCGCCTGGCGGGCCCGGTGGCCAGAGCCCGGACTGGCTGGTCGTGCACTACAACCGGCCCGCGGGCGACTACGCGGGCTGGGGCCTGCACGTCTGGGGCGATGTCGAGACGCCGACCGACTGGAGCACCCCGCTGCCCTTCGCCGGTGAGACGGCGTATGGCCGATTCGCCTGGGTCAAGCTCAAGCCGGGCGCGACGCAGGTCGGTTTCATCACGCACAAGGGCGACGAGAAGGACGGTGGCGACCGGTTCGCCGCGCCCGCCGCGACACCGCAGGTGTGGCTCAAGCAGGGCCAGGACACGCAGTACCCGACCGAGGTGGCGGCGACCGGCAAGGCGACGGTGCACTTCCAGCGTCCGTCGGGCGACTACACCGGCCTCGCGGTGCGGGTGCCGGGCCAGGCCGACGTGCCGCTGTCCGGACGGGACGCTTTCGGTGCGGTGGCGGAGATCCCGGCGACAGCGACACCGCTGGACTTCGCCGTGGTGAGCGGGTCGAGCACGGTCATGTCGGGCAAGCTCACGGGAGCGGCGGGGTGGGTGCGCGAGGGGTCATCCACCGTGCACCCGAGCCTTGCGTCCGCCGAGAACCGCGC
The DNA here is from genome assembly GCF_050699995.1 of Actinokineospora sp. Taxonomy (GTDB): domain Bacteria; phylum Actinomycetota; class Actinomycetes; order Mycobacteriales; family Pseudonocardiaceae; genus Actinokineospora. Next base: position 18,906 of record NZ_JBOHGC010000675.1, on the reverse strand, counting down.
GGTGATCCACTACTCACGGCCGGACGGCGACTACACCGACTGGGTGCTCTACCACTGGACCGGCTCGCTGGAGCCGAGTCCGGGCTGGACCCAGTCGCGGCCCGCCGATGGGACCGACGGATTCGGGATCTACTGGTCGGTGCCGCTGACGCCGGGTGCGGCCGGATTGAGCAACATCATCCATCGCGGCGACACCAAGGACCCGGGCAGCGACCAGTTCCTCGACGTCGGCGGCACCGGGCACGAGGTGTGGTTCATCTCGGGGTCCGCCCGGGCCGACGGCTCGGCGAGCTACGTGCTGCCGCCGTCGACGGCGCCTGCCGCCGACGTGGATCTGGCCAAGGCGAAGGCGATCTGGGTCGGCCGCGACAAGCTGGTCTGGGACATCCCGGCCGTCGCCACCGACGGCTACCAGGTGCGCTACGACGCCGAGGGCCGGATCACGGTGGTCGACGGCCAGGTCCAGGGCGGCAAGGTCCTGCGGCTGCAGCCCAGTGGGGCCCTGGCGGGCGATCTGGCGGCGAAGTTCCCGCACCTCGCCGGGAAGCCGGCATTCCAGGTCCGCGCGGCCGACGCGGGCCGAATCGATGAGGCACTGGGCGCGCAGCAGGCCGCCGTCCACGTCGACGCGAGCGGCGCGGTCCGGCACGCCACGGGCACCCAGATCGCGGGAGCGCTGGACGACCGGTTCGGCGCGGAAGCGGTGAAACACAGCTACCGACCCGAGTTCTCCGGCGACCAGGTGAGCACCCGGCTGTGGGCGCCGACCGCGCGATCGGTGAAGCTGAGGCTGTTCGGCAGCACCGCGCCCGCCCGCGACGCCCACCCGTCGGAGGTCGTCGACCTTCGTCGTGACGACGCCACGGGCTCCTGGTCGGGCAGTGGCGCCTGGCGGGATCGCTACTACCAGTTCGAGGTGACCGGTTGGTCGGCGCCGGAGAAGAAGGTCCGGACCGTCGTGGTCACCGACCCGCACTCCGTGGCGCTGTCGGTCGACTCGACGCACTCGCAGTTCGCCGACCTGGGCGGTGCCGACGCCAAACCCGCCGGGTGGGACCAGCAGGTCGCCCGCGGCCTCGGCGCGGACCCGACCGAGCACGGCATCACCGAGTTGCACGTCCGCGACTTCTCGATCGCCGACGAGACCGTCCCCGAGGGTGAGCGCGGCACCTACAGCGCGTTCACCCACCGCGACTCGGCCGGGATGAAGCACCTGAAGTCGTTGGCGGAGGCCGGGATGGACACCGTGCACCTGCTGCCGACGTTCGACATCGCCAGCATCCCGGAACGCCGCGCCGACCAGCAGCGTCCCGCGTGTGACCTGGCATCGATGCCTGCCGACTCACCTCGGCAACAGGAGTGCACCAGCGCCGCCGCGGCCCGCGACGGGTTCAACTGGGGCTACGACCCGCTGCACTACGACGTCCCGGAAGGCTCCTACGCCACCGACGACGCCCAGTCCGGCCCGGCGCGCGCCCGGCAGTACCGCTCGATGGTGCAGTCGCTGCACGACAACGGGAACCGGGTCGTGGTGGACGTGGTCTACAACCACACCACGGCGTCGGGCGACGCGGCGAACTCCGTGCTCGACAAGGTCGTCCCCGGCTATTACCAGCGGCTCGGCCTCGACGGCGCGGTCGCCGACTCCACCTGCTGCGCCAACACCGCGACCGAGAACGCGATGATGGGCAAGCTCGTCGTCGACTCGGTCGCGCACTGGGCGCGGACGTACAAAGTGGACGGTTTCCGGTTCGACCTGATGGGCCACCACCCCAAGGCGAACATCCTCGCCGCCCGCGCCGCGCTGGACGCCCTGACCGTGGAGAAGGACGGTGTGGACGGGCGCAGCATCCGGATCTACGGCGAAGGATGGGACTTCGGCGAGGTCGCGGGCAACGCCCGGTTCGTCCAGGCCACCCAGCCCAACCTGGCGGGCACCGGCATCGCCACCTTCAGCGACCGCCAACGCGACGCGATGCGCGGCGGCGGCCCGTTCGACGAGGACCCGCGGGTCCAGGGCCTGGCTTCCGGCCTGGCGGGCGACCCCAACAGCTCCCCCGCCAACGGCGACACGGCGGCGCGGTTGGTGAACTACACGGACCTGGTGAAGCTGGGCATGGCGGGCAACCTGGCCGACTTCCGCTTCCGCTCCACAGCGGGCGCGGAAGTCCGCGGCAGGGACGTCTCGTACAATGGCTCCCCCGCCGGCTACACCGCCGCGCCGGGAGAGGTCATCACCTACTCGGATGCCCACGACAACGAGACCCTCTTCGACGCTTTGGCGTCGAAGCTGCCGATCGGGACATCGATGGCCGACCGGGTCCGGATGCAGAAGATCGCCCACGCCCCGGTGCTGCTCGGCCAGGGCCAGCCGTTCATGCTGGCGGGCAGCGAGTTCCTCCGCTCGAAGTCCTTGGACCGCAACAGCTACGACTCAGGTGACTGGTTCAACCGGTACGACCCGTCACTGCGGGACAACGGGTTCGGCCGGGGCCTGCCACCGGCGGCGGACAACCAGGCGAAGTGGCCGTACCTGGGTCCCGTGTTGGCGACCGCTTCGGTCAAGCCGACCTCGGCGGACATGCGTCGAGCGGTGGACGACACGCTGGAGCTGCTGCGGATCCGGCAGTCCTCGCCGCTGTTCACCCTGGCGGACGCCCGTGCGGTGCAGACGAAGCTGTCGTTCCCGGCCGCCGAGTCCGGGCTGGCCGTGGCGCACTTGGACGACACGGTCGGCGCGGACGTGGACCCCGGGCGGCGTGGGTTGTTGGTGGTGGTGAACCCGTTCCCGGGCGAGAAGACGGTGACGGCGCCCGGGGATGGGTGGACGGCCCATCCGTTGAGCGCGGACGCGACGCGAACGGTGATCGGTGACGGGTCGGTGACCGTGCCGGGGAGGTCGGTGGTGGTGCTCTCCCGCTAGAACCGACACCAGCCACCGCCATCCATCCGCCAAGCGGGTGGATGGCGGTGGCTCGTTCGCCGACGCTTATGAGGATTGCCGTACTGCCCGTCCTGCGGTGGACTGCCGGGTTCCAGGCTGGGCCGCACGGTCGACAGTTGCGCCGGGTGTGCCGTTGGGCGTGGTCCTGCTTTCGCTGCAAGCCTTACCGGCGATCGCACCTGGTGGGTTCGCTGGTTCGTCCGTCGCGCATCGCCACCGCGCGGTCGGCCAGGTCCAGGTGTTCGACATCGTGGGTGACGACCACGGTCGCGGTGGCCGACTCCTGGGTGATCTCCCGCAGCAGGCGCATCACCTCCCGGCCCCGCACACGGTCCAGCGCGGAGGTGGGTTCGTCGACGAGGAGCACCGCGGGCTCGCCCATGAGCGCGCGGGCCACCCCCACTCGCTGGCGTTCGCCGCCGGAAAGTTGGTGGGGGCGGCGGTTCTCCTTGCCGGTGAGCCCCACCCTGGCCAACAGCTCGAGCGCCCGGTCCCGCTGCGGACGGCCGACCAGGGTGCCCACCAGCAGCAGCTGGTCGAGCGCGGTGAGCGAGGGCAGCAGGTTCGACTGCTGGAAGACGAACCCGATCCGCTCCCGCCGCACCCGGTCGCGGGCGGTCGCACCCAGGGCGCCGACGTCCTGGTCCGCGATCCGCACGGTGCCCGACGCCGGGGTGACCAGCAGCCCCGCGACGGCCAGCAGACTCGACTTCCCCGAGCCGGACGGACCGGTCACCGCGACCACTTCTCCGGCCTGCGCGGTGAGAGTGGCGTCGTCTAGGGCGACGAGTGCGCGGTCGCCGTCGGGGTACAGCAGGCGCAGGGAGTCCAGTTGCAAGGTCATCGAGAGGCTCCAAGGGCGGTCAGCGGATCGACGGCGGTGACGCGGCGGACGGCGAGGGCGGCGCCCAGCAGGCCCACGCCGACCATCAGCGCCGACGGAACCAGCACAGTTCCCCCATTGATGACGAACGGAACGGCTTTCGCGACGAGGAGACCGAGTCCGGTCGCCGCCGCCGCCCCCGCTATGGCGCCGACCCCGAGCACGGCGGCCGCCTGCGCGAGGGCGTCGCGCAGGAGGTAGGCGCGGGACGCTCCCATGGCCCGGACGACTGCGAGGTCGGGCGCGCGCTGCATGGTCCACACGGTGAAGAACGCGCCGACCACCAGAGCGGAGACGATCAGCAGGAGCACCCTGATCATGGTCAGTGAACCCTGTTCCGCCGCGTACCCGCCGACCGCGTCGTAAGCCGCCTCCTTGGTGAGGACGCGCGTGCCGGTGGCGGCGCCGAGTGCGGCCGGGTCGCCGGTCAGGGTCAGCGCGACCGCGGTGATGCTCTCGGTACGCGCGATCTTGTGCCAGGTGCCGATAGCGGTATGCACGACTGGCAGGTGGCTGAACGACGTCTCCTCGACGACCGCGGCGACGGTGAGCCGGTGTCCGCCGAGTTCGACCGTCGTCCCCGGGGCAAGACCGAGGCTGCCGGGGACGCCCACCTGGTCCGGCCCAAGCGGGCTGTCGGTGCCGAACACACTGACGGCGGCCGTCGTGTCCCCCGCGGTCAGCCTGCTCGTACTGATACCCAGTGGTGTGGCCGACCGGACTTCCGTCCGCGCGGCGAGCAGGCCGACGGTGTCCGCGGGCAGCGCGCTGAGGGCGAACTGTGGGGCGCTCTCGCCGGGCGGCGCCGCGAGGGCCACATGGTCGGCGGGAAGGGCGGAGACGGCGGAGACACTGGCCGCACCCAGGCCCGACGTCAGCCCCGTGAGGAGGACGACCATCAGGGTCATGAGGCCGATTACCGCGCCGAGCAGGGCGAATCGGCCTCTGGCGAAGCGGAGGTCGCGCAGGGCGATGAACATGTCCCAACCGTGCCGTGGGGGCGGCGGCGGGACATCCGTCGACGGGTGAGGACTCGGGAGTCGATCGACGCGGACAAAACTCGATCGAAAGTTGGAGGCGACCACCTCCGCCGCCGGTTACCGTTGAGTCCGACATGGACACCGCCCCCAGCTCCGCCGTGACCGTGCTGCGCAAGGCGCAGCACCTGCTTTTCGCTGTACTCGTCGTCGTCGCCGCCTTGCGCACCGCGCAGAGTGGGGCGGTCGCGGTGGGTGTGCTCGGCGGGGCGGGGCTTCTCACCTGGTACGCGCTCGGCGGGCTCATCAAGTCGCGGATGTGGTGGCTCGGCGTGCTCGTCGCCGAGTGGGTCGCGCTGAGTGTCTACGGCACGGACTGGGTGTGGGTGGCGTTCGCGCTGTTCTTCCTCTGCCTGCGAGTGCTGCCCGCGCCGGTGGGCCAGGTCGCCGTGGGTGTCCTCACCTTGATCGCCGCCGCCGGGTTCATGTGGCACCGGCAGTCACTGGACCTGGCCGCCGTGGTCGGGCCCGCGATCGGCGCGGCCGTCGCGATCGTCATGACCGCGGTGTACGACACGATGCGCGCCGACGCCGACGCCCGCGCCGAGCTGCTCAGGGAACTCCTTGCCGCGCAACAGGAACTCCGCGAGAGCGAGCGGCGGGCGGGCGTGACCGGCGAACGCGAGCGGCTGGCTCGCGAAATCCACGACACGATCACCCAGGGCCTGTCGAGCATTGTCTTCCTCCTGCAAGCGGGTGGCAGTGCGCACGTGTCCGCGGCGCTGAACACCGCGCAGCTGAGCCTCGAGGAGTCCCGGAGGTTGATTCGCGCGCTCACCCCCATCGAGCTGGACGGGCGGCCGCTGGCCGACGCGCTGAAGCGGGTGACTCAGGAGTCGGCACAGGTGGGGCTCGACGCCACGCTGGTCATCGATGGGATCCCCTACTCGCTGCCCACCCCCAGCGAGGTCGCGCTTCTCCGGGTCGCCCAGGGGGCGCTCGCGAACGTGCGCGCCCACGCGGGCGCCCAGCACGCGAGGGTGACGCTGGCCTACCAGCCCGGCGAGGTCCGCCTCGACATCGCCGACGACGGCCGCGGCTTCGACCCGGACGCGCCCCCGGCGGGCCAGGGTTCGGGGATCGGGCTGTCATCGATGCGCGGCAGGCTCCGGGAGGTCGGCGGCACCCTGATCGTGGAGTCGTCGCCCGGCGAGGGCACCGCGTTGAGCGCCACCGTGCCCGCCGCGGAGGTGTCGGCGTGATTCGCGTGCTGCTGGTCGACGACCATCCGATCGTGCGGACGGGGCTGCGCACCGCGCTGGACGGGGTGGACGGGGTCGAGTTGATCGCGGAGGCCGCCACCGGGGAGCAGGCCGTGGTGCTGGCCGAGCGACTGCGCCCGGACGTGGTGCTCATGGACCTGCAACTCGGTCCGGGCATCGGTGGCGCCGAGGCGACCCGGCGTATCCGGGCATTGCCCGAGCCCGCCCGGGTCCTCGTGCTGACCACTTACGACAGCGAAGCCGACATCCTCGCCGCGATCGAGGCCGGGGCGACCGGTTATCTGCTCAAAGACACCGATCCCGCCACCCTGGTCCCCGCGATCCGCACCGCCGCCCGCGGTGAGACCGTGCTCGCGCCGCATGTGGCCTCGCGGCTGGTCGCGCGGGTGCGGACGCCGGCGGTGTCGCTGACCCGGCGGGAGATCGAGGTGCTGCAGTTGGTCGCGGACGGCCACAGCAACAAGTCCGCCGCCCGCGCGCTCTTCGTCACCGAGGCGACGGTGAAGTCCCATCTCGTGCAGGTCTTCACGAAGCTCTCCGTGGACAGCCGCATCGCCGCCGTATCCGCCGCCCGCCTGCGTGGCCTCGTCCGCTGATCGCCGGCGGCGGGCGACGGTGTGGTGAGTCGGGCGGACATCCGCCGGTCCACCGGGCTGCCGTCGGCGACGGTGTCGGAGGTCGTGGGGACCTGGTGGCCAGGAAGGTCGTCCGGGAGGTGGGCCAGGCCCGCTCCAGCGGCGGCAACACCGCCACGTCAACGGTATTACTCCGACCATCACGGTGGGGCGGCGCGGCGCACGGGCGCACTATGCGCATGCGGTGGCGAGTGGACCTGGTGAACGACGACATGAACCTGGCGTGCGTGGTGATCCATGTACTCGAGGCCGGTGAGATCGACCGACGCCGGACCAGGCTGCTGCGCCGCCCCATGTCCCAAGCGGAGGTCGAGCGCCGAGTGTTTCCCGACGCCTACCGCGCCCGCGCCGAAGCCGACGGGTTTCGCGAGCGACACGCATCCACATTGCGGGACAGCGGTGCGATCCACCGGGTACGCGCTTGGCTGACCCAGACGGCTGATTACGTCCTGCCGGTCGACGCCGTGGACGACTGGCTGGTCACGTTCGGTCTCGCCAGGTTTCTCACCGCGCCGCGCACCGGGGCGAGGGCTGAGTGACCCTCACCTGGCTGAACCACGTCCAGCACGCCCTCGTGCATGCGGCGGCTAGAACGCGATGCTTGCGATCAGCATGCGGGGTGAGGCAGCCCAGACCAGCCGATCGGCGGTGGGGTTTCGGCGTCGGGTGGGTCCCACGTCACTCACGGCTGGTCTCCTGATCCTCGCGGGAAGGCGGGCAACAGGTCTTGTCGCGGTGATGGCGGCGCACTGCCCACGCGGCGATGGCCGGCACGGCGAGGACCGCACTGGCGGCGAGCACGAACGGATTGGTCAGGATGGCGCCGAGCGCACCCAACGCACCGGCCGCAACCAGCGCGGGGCCGGCGCAGCACAGCAGCATCAGGGCGACGATTCCCGTGCCTGGCGCGAGCGAGCGGCGGTCATGCCGCCGATCGGTCATGACGGATCACCGGCCGGTGTTCGTCGAGGCGGCGTCGACACGCATGCACGCGGCCAGCGCGGCGGCGTTGTCCGCGGCCAGCGATCGGGCGAGAAGCACCAATTCGGCAACGCGTGGGTCGGTGACCTTGTAGTAGGCGAAGCGGCCCTCTCGGCGGACCTGGACGTACCCGCAGTCGGACAGGCAGCCCAGGTGGGTGGAGACCCGCCCTTGGGACAGGCCGACGTGGGCGACGCACTCGGTGACGGTGTGCTCGTCGTGCAGGAGGAACTCCAGCAGCCGCAGGCGGGCAGGGTCGCTGAGGGCGCGGAAGAACTTGGCCACCACCTCCACCCCGTTCGGTTCGGTGGGCAGCAGCGCGGACTGGGGTTCGGGCACGGCAGCCACGTCCTGGCCATCCTCACATCAGGTTCGCAATGTATGCGGATGAACAGATATGAGGTTAGCATCGAACGCATCCGCTTAGGCGAATGTGTTCGACGGGAGGTGTGGTGATGCGGTACGACCTGGCCGTGATCGGCTCGGGTGGCGCGGGGTTCGCGGCGGCGATCAAGGCCCGCGGCAACGGCCGTTCGGTGGTGATGATCGAGCGCGCCACGGTGGGCGGCACCTGCGTGAACACCGGATGCGTGCCATCGAAGGCGCTGCTGGCCGCGGCTGAGGCACGCCACGTCAGCCTGGACGCCCGGTTTCCGGGCATCACCGTCTTCCCGTTCGGCGTGGACCTGTCGCGCCTGATCGATGGCAAGCAGGCGTTGGTGGAGTCGCTGCGGACGGAGAAGTACACCGACCTGGCCGCGGAGTACGGCTGGGACATCCTGGCCGGCACCGCCTGCTTCGCCACCGAGGGGCCGGAACCGGTGCTGCAAGTCGCGCTCGCCGACGGCGGTTCGACCACCGTGGTGGCCGAGCACTACCTGATCGCCACCGGATCAGCCCCGTGGACACCCCCGATCGACGGGCTCGCCGAGGCGAACTACCTTACCTCGACCACCGCGATGGAGCTGGACGCGTTGCCAGCCTCGATGATCGTGATCGGGGGCAACGCGGTCGGTCTGGAGCAAGCTCAGCTGTGGAGCAGGCTCGGCGTCGAGGTGACCGTGGTGGAGGCGGTGGAGCGGCTGGCGCCGTTCGAGGAACCCGAGATCAGCGCCGTGATCGAGGACGCGTTCCGCCGCGAGGGCATCCGCGTGATGACCGGGGCCACGGTCGGCCGCGCCGATCGCGACGTGACCGGATACCGGGTGATTCTCACCAGCGCCGACGGCCGCCCCGACGAGCTGCGGCCTGAGCAGGTGCTGGTCGCGACCGGCCGCCACCCGGTCACCGACGGACTCAATCTGGCCGCGGTCGGGGTCAAGACCGGCCCACGCGGTGAGGTCCTGGTCGACGACCACCTGCGCACCGACAACCCGCGCGTCTGGGCCGCCGGGGATGTCACCGGGCACCCGCAGTTCGTCTACGTGGCCGCCGCGCACGGCACGCTGGCGGCCGACAACGCCTTCGCCGAAGCCGGCCGCACGCTGGATTACCACCACCTGCCGCAGGTGACGTTCATCAGTCCGGCTATCGCCTCTGCCGGGCTCACCGAGGCGCGGGCGATCGAGCAGGGCTACACGACCGAGAGCCGCGTGCTGCCGCTGGAGCACGTGCCGCGGGCGCTGGTCAACCGGAACACTCGCGGCCTGATCAAGCTCGTCGCCGACCACGGCACCGGTCGGCTGCTCGGCGCGCACATGCTCGCCGAGGGAGCAGGCGAGGTGATCGCGACGGCGGTCTACGCACTGGCCAACGCCATGACGGTGCAGCAGATGGCCGACCTGTGGTGCCCGTATCTGACCATGGCCGAAGGGCTGAAGCTCGCCGCCCAGACGTTCACCCGCGACGTGACCAAGCTGTCCTGCTGCGCTTCCTGATGCCATGTTGAGCAATGGATTGATGACGGTCGGGGATCTGTCCCGGCGCACCGGGGTGCCGATTAAGACGCTGCGCCAGTACACCGACTGGGGCCTGATCTACAGCGCCGGCCGGAGCTCAGCGAACTACCGGTTGTTCGATGCCGACGCCCTGTGGTGCGTCGAGCTGATCGGCCAGTTGCGGGGCCTCGGGCTGACCGTGGCCGAGATCCGCGAGCTGACCGACACCGACGCGGCCATCGGGCCCCGGCTGGCCGAACTGCTGCGCCACTCGCGAGCCCGGACGCTCCGGCGGATCGCCGGGCTGCGGGAGACACTGCGGCGCATCGACGAGTTCGAAGCCGACCACAACAGCAGGGAACTCGCCGGTCGGGGTGGGGTGTGCAAGCGCTTGACCCTCACCCTGGGGTCAGACCATACGGTCGCGGTCGAACACCACAACCATCGAAAGGTGCGGCCGTGACCAGAACAGACACCACCCAGGCGATCGCGGAGCTGACCAGACCGGGCGGCACCCTGGACCTCGGCCATGACCGGGCCCGCCTGCTGATCCGGGTGTTCCACTTGCTACTGCGGCAGGCACACCCGGTGACCCGCACCCAAGCCCTGGACGCGATCACCGAGCTGGGTATCGACGGGGCATGGGCCAACGCCCAACTCGACGCCTGGGCCGAACCCGACGACGCGGGTGACATCGCCGGGCTCGGCCTGACCTACAACCCCACGCCACACCGGATGACCATCGACGGGGTGCGGCTGTGGGCGTGGTGCGGCATGGACACGCTGATCTTCACCCACGTGCTCGGCAAGCCGATCAGCATCGAATCGACCGCCCCCGGCTCGGGCGAGATCGTGCGCCTGCACGCCAGTCCAGCGGGAGTCACCGACCTCCACCCGGCCGACGCAGTGGTCACCCAACGACTGCCGAGCCGTGAACAGATCGACCTCGACACCACGGCCGGCATCTGGGGAACCTTCTGCCACCACAACCACTTCTTCCCAAACCGCACCCAGGCGGAGCAGTGGGCTGACGGTCGCGACGACATCGCCATATTGTCCATTGAGGACGGTTTCGCGGTCGCCCGCGACATGGCCGCCGCTCTGACCCGATACGAGCCGGGAGCACGCCGATGACGCTTGGGCCAACCAACCTGAACCTGAACAAGGCGTGTGCGGCCGTCGCGCTGTCCCCGGCGGCACGGGCTGTGCACCGATGGGTGTTGAGGGTGTTCGCCGAGACCGGCCGGGCGCCGTCGCGAGCGGACCTGGAGCGGAAAGCCCGCGAACACACTGCGACGTCAGGTGTCGATCACGGTGCGGTGGTGGCCGAACTGGTCGACCGTGACGTCCTCGCGGTCGATGAGCGGGGTGAGATCCGCGCCGCCTACCCGTTTTCGCCCGCCCCGACCCGTCATCGGGTCACCTGGGAGAGCGGCACCACAGTGGACGCAATGTGTGCCGTCGACGCGCTGGGCATGTCGGCCATGCTCGGTGTCCCGGTCACCATCACCAGTACCGAACCCGGCAACGATCACACCGTCACCGTGCACGTCGACCGCGACACCGCGCGCTGGGAGCCCAACACCGCGGTCGTGTTCGCCGGGCAGGCTGGTGATGCCTGCTGCCCGTCGGTGGACAGCACCTGCGGTCACATCAACTTCTTCACCACCCCGGACGCCGCCCACGACTGGGCGGCGCGAAACCCCGGCATCACCGGCGTTGTCCTGGACCAGGATCAGGCGCTGGCGGGCGGCATCGCCGAATTCGGTGCTCTGCTGCAGGAGACGGGCGATGAGTGACAAAGTCAACGCCGCCCGCGTCGCCTGGGCACTGATCAAACTCAGCGAGATGGGCACCCGGCCGGTCTACCTGCGACAGTTGGCCGATCGGGGTCGGGCTGGCGACGAAGGAGGCGCTGCGGCTGCTTCGCCCGACCTGGCGGGAAAAGGTCACCGTGCGGGACGGCGAGATCCGGCTCGACAACACCCCGGAAGGTCGGCGCCGCTACCGGGTCAGCGTCGATGGGACCGCCACCGTCCACCTGGTTGGCTCGGGCAAGGGCTGCTGGTCGGCGGCAAGACTCGGCCTGGCGCGTATCCGGGCCGCAGCTTCGCAATCGCCGGCCTGCGCCTTCCGCAACAGATCCTTGGCCTGGCGGCGCAGCTGGTCGAGATCCGGGCGCGCGGGAAGAAGCCGCATGGCATCTCCTTCAAAGCCGGCGGTCCGCGGGCCAGGGCCGAACGAGATGATCGCCGGCGGTGCAGCACTTGGCTGTCCGTGGTGGACTCTGCCCCTTTCCGCGGACCCGGAGGCACCCACGCGCACCTGCCAGTATGTTGACGCCTCGCCTTGGGCGCGTACCCACGCAAGCGAGCCGTGCAGATCACACGGGTGAACGGCTGGCGCGGTGGGAGGTGCCGGCCAGCCGGAGGCGGGACGGCCAAGGAGACCGCAGGCGTGCTGGTGCTGGTAGGAACGGCCCAGCTACCGCTGCCACACCCGCTGCGCTGAGCGCGGTTCGCCGGCTCGCTCCTACTTGGTGGTCGTGAACGCCGGTGACGAGGCTGCCAACCGGTCCTCCGCGAACGAGCGGACTGTGGCGCGAAAAGTGTCCGCCAGCCGACAGTTCGGTCATCCCCCGCGCGAACCCTGTTGTTGAACCGCATTGAAACAACAGGCAACCCGAAAGGATGATCACGGGTGCGTCGATTCCCCGTGCACTCCGTCGACGACGCGCCCAAGGCGGCGATCGCCGAGCACGGCAGCTTCGACGCCCGCACGCGGGAGGCCATCGCGCTCGCGGTCGGCGCGGCCGACAACTGCGCCTACTGCCAGTCCGAACACACCGCAGCCGGCCAGGCGGTGGTCTGGGGTCTGGAGCACACGGTCGCGCTACGCGACGGCACGCAGGTTGACGGCGAGGACAAGCTCGCTGCGCTGCTGGCAGTGACCCGGCAGATCGCCGGCAACGTGGGCGAGGTCCACGAGGACACCTGGCAGCAGGCCCTGCACGCCGGGTGGACGGTGGAGCAGCTGGCCGAGCTGTTCACCCATGTCGTGGCGAACCTGTTCACCAACTACTTCAACCACTACGCCCACACCGAGCTGGACATCCCGGCCGCGCCCGGCCTGACCGGGGTCACCGCGTGATCGAGCGCGGCCTGAACGAGCACGAGGTCGGAGATGTGGTGCGGTTCGGCATCGAGCACCCGGCGGTGCGGACGGTGGCCTTCCAGCCGGTCACGCACTCCGGGCGGCACGTGGAATTCGACCCGTTGACGAGGCTGACCAACTCCGACGTGATCGAGTTGATTGCCTGGCAGTGCCCGGACTGGTTCCGCAAGGATGACTTCTTCCCGGTGCCGTGCTGCTTCCCGACCTGCCGGTCGATCACCTATCTGCTGGTGGACCGCAAACCCGACCGCACCGACGTGGTGCCGATCCCGCGGCTGATCAACCTGGACGAATACCTCGACTACGTAAGCAACCGCGTCCTGCCCGACCAGGCGGTGCGTGCCGCGTTGGAAAAGCTGTGGAGCGCCTCGGCGTTCATGGGCGCCGCCACCACAGCCGGCAGCCTGGAAGCCACCGTCGCGGAGTTGGAATGCGCCGCGTGCGGGATCGACCTACCGCAGGCGGTGAAGGAGTTGGACGAGCGGGCGTTCATGATCGTGGTGCAGGACTTCCAGGACCCGTACACGCTCAACGTCAAGCAGCTGATGAAGTGCTGCGTGGAGGAGATCACCCCGGACGGGCGGATCATCCCCTTCTGCGCCTACAACGCCGTTGGCTACCGCGAACAGGTCCGCGAACAGATGTCCGGCGTGCGGGTCGCCGACGTGGTGCCCAACGCCATCGAACTCCGGCCCGTGGTCACTGATTCGCCGTACGGCTCGAAGATCGCCGGCAACGGCAACGGACATCGCCCCGCGATCGCACCCGACACCACCAACGTCGGACGCCCGGCGGTAGAGCGGTGACCGCCCCGGAAGAGATCAAATCCTGCTGCACCGCCGCCTACGGGCAGGATGCCGTAGCACTGGTACTCGGCGAGTCCTACCACCCCGGCGGCCTCGCCCTCACCCGGCGACTCGCCGACGTTGTCGGGCTGCGCAGCGGGAACCGGGTGGCCGACATCGCGTCCGGTCTCGGAACGACCGCGTGCACGCTGGCGAGCGAGTATGACGTAACTGTCGACGGCGTGGATCTCGGAGAGTCCACGGTGGAGCGTGCGCGAACGGCGGCGGAGATTGCCGGGCTCTCGGGTAAAGTCCGGTTCCACCTCGGCGATGCAGAACGCCTTCCCTTGCCCGACAACATGTTTGGCGCATTGGTGTGCGAGTGCGCGTTCTGCACGTTCCCGGACAAGGCCGCGGCTGCGGCCGAGTTCGCCAGGGTGCTGCGGTCCGGCGGCCGGGTCGGTTTCACCGACGTCACCGTGGTTGAGACCGGCCTGCCGGACGAGTTGACCACGCTGGGCGCTTGGGTGGCGTGCATCGCCGATGCCCGCTCAGTGCGGACCTACATCGAGATCCTGGCTGGCGCAGGGTTGCGCACCGTGCGTACCGAGACCCATGACGACGCGCTCGCGCGGATGATCGACCAGATCGAGGCCAGGGTCGGCGTGCTGCGCATGACCGCCGCCGACCGGCTGACCGAGGCCGGTGTGGATACCGATGCCGTGCTCCGCTACACCGCGCTGGCCAGACTGGCCGTGACGGACGGGCTTCTTGGCTACGCACTCTTCATCGCGGAGAAGCCATGACGTATCTGCCGTTCCTGCCGCAGAACGCCACGCTGCTGGAGGTCTTCCGCGCCTTTCCGGATAGGGCCCGGCCGCTGCTGGACTACCACCAGGTGCTGCTGCGCGGCCCGCACGGCGTCGTGCTGCTGTTCGCCGGCGCTGGCCTCGGTCTGCACGAGCACGCCGACAACGGCTCCGCTCATCCGGTTGAGCGTGCTGGGCGTCGCGGAGAGCGGCGCACTCGCGGCGGGCGCGGTGCCGTTTACCGTTGCCGACCGGAGTGTGGTTGATCATGGTTGACCAGCGGATGGCCGAGGCGACACGACCGAGCGAAGCGGTCTGTTCTTTCGCGGCTGCACCGTTCGCACGGCCTGCCCCACTTTGCAGGGGGCTTGTCGCTGTGAAACTCGTCCGGTCCCTTGGATTGGTGATCGCCGCGTTCGTTGGTCGCTGGCTGCGGTAGCCCTGCGAACACCGGTCAGCAGGCTGGCGGCGTGCCCAAGACAACACCGAGCACAGCAGCGTCAGGCACGGCGGCACCGGGTGCGGCGACCGCCGCCGAACAGCTTCGCTCCGCGGTGAAGACCGTCGACGGCAAGGACTTCTCCGGGCAGAGCCTCGCGGGCAAGCCCGCGGTGCTGTGGTTCTGGGCGCCAGCCGGACTGGTCGCGGCGCTGAACCCGTGCGGCTTCGCGATGCTGCCCGCCTACCTGACTCTGGTAGTCGTCGGCAACGACGGCGGAACACGCAGCCGCACGGCCTTGGTGGGCCGTGCGCTGGCGGCCACGGCCGCGATGGCGTTGGGGTTCCTGGGTGTGTTCGGGGTGTTCGGCTTCGTCGTCGCCCCGTTGGCGGCCTCGGTGCAGCAGTACCTGCCCGCTATCACCGTGGTGATCGGCGCCGGGCTGATCGGGCTCGGCATCTGGATGCTCACCAGACGCGAGCTCACCGTGCTGCTGCCAAGCTGAGCCGGGGCGCACCGACCGCGCGGCTGGGCTCGATTCGGCTACGGCCTGGCGTACGCGATCGCGTCGCTGTCCTGCACGATCGGCCCGTTCCTCGCGGTCACCAGCGCCACCTTCCGCAGCGGCTCCGTCCTCGACGGGGTGTTGGCCTACCTCGCCTACGGTCTGGGCATGACGCTGGTGGTCGGCGTGCTGGCCACCGCAGTCGCGTTGGCCACTTCCACGGTGACCACCGGCTTCCGGCGGATGCTGCCGCACATCAACCGGATCGGCGGCGGACTGCTCGTGATATTCGGCCTGTACGTCGGCTACTACGGCGTCTACGAGCTGCGGCTGTACCTCGGCAACGGCGACGCCGGCGACCCGGTGATCGAGGCAGCGGGCGCCATCCAGGAAACCGTGGCCGGCTGGGTGGACAGCACCGACGTGCTGCACTGCCGGCCGTCCTCGCCGTGCTGATCCTCGGAGCCATTGTATTCAGACGCAGGAAGATCAGCAGGCGCCGAGACGGCGCCTCACAGTCGCCGGGCACCCCAGACCAGAGTGAGGCACAAGAGCACCAGTGACAGCGGATAGAACAGCATCCGCAGCGGCACCACGACCGGGAGCAGCACCGCGGCGGTGCTGCTCCCGAGCACGATCAAGAACGTGGGCACGCAGCAGGCGACACCGGTGAGCAGCGCTGGCAGCGCGGCAAGCAGGCGGCCGTAGCCGGTGCGTCGACAGGACGTGGCCTGAGCGGCGGCGTAAGCGGCCACAGTCACGTTGAGTCCAACCAGTCCGGCGAGCAAGCCGGCGAGGACGAGGTTGACCGGGCTGAGCAGGATAGTGAGCGGCGGCAGTGGGTGGACCGCGAGGACGGGTTCGAACAGGTAGGGCGCCCTGGCCCGGAACAGCCTCTCGGTCCAGTCCGGTGCCAGCTCGACCCACGAGGCACCGGACGAACGGCCTGGTCGGCTGCCTGGCGCGATGTCGCCGATGGCCAGCAGATACAGCACCAGCGCAATCGCTGCTGCAATGATCCCGGCCCTCCGGTATCGGCGTACCGCGAGAGCGGTACGCGTTCGCCGGGGTGTGGCACGCAGCGCGGCCAGCGCCGCGTCGGTGGCGTCGCCGACCTTGGCCACCACGGCGACCAGTCGGCTCACCGCAGCACCTCGGTGTCGGGGTGGAAGGCGTACCAGGCGAACCACATCGCATCCAACACGTCCACGGCTCCGTCGGCCGTGTTGTCGGCGCCGGTGACGCGGGCGGTTTCCAGGGCCTCGTCCCACTCCGCGGTAAGGCGCGTCCCACCCACGGTGACGGGCACGGATTTCTCGCGGCGCACCAGCTCGCGGTGGACCGCGACGGTGGCGTCGCCAGCCCGGATCCCGATCACGATATCCTTGGCTCCGAAGCGGTCATCGGTGGCCAGGACGGGGAAGAACGGGCCGCCCTCGACGTAGTAGCCGGAGCGCCGCGGGTAGGAGCCGTATGGGTCGCTGCCGTAGCGCCGTAGCGATCCGGTCTCGGTGGACAACACCAGGGTGTCCGGATGTGTTGTGCGCCAAGCCTTCCAGGACGTCCACACCAGCGGCACGCTGGCCAGGCGTTGTCCCTTGTGCGGGCCGCGGATGGCGACGCCCAGGAGTTGCGGCCACTGCGAGTCGGTCTGCCGGTCGTACATCAGCAGGTTGGAGTTGACCAGATCGCCGGTCGTGCCGAAGGTCAACGCCGGGCCGTCCGGTATGCCGGTGAACCCGATCACCGTGCCGGTCAGCGGACAGTAGGTGACAGCGATCTGCTGCCCGCCCACGGTGTCGTTGACGATCTCGTGCCAGACCAGCACGAGCTGTGGATAGGCTCGGATTTCGCCGCGATAGGTCAGGCCGAACACCGGTTCGTCGTCATTCAGGAAATCGACCCGGCCGGCGGCGACGAACTGTGGGCGGTCGATCGGCGGAATACCGTCCTTGCCAGGGCCACCGGAGGTGACTGCCTCGGCCAGCGCGTCCAGCGAGGGCGGGTCTCCAGGAGCGAGCGACGCGCCGGGGGCCGAGTCACTGGTGCCGGTCGACTGCCAGAGAGCCACACCCCCGGCGACCGCGAGCGTGCCGACGCCACCGAGTACGACAGCGCCCTTGAGGAACTGCCTCCGGGACGGCGTTCGAGGTTCGAGACTCATCGGCCACCACCTCCGCCCAGGAACTACCGGCTGCGGGCGTATGAGTCCATGGGACTCCTCGGCCTGCGGCAACGCGGTACGCATTGTCAGGAAGGTGACACTCGTCAGCGATGAGTGCCTATCCAGCGTCGGGACCGTCGCCGAGTTCGAGCAGCGCCCGCACCACGCTGACGAGGTCGGGACCGGTGACGTCGGGCGGCTCGAACAGGTCGTTCCAGTGGCCTTCCGGCCGGCTGACCCAACCGGTGTGAGTTCCGCTCGATGCGCGCCGTGGGTGTCCCAGCCGTGCGCGGCGACCAGGGCCACCCGATCGGGCGGGACGCCGCAGGCCGCGGCGGCGCGCCGGTCCGGCTCGGGTGCGGGTTTCCAGCGGCGCACCGCCTCCACGGACCACCTGCTCGACTTGGCCGCGCAGACCCGTGCGTTCCAGCAGCGAAGAGGTGGTGGTGGCTGAGCCGTTTGTGAGCGTGATGACCCGGATGCCTGCGTCGTGGGCCAAGCGAGAGCCGTGGCAAGTCTGGACGGCACCGGTGCGCGGGTGAGTAGGCGGCGGATGGCCGGAGCGGCGGCGGCCACCAGCATCGGCGCGAGATGATTGGTCGTGGTGGGCGTGCGCGCCGCCAGCAGGACCCACAGCACCGCGAACCCGAGCGCCACGACCACCGGTTGCCACCGCGGAGACGCGCAGCGCCAGGCAGTGGGGCAGCCCGTCGACCACCCTCGTAGTCGCGTCGTACTCAGTGGCGTCGTACTCAGTGGCGTCGTGCTCGATCATGCGAAGGTGCCCAGCCAGGTCGTCAGCGCGTACAGCGCGACATAGGTGCCCACCGCGACGGCGAGCACGGCGAGCAGCCGCCACCGCCGGCGGCGCACACCCGCGACGCTGCACTGGTTGCGCTGTCGCAGCGACCACCAGACCAGTCCCGCGAGGACAGCGAGCCCGCCGAGGCGGAACCACCAGGCGTAGTTGTCGTAGAGGTTGGTCGCCCATGCGAACGCCGTCCCGGCGCTGACCAGGCCCAGCAGCGCGAGCACCGTGGGGCCGACGCAGCACAGGATGCCCACCAGCCCACCAGTCAGGCCCATCCGCCATACCGGCAGCCGATCCGCCTTCGATCGCCGGCGGGAGCGGCCGGAGGTGGTCGCCGGCGAGGGCTCGCTCATCGCTTGCCACCCAACCACGCCGGCAGGCTGTCGAACAGGCCCGGACGTTCACCCTCCGGCTCGCCCTCGATCCGCACGCCGTTCCAGAACGCCACGTGGTTCTTGATCCGCCGGGCCAGCGGGCTGGGCCTCGGGTAGTACCAGGCGGCGTCCGGGTTGGAGCAATGCTTGAAACCTGTGGATCTGCCGGTGAGGGGCGTACCTTCCCGGTGATCAGCTCAGGTTCTCAAGCAAGGCCGACGTTGGCGCGTCGGTCGGGAAGGCACGCCCATGCTCACCGTAGTCC
>NZ_JBOHGC010000674.1:0-19734 GCF_050699995.1 Actinokineospora sp. | reverse complement strand
GATCTCCTCCGTGGCCGGGTTGACCACGTCGATCCGCTCGCCCGCGCTGTCGACGAGCCTGCCGCCGATGACGTGGCCGGTGCGGGTCATGACGGGTGCAGACATGAGTCCTCCAAGCGGTGGCACGGTTAACCCAACTGTTCCACATCCACCCCGGACCAGTCCTGTGACAACTCGGACAACTGATCTGCGTACTCGATCCGGTCGGCCCAGTGCGCGGGCCACGCGTCCATGCCGTGTGCCGCGCCCGCGAAGGCGACCGCCAGCGCGGCGATGGAGTCCGAGTCACCGGAGGTGCGCGCGCCTCGGACGATCGCTCAACCGGGTCGTCCGCGTGCCGAAGGAATACAGGGCGGTGAACAGCGCTTCCTCGGCGATCCAGCGCTCGCGAGGCAGCGCACGAGCTCGGCCGCCGGCAGCCCGTCGACGAGGAGCCGGGTCGCGTAGGCGGTGAGTTCCGAGTCGGCCGTGAGGTGATCGACACCGTGGAGCGCCCAGGCGACGGCGAGCGCCATCTGGGTGTCGTCGGTGACGAGCGCCGGGTCGCCCACCAGGTCACGTGGACCTGTGGGGCCGTACGCGCGGTCTATCTCCTCGACGGTCATGAACTCCGTCGGCTCGCCGAGCGCGTCCCCGTGCGCCAACCCGAACAAGATCCGGCAGCGGACAGCGAGTCAGTCGAAGTTCAGCTTGCCCGTGCGGGTGCGCTTGAGCTCGAAGAAGTCCGGGTAGCCGGCGAGCAGCCGGGCGCCGTCGAACACGTCGAGTGCGTCCTGTCCGCGCGGGACCGAGTTGAGGACCGGGCCGAAGAACGCGACCCCGTCGATGTGGATCGTCGGGGTGCCGACGTCGTCGCCGACCGGGTCCATGCCCTCGTGGTGGCTGGCCCGCAGCGCCTTGTCGTGCTCGCCGCTCGTGGCCGCGGCGGCGAGGTCGGCGGGCAGGCCGACCTCGGCCAGCGCCTCCTCGATGACGAGGGTGTAGTCCGACTCGCCCTCGTTGTGGATCCGGGTGCCCATCGCGGTGTAGAGGTCGCGCAGCACGCTGTCCCCGTGGGCCCGCGCGGCGGCGATGAGCACCCGCACCGGCCCCCACGCCTTGTCCATCAGTTCCTGGTACCAGTCCTCGAGGTCGCGGCCCTCGTTCAGGACCGAGAGACTCATCACCCGGAAGTTCAGCTCGATGTCGCGCTGCCGCTCCACCTCGAGGATCCACCGCGAGGTGATCCAGGCGAACGGGCAGGCGGGATCGAAGTAGAAGTCGACCTTCGTCGAACTCATGCGGGATCTCCCCATCGGATGTCAACGCCTGTTCGGCGGAGGACGGTGGCCCCGTCGGCTCCAACACAGCACTACCCGGAAAGCTTCCCGTGCACTCCTCGCCACCTTGACGCGGTCCCGCGTGATTGGATGCGATTGTCAGTGCCGAGTTCCGCAGTTCCCGCCAACGAGTCGACCGAGGTGTTTAGTGGCCGCGCCCAACCTGACCCGAGACCAAGCCCAACAGCGCGCCGCGCTGCTGGAGGTGGAGTCGTACTCCATCGAGCTGGACCTCACCGACGGCACCGGCCACCCTGGCGAGTCGACCTTCGCCTCGCGCTCGACGGTCCGCTTCACCAGCCGTGAGGTGGGCGCGTCGACGTTCGTCGACCTCGTCGGCGCCGTCGAGTCCGCCGAGCTGAACGGCGTCGCCCTGGATGTGTCCGGCTTCGACGAGGAGCAGGGCCTGGCGCTCACCGACCTCGCCGAGTCCAACGAACTGACCGTGGTGGCCAAGTGCGGCTACACCAACACCGGTGAGGGCCTGCACCGCTTCGTCGACCCGGTCGACAAGAGTGTCTACCTCTACACCCAGTTCGAGACGGCCGACGCGAAGCGCATGTTCGCCTGCTTCGACCAGCCCGACCTCAAGGCCGTCTACACGATGACGGTGACCGCGCCGGGTGACTGGAAGGTCATCTCCAACGCGGCGAGCGCGTCGGCCGAGCCGGCCGCGGGTGCCGTGCGGCACGTGTTCAACACCACCGAGCGGATGTCGACGTACCTGGTCGCGCTGGTCGCGGGCCCGTACTCGGAGTGGCGCGACGAGTTCAGCGACGAGTCGGGCACCATCCCGCTCGGCATCTACTGCCGCGCCTCGCTCGCCGAGCACATGGACGCCGACAAGCTGTTCGTCGAGACCAAGCAGGGCTTCGAGTTCTTCCACCGCAACTTCGGTGTGCCGTACCCGTTCGGCAAGTACGACCAGTGCTTCGTGCCGGAGTTCAACGCGGGCGCCATGGAGAACGCGGGCTGCGTGACGTTCCTGGAGGACTACGTCTTCCGCAGCCGCGTCACCCGCTACGCCTACGAGCGCCGCTGCGAGACCGTGCTGCACGAGATGGCGCACATGTGGTTCGGCGACCTGGTGACCATGCGCTGGTGGGACGACCTGTGGCTCAACGAGTCGTTCGCGACCTGGGCGTCGGTGCTCGCGCAGGCCGAGGCCACCGAGTACAAGCACGCGTGGACCAGCTTCGCCAACATCGAGAAGTCGTGGGCCTACCGGCAGGACCAGCTCCCGTCGACGCACCCGGTCGCCGCGGACATCCCGGACGTGCAGGCGGTCGAAGTCAACTTCGACGGCATCACCTACGCCAAGGGCGCGAGCGTCCTGAAGCAGCTCGTGGCCTACGTCGGGCTGGAGAATTTCCTGTCTGGGCTGCGCGTGTACTTCGACAAGCACGCGTGGGGCAACGCGACTCTGGCCGACCTCCTGGGCGCGCTGGAGCAGGCGTCCGGGCGCGACCTGTCGTGGTGGAGCGCGCAGTGGCTGGAGACCACCGGCCTCAACTCGCTGCGTCCGCGCTTCGACGTCGACGCCGACGGCGAGTTCACGGAGTTCGCGGTCCTGCAGGGCGGCGCGAAGCCCGGCAAGGGCGAGCTGCGCACCCACCGGGTCGCGATCGGCGTCTACGACGATGTCGACGGCACGCTCGTGCGCACTCACCGGGTGGAGATCGACGTTCAGGGCGACCGCACGGTCGTGCCCGAGCTGGTCGGGGTGCCGCGGGGCAAGCTCGTCCTGGTCAACGACGACGACCTGACCTACTGCACGATGCGCCTCGACACCGGGTCGCTGACCACGCTGATCGACCGGATCGGCGACATCACCGAGCCGCTGCCGCGCACCCTGTGCTGGTCGGCGGCCTGGGAGATGACCCGCGAGGCCGAGCTGAAGGCCCGCGACTTCGTCAGCCTGGTGTGCCACGGCCTGGCCGCGGAGAGCGAGGTCGGCGTCGTGCAGCGCCTGCTGCTGCAGGCGCAGACCGCCATCGCGTCCTACGCCGACACGGCGTGGGTGCCGCAGGGCTGGACCATGTTCACCGACCGCATCCTGGAGCTGGCCAACTCCGCCGAGGCCGGTTCGGACCATCAGCTCGCGTTCGTGAACTCGCTGGCCGGGTCGGTCCTCGACGACGCCAAGGTCGCGATCCTGCGCGGCTGGTTCGACGGGTCGGCGCCGCTGGAGGGTCTGGTCGTCGACACGGACCTGCGCTGGCGGCTGCTGCACGCGCTCGTCGCCCACGGCGCGGCGGACGACTCGGAGATCGAGGCGGAGCTCAAGACCGACTCCACCGCGACGGGTCACCGGCAGGCCGAGCGGGCGATGGCGCTGCGTCCCACGACGGACACCAAGGACGAGGCCTGGCGGCGCGCGGTCCACGACGACGAACTGCCCAACGCGGTGAACGAGGCCATCATCGGCGGCTTCTCCCACCCGGCCCAGCGCGAGCTGCTGGCCCCGTACGCGGCGCGGTACTTCGCCGACGTGGCCGGCGTGTGGGCGCGGCGGTCGAGCGAGCGCGCCCAGTCGGTCGCGCTGGGGCTGTACCCGGCGTGGGCGGTCACCCAGTCCACAGTGGACGCCTCGGACGCGTGGCTGGCCGACGAACACCCGCCCGCGCTGCGCAGGCTGGTCTCGGAAGGCCGGGCGGGCATCATCCGCGCCCTGGCCGCCCGGGAGTTCGACGGCTCGTAGTGTCGGTCGAGAGCGGCGGCGGCCTCCGTGGTCGCCGCCGCTCTGTCCGGAGAGGGGTAGCCGTGCTGACCGACGTTCCGCGGGCGACCCCGCTGGTGTTCGTGAGCGGAGCGGCGGTCGGACTGCTCGGCGGCATGATCGGGCTGGGCGGCGCGGAGTTCCGGCTGCCGCTGCTGATCGGGCTGTTCGGCTTCGCCGCGCTGTCCGCGGTGATCCTCAACAAGGCCATGAGCCTGGTCGTCGTCCTCACCGCGCTGCCTGCCCGGCTGGCCGCCGTGCCATTGGCCGAGTTGGGCGCCCACTGGCCGGTCGCGGTGAACCTGTTGGCGGGCAGCCTGCTCGGCGCTTGGGCGGGCGCGGCGTGGGCGGTGCGGATGCGCACGGGCACCCTCTACCGGGTCCTTGCCGCCCTGCTGGTGCTGATGGCCGTGGCACTGCTGGTTACCCATGGAGACTTCGCGGCACTCACCATGCCCGCGGGAGTCCGCACGGCCGCGGGCGTGGCCGCCGGGTTCGGCATCGGCGTCGTGGCCGCGATCATGGGCGTCGCGGGCGGCGAGTTGCTGATCCCGACGATCGTGCTGCTGTACGGCGTCGACATCAAGATCGCGGGCAGCCTGTCCCTGCTGGTGTCGCTGCCGACCATGCTGGTGGCCTTCGCCCGCTACAGCCGCGACCAGAGCTTCGTGGTGCTGCGCGAGAACATCCGCTTCGTCGCGGTGATGGTCGTGGGCTCGGTCATGGGCGCGGCGCTCGGCGGGCTGTTGCTCGGGGTGGTTCCGGACGCTGTTCTCATCCCGGCGCTCGCGGTGATCTTGCTGGTCTCGGCGGTGAAGCTCGCCCGGCACCGGTCGGTTCCCGTGCGGTGAGTGGCGGTCGCCGGACCGGCTCGACACGCCTGCCAGGTCGGCGTGCCCGACGGGCCACGGCTCACGGTCTCGATCACCGCGGGCAGGTCGATCGTCCAGGGGCCGGGTGACCCGGGCACTTCAGCCATCGCGGGCAGGACATCGTTGACACAAGCCCAAGACGGTGAGTGCTCGGTTCTGACCGAGCACGTGTCGCTGGGCCGATCGGTGCTGCCCAACGGCCACGAGCAGGTGCGAGTCGAGGTCGTGTCGCCCGGTGACCCCTGCGCGTCGGCAAGCGGTCGCGGCCCTGCTGTGGCCGAGGCTGCCGCCGAAATGAGAAAGGCCCGGACCACGTGGTCCGGGCCTTTCTTCGCTGTTGGCTCAGTGTTTGCGGCCGGCCTGGTCGCTCAGCATGCGCAGGGCGCTGACGAGGCCGCCGATCAGGTCGCCCTCCTTGAACGAGGCCACCATGCTCATCACCGCGAGGTTGCAACCGCGGTCGGAGACCCGCCGGGAGGCTTCCTCGCCGGTGACGATCTCGACCTTGCGCTGCCCGGGCGACGCGGCGATCAGGACCGAGTCGGTCGACGCGGCGCCGATGG
Organism: Actinokineospora sp.; assembly: GCF_050699995.1. Classification (GTDB taxonomy): domain Bacteria; phylum Actinomycetota; class Actinomycetes; order Mycobacteriales; family Pseudonocardiaceae; genus Actinokineospora. The sequence continues at coordinate 14,261 of NZ_JBOHGC010000674.1, read as the reverse complement.
AGGTGTGCAGTTCCTCCGCGTAGGCGCGGGAGTCCGCGCCGAGGTCGCCGAGGTACACGCTGAAGCCGAGGCCGGTGGCGCGCGCGGACAGCGTGAGCGCCTCGTCGAGGCGGGTCAGCTGGACCGGGGTGAAAGGCAGGCCAGGGGGGACGGGCTCCTTGGCCCGGGCGACGGACAACCGGCCGCTGCCGGTCACCACGACGCCGTAGCCGTGCTCGACGTCCTCGACGAGATGGGTGTTGGGGTCCTGTCGGACGAGCTCACCAGCTGCCACGGGCACCTCCCTTGGCTGTGCGCCGGAGCGCGGAGTCGACATCGCCGGAGGGGGCCGCGGAGGCGTGGCCCGCGTGCAGCCCCGCCGGGTTGGCCGTCCACCAGACCGGGGGGTGCTCCCACTCCTGGCCGGGGCGGTAACGAGGCGTCTTGGCGAAGTTTTCGCGCAGCGTCATCAGGGCGATCACGCCGTAGATGACCAGCGGAATCCCCGCGAAGACGAGAAGTGTCTCGACAAGCGTCACGGGCGATACGGTATCCGACGACCGGGTGGCCCCGCCGCCCACTCCCTTACCCGGTTGGGCGTCCCACAATCGAGTGTCCGCTATAGCGAATGTTGCTCCGTGTGTGCGGTTGGTGCTCTCCTGGTAACGCCAATCCCCCGAGTGACGTCCCAGCACTTAGCTCGTTGAGCCTATTGAAGTGGAGCGAACAGCCCCAACTGGGGATATGTGACGGCTTCCAGCGGGTTGACGTCTTGTCGGTTACGCAGCAGGGTCATAGCTTTCACCTATACGGCTCTTGCGCAGTCGATCGACCCTCGTTCTGTAGTTCGACCGCCTCCGGGAGGACACTCCATGTACACAAATTCTTCGTTCGTCCACGCAACCATCGTCACCCTAATGGATGAGCCTGTACACGAGATCAGTTGCGGAACGCGCGTGACCAGGGGCACGAGGGTCACGCGAGGCACCCGAGTGACGAGCGAAGAGCGCGGGACGCGGGTCACCCGCGGAACCCGGGTCACGGCCGAACAGCAGGGCACGAGGATCACCTGCGGAACCCGGGTGACCAGGGGCACCCGCGTGACCCGAGGAACCCGCGTCACCGCCGAGGAGCGCGGCACCCGCGTGACCCGTGGAACCCGCGTAACCGCTGAAGACCGCGGCACGCGTGTGACCCGCGGAACCCGGGTCACCGCCCAGGAGCGCGGCACCCGCGTGACGCGCGGGACCCGGGTCACCTCCGGGACTCGCGTCACCTGCGGCACCCGGGTCACCTGCGGCTGATCAGCGCCTCTGAAGTTCAGAGCGGAGTCCTACGCGGCGGGCTCGCCCAGGTAGGGCAGCCACAGCGGGTCGGCGTCCGTGACCCCGGCCAGCAGCCGCCAATGCGTCCCCCGCGGCGCGTTCGGCACCACCCGCAGGCGCCAGCCAAGTTCGCTGAGCAGCCTGTCGGCCTTCTTGTGGTTGCACTTCGCACACGAGGCCACACAGTTCTGCCAGGTGTGAGGGCCTCCCCGGCTGCGCGGGATCACGTGGTCGATCGTCTCCGCCCGACCCCCGCAGTACGCGCAGCGGTAGCGGTCGCGGTGCATCAGCCCGGCCCGGGTGAGCGGAACACGCCCCCGGTAGGGCACGCGCACGTAGTTGCTCAGCCGGATCACCGACGGAACCATCACGCTCGACGTCGCCGAGTGGACCACCAGACCGGCGGGGTCACCGTGGACCACCTCCGCCTTCCCACACACCACGAGCACCACCGCACGCCGCAGCGGCAGCGCGGTGAGGGGCTCGAAAGTGGTGTTGAGCAGGAGGACTCGGCGCCTGCCCCACGACGGTAACGACGCCGTGGGGGCGCGTGCGGGAGCCAGCGCGGGGCCCGTATTGGACGGGCACAGCGTTGTCCGCGGCGCGTGCAGTGACGCGCCGATAGGAGTCGGTTGTCGGTCGTGCACTCGACCACCTCCACCGGTGCTCCCTAAGTCGACCACAGAACGACCCCGGAACGCACGTGTGTTACGTGACGTGTCGCTCATCACCCCGCGAAATGCGTGTGAACGATCTACCGGACCGCCTTCGACGGATCACACGATCGTGACTATCGTCGGCGCCGATGAATCCGCTCCCTTTCGCCCTAGAACCGCCCAAGTGCGTCGACACCGACGCCTGGTGCAAGCAGGTCTTCGACCTGACCCACAACCAGTGGCTCGCGGCCTCCGCGAACTGGCTGGTCGCCAAGCCGATCAAGATCGCGATGATTCTGCTCATCGCGATCGTCATCCGGCTCATCGCCAGGCGCCTGATCGACCGTCTGACCTCGGGCAACGGCAAGATGCCCAAGCTGCTGCGGCCGCTGCGCGAGCGGGCGCCCCAGGCGCTCACGATGCTCAGCGAGCGGCGGGCGCAGCGGGCCAAGACGATCGGGTCGGTGCTCAACTCGATCCTGTCGTTCGCGATCTACGGCTTGGCGTTCATCCTGATCCTCGGCGAGCTGGGCGTGAACCTGGCGCCGATCATCGCCTCGGCGGGCATCGTCGGCGTCGCGCTGGGCTTCGGCGCCCAGCACCTCGTCAAGGACTTCCTGTCCGGCATCTTCATGATGTTGGAGGACCAGTACGGGGTCGGCGACAACGTCAACCTCGGTGAGGCCACCGGCACGATCGAAGCCGTCGGACTGCGGGTCACCACGCTGCGCGACGTCAACGGCACTGTCTGGTACGTGCGCAACGGCGAGATCCTGCGGGTCGGCAACTCCAGCCAGGGCTTCGCGGTCGCCGTGCTCGACCTGCCGGTCGGCTACAGCGCCGATGTGGATCAGGTCACGACCATCCTGAGCCGCGTCGCGGCCGAGGTGGCGGCCGACGAGACGTTCGCCCAGGACGTTATCGAGCCACCGGAGGTCCTCGGTGTGGAGAAGGTCACCCCGGAGAGCATCACCATCCGGATGACCGTGAAGGTGCGTCCGGGCAGGCAGTACGCGGTGCAACGTGCTCTACGCGCGCGTGCGATGGCCGCCGTGGAGGAGGCCGGGATCCAGCCGCCGCTGGGCAGACTGTTCCCCCCGTCCCCCGCCTAGGCGACCGTAAGCGAGGATGGAGCCGTGGCCACACCCGAGAACTTCTTCGACGCCATCGGTGGCGAGGAGACCTTCCGCAAAATCGTCGGCCGGTTCTACGCCGAGGTCGCCAAGGACGAGGTTCTGCTCCCGCTGTACCCGGAGAAGGACCTCGGCCCCGCGGAGGAGCGGCTGCGGCTGTTCCTCATGCAGTACTGGGGCGGCCCGCACACGTACTCCGAACAGCGCGGGCACCCTCGGCTGCGGATGCGTCACCAGCCCTTCACCATCGGCCCGATCGAACGGGACGCTTGGCTGCGGTGCATGCGGGTAGCCGTGGACGAGGCGGGGCTGCGTCCCGAGCACCGCGACCAGCTCTGGCAGTACCTGGAGATGGCCGCGAACAGCATGCTCAACAGCTGGGTCTGACCGGTCCCGGAAAGACCAACGGCTCGGACTGATCGATTACGGCGGAGTCCGACACTGGCGAATGGCAGGATGAACGATCGTGCGACGTACCGCGGACTCCCCCGAAGCTGGTCCCCCGGTGTCCCCGTGGTGGCAGGACGCGGTCTTCTACCAGGTCTACGTCCGTTCCTTCGCGGACTCCGACGGCGACGGCGTCGGCGACCTGGAGGGCATCCGGTCGAGACTGGGCTACCTTGAGCTGCTCGGCGTGGACGCTCTCTGGCTGACCCCGTTCTTCCGCTCCCCCATGGCCGACCACGGCTACGACGTCGCCGACCCGCGTGATGTCGACCCGCTCTTCGGTGATCTGGCTGCGTTCGACCGGCTGGTCGCCGACACGCACAACCACGGGATGAAGATCACGATCGACCTGGTGCCCAACCACACCAGCGATCAGCACCCGTGGTTCCAGGAGGCGCTGCGCACCGGGCCGGGAAGCCGGGAGCGCGAGCGCTACCACTTCCGCGACGGCCTCGGCCCGGACGGCTCGGCGCCGCCCAACAACTGGACCAGCGTGTTCGGCGGTCCCGCGTGGACGCGGGTGCGCGACGGCCAGTGGTACCTGCACCTGTTCGCGCCGCAGCAGCCGGACCTGCACTGGGAACACGCCGATGTGCGCGCCGATCTGGTGCGGACCCTGCGGTTCTGGCTCGACCGGGGTGTCGACGGCTTCCGCATCGACGTCGCGCACGGCATGGCCAAGCCCCCGGGGCTGCCGGACATGGATCCGCGGGCGGTCACGGTCATGGCCGGGTCGACCTCCCCCGACTTCGTCGACCTGCGCTTCGACAACGACGAGGTGCACGACATCCACCGGCTGATCCGCAAGGTCCTCGACGACTACCCGGGCACCATGGCCGTCGGCGAGATCTGGGTCGACGAGGAGGAGCGGTTCGCCGCGTACGTGCGGCCGGACGAGCTGCACCTGGGCTTCAACTTCAAACTGGTGGAAGCCGAGTTCGACGCCGACTCCGTACGTCGCGCGATCGACCGCTCCCTGGCCGCCGTGGAGTCGACCGGCGCCCCGGCCACGTGGACGCTGTCCAATCACGACGTGGTCCGCCACGTGACCCGCTACGGCGGCGGCGAGCTGGGGACGCGCCGGGCGCGCGCGATGGCTCTGGTGGAGCTGGCGCTGCCCGGGGTCACCTACATCTACAACGGCGAGGAATTGGGCCTGCCCAACGTCGACCTGCCGGACTGGGCGCTGCAGGACCCGACCTGGGAGCGCTCGGGCCACACCCAGCGCGGCCGCGACGGGTGCCGGGTGCCGCTGCCATGGGAGGGCGAGATCCCGTCGTACGGCTTCTCCCGCGCGGGGGCGGCTTGGCTGCCGATGCCGCCGCAGTGGGGGTCGCTGACGGTGGAGAAGCAGCTTGAGGACCCGGAGTCGATGCTGTCGCTGTACCGGCACGCTCTGGAGATCCGGAAGACGGCACAGGGATTCGGCGGTGCGGAACTGGAGTGGTACGGCGCGCCGCCGGGGTGTTTCGCGTTCCGCCGCAAGGGTGGCGGGTTGATCTGCGCGCTGAACACGTCGGCGGCTTCGGTGCCGCTGCCGCCGGGGGAGATCCTGCTGTCGAGCGGGCCGATGGATGGGAATCAGCTGCCGCCGGAGACATCGGTCTGGCTGGTGTGACCGCTCCCCGCGCGCGGGGGCTTGGGCTGGGATAGCGTCAGCCTGGTTGATCACGCTCGCGAGGAAGATCAGGACGAGGCATGGCCGGGATACGGCAAGGAACGCTCTTCTTCGCTGCCTTGGCTCTCGTGGGCTGCTCCAGCCCACCCGCGGCGCCCCCCGCGGCGATCACCACGTTGGATGTTCCCTCGGTGGCCAAACCCTTGGACACCAAGGGATTCACCGACGACCCTGCGCCTTGCTGACCGAGGCGGACCGCGCCGGACTCGGACTGCCCACGGCCGAGAAGAACGACGAACTCGGCCGGGCCGCCTGCGACCTGCATGCCGGGAGTGCTGGGCAGAAGCCGCTGGAATTCCTGCGGGTGCAGATCATGGCCACGCGGGGGCTGAAGGGTGTGACCGCCCAGTGCGGGACGTCCGCGGCCGCCCGGTGCGATGGGTGGATGGTCGAGTCGGTGGCGGGGTATCCGGTGATCAGGGCCAATGGGGAGTTGGAGGGGAAGTATGGGGCGTGCAAGGAGTTCCTGGGGATCTCCGATGAGGCCGTGATACTGATCAACGATGTGCGGACGGGCGGCGGGTCGGGTCCTGACTGCGGCCGCGCCGATCGAACAGCCGCGATGGTGATCAGGAGTTTGACGCCGTAACGGCTACCCGGACCCACGCGGCTTCGGGGAAGATCAGGACACCGCCGGGGTGCTTGGAATCCCGCACAGCGAAGAAGCCCCGCAGCCGCGCGATCTCCACGCAGTCGCCGCCGCCGCTGCGGCTCGACTTCAGCCATGCGATCTCCACGCAGTTTGTGCCGCCGCTGCGGCTGGACTTTCGCCACACTGCGTGAGCAAGGTCCATCTTGTTTCACTCCCTGCCGTATTCCGATCCGATGCGCCGGAGGAACTTCACCGATTCGGCTGAACTGAGCGCGACCCTCCACAGGTTATCGCTCGTCTCGCGATACGGCCTGATCTCGTGTTCCGCATCCAGAAACATCGAGGATTGAGGCAGCTCGACATGGATGATCGGGTTGTGCTTCTCGGACTCCAGCTGCATGAAGCTTCCGTCGAGTCCGGCGTGCGAGCCGTGCTCGAACGGAATGACCCGGATCTCGACATTGGGGAGCTCCGTCAGTTGAGCGAGGTGCCGGCATTGTTCTGCCATCAGTCCCCGGCTGCCAGCCGGGCGGCGAAGCGCCGCCTCATCGATGACTGCCCGATAGTTTGGCGGAAAGCGCCTGCGCAGGACTTCCTGCCTGCGCAAACGGGTTGTGGCCATCTCTTTCCGCTTGTCCTCGGGGAACCCGACCGCGATCAGCGCAGACCGGATGTAGGCGGCTGTCTGGAGCAAACCCGGAACCCTCAGCATCGCCACATCGGTGATCCGGGTGGCTTCGGATTCAAAGCAGGTCAACGCTCGCAGGTGGAGCGGCAGCCCTTCGCCATCGGTTTCGCGCCAGCCGGAGATGTTCGCATTCCTTGCCAGAACAAGGGTTCTCGCCCGTTCCGGGCCGGTCACACCGTAGACCGCCAACAACGCGGCCACATCCTCGGGAGTGATCTCCCGTTGGGCGTTCTCGATCCTGTTCACGGTGGCTATGGACATGCCGACGCGTTTCGCCACTTGTCTGGTGGTCAGCTCCGCTTTGGCGCGTAGGGCCTTGAGTTCCGCCGCTAGACCCCGATTACGGGCTGTGCCGTGCTTCGTCATCCTGCGATCTCACCAGCGGACACCGTCACCAGCCACCGCATGCCCGGCGGTACCGTTCCGGCCCCTGAAACGCCCGTCAGACCAACAGCGGCAACAAAGCGTGCCTCCGGCGCACCACGGCCCCATACCGCGCGTCCAGACGCATCCACGAGTCCGTCGCCGTGACGCGGATGCTCTCGTCATCACCCTCGGCCAGGAAACCCATCCCCGACAAGGCGAAAAGGCACCGCAGCGGCACCTTCACCTCAAGGCCGTCGCCCTTCACGGTCAGCACCGGCTGATCGAGCAGCGACGCCGGTGGGGTGCCCTGCGGGCCCACGTTCTCCCGCGCGACCGCCAAACCCTTGTCGGCGAGGTCCGAGACCAACCGGGCAGGCAGCTTGTCGACGACCTGCCAGTGCTGCGTGGGCGGCAGCGCCGAACGCCACTGCATGTCCCGGGACGGGCCGGGGTCGATCTGGTCGCCTTGAACAACCGCCAGGCCTGCCAGGAGTTCGTTGCCGAACACCGTCATGTCGTTGGGCTCGATAGAGCCGCGCGCGGTGCGAGTCGCCAAGACGTCGAACGGGGTGGCGACCCAGGCGTCGATCAGACCGCCTTCGCGGCCCTTCAACCGAACCACCGCCTGTGGGTCCAACCGCACCGCGCGGGCCACGAAAGCGCCGAGGTCGGCGCGTTCCGACGGGTCTGCGAACGAAAGCTCAGACATGCAGGACACCACCATTGCCGCCGTTGTGCCACGCGGCGAGGAAATCGCGTTCCGCGTCGGTGATGCGGCGGGGCTTGCCGTTCACCAAGTCATAAGGCGCGAGTGTGGTCGACGCGGTCACCGCCACCGGGTCGGTGTCCTTCGGGCCGCCGCGGACCACGTAGTCGAGGATGAAATAGGCGCCGCGGATCTCCCTGACCGACAACTCGATCCGCACCGAACCACCGGTGGCGAACAGCGGGGCGTGGTACTCCACCGACAGCTTCGCGATGACCACGCCCGCGGCCATGTCGTTGGCGCCGCGCAGGCTCGCTTCGTGGAACAAAAGATCCACGCGGGCCTCTTCGAGCAGGGTCACGGTGCTCGCGTGATTGACGTGCCCGAAAGCATCCATGTCAGACCAGCGCGGCCGGATCTCCGAGACGAACACACCCACAGCGTCACCCTCTCAGCAGCCAACCCTCAAGACCCTACCCAACGCGGTCGCGAGTCCCCGGTTCACGACAATGAGTTCTCATTTCGCGACGCCCTAGGCACCACCTGTCAGTTCCGAACGAGGAACTCGGCTGTCGCGAAATGAGAACTCATTGTCGTGAACTGGGGACTCGCGGGTGGTCAACGCACCATGCTGCGGATCTGTCGGGCGGCCACCGACAGCGTGGCCAGGTCGAACGTGCCCGAGTTGTAGATCTCCGCGAGCGACGCACGGGCCCGCGACAGGCGCGAGGCATTCCCGTGTTCCCACGCGGCGATCTTGTCCTCGGCCGAGTCGCCCGGGTCGCTCTGGCGCAGGACGTCCAACGTGATCGCGCGCAGCGAACCGTAGAAGTCGTCCCGCAGCGCGAGCCGTGCCAGCGCGTGCCAGCGGTTGCCCCGCTCCAACGCGCTGACGGCGGTCAGCATCGCGTCGATGTTGAGGTGGTCCGACAGGGCGAAGTAGAGATCAGCCGTCTCCAACGCGCTTCGCTCGTCGTAGCCCTCGTCACGCTCCGCCAGTTCCGCCACCTCGATGATGTCGAGCAGGCAATACCAGTCGAGCATCGCCGAGATGCGCTTGGCGAGGTCCGCGGGCGCTCCCCCGGCGATCATCTGCGCGGCTTCGGCCTCCGCCTCTTCGCGCGCGCTCCCGCGAAGCAAACCACTGACATGCTGACTCAAACTGCCGACAGCGTCGTGGAAGCGGGTGATCTCCGCGCCCACGGCGAGCGGCTGCGGCCGGTTGGTCAGCAGCCAGCGCGACGCGCGGTCGAGGAGGCGGCGGGTGGCGAGGACCACCTGGTCGGCGATGTCGGTCGGGACCACGTTGTCGAGCGCCGCGATCTCCTCCCACACCGCGGGCAGGTCATAGATCCGCGTCGCGGCGGCGAAAGCCCGGACCGCGTCGGTCGGGCTCGCACTGATCTCCTCGGCGAGCCGGTACGCGTACGAGATGCCCGCGCCGTCGACGACCTCGTTGACCAGCAGGGTCGTGGTGATCTGCCTGCTCAGCGGGTGGCCGCCGATCGCCTTGCCGAACCGGTCGCGCAGCTGGCTCGGGAAGTACTCCGGGAGCCTGCGGGCGAACACGTCCTGGTCGGGCAGCTCGCTGGCGAGCACCTTCTCCTTGAGCGACAGCTTCACGTGGGCGAGCAGCGTGGCCAGCTCGGGCGAGCTCAGCTCCTCACCCGCCTTGTCCATCGCCTTGAACTGCTCACGCGTGGGCAGCGCCTCCAGCCGCCGGTCGAGGCCGCTGTCGCGTTCCAGCGACTCGACCAGGCGCGCGTGCACCGACAGCATCGGCGCGGCGTGCGCGCGGCTGACGCCGAGCACCTCGTTCTGCCGGTAGTTGTCGGCCAGCACCAGGTCGGCGACCTCGTCGGTCATCTCGGCCAGCAGGGCGTTGCGCTGCTCGCCGTCGAGCTCGCCCTTTCGGCACAGCTCGTCGAGCAGGATCTTGATGTTGACCTCGTGGTCGGAGCAGTCGACACCGGCCGAGTTGTCCAGGGCGTCGGTGTTGACCTTGCCGCCGGAGCGGGCGAACTCGATGCGGCCGCGCTGGGTCAGACCCAGGTTGCCGCCCTCGCCGACGACCTTGACCCGCAGCGCGGAGCCGTCGACGCGGATGGCGTCGTTGGCCTTGTCGCCGACGTCGACGTGCGACTCGGTGGACGCCTTGACGTAGGTGCCGATGCCGCCGTTCCACAGCAGGTCGACCTCGGCGAGCAGGATCGCGTTCATCAGCTCCTGCGGCGAGAGCTTCTCGACTCCCTCCGGCAGGCTCAGCGCGCGCGCCGCCTGCGGGCTGATCGGGATCGACTTGAGGGTGCGCGGCCACACGCCGCCGCCCTCGCTGATCAGCGTGCGGTCGTAGTCGTCCCACGAGGACCGCGGCAGCTCGAACAGCCGCTTGCGCTCGGCGAACGTGGCCGCCGTGGTGGGTTCCGGGTCGATGAAGATGTGCCGGTGGTCGAACGCGGCGACCAGGCGGATGTGCTCGGAGAGCAACATGCCGTTGCCGAAGACGTCACCGGACATGTCGCCGACGCCGACCACGGTGAACGGCTGGGTCTGGGTGTCGAGGCCCAGCTCCCGGAAGTGCCGCTTCACGCTCTCCCACGCGCCGCGGGCGGTGATGCCCATGGCCTTGTGGTCGTAGCCGACCGAGCCGCCGCTGGCGAACGCGTCGCCCAGCCAGAAGCCGTAGCTCTTGGCGACCTCGTTGGCGATGTCGGAGAACGTCGCGGTGCCCTTGTCGGCGGCGACGACCAGGTAGGTGTCGTCGGCGTCGTAGCGGACGACGTCCTTGGCCGGGACGACCTTGCCGGTCTCCAGGTTGTCGGTCAGGTCGAGCAGGCCGGAGATGAACATGCGGTAGCACGCGATGCCCTCGGCCATGAAGGCCTCGCGGTCGGCGACCGGGTCGCCGGTGGGGGCGGCGGGCTTCTTCACGAAGAAGCCGCCCTTCGCGCCGACCGGCACGATCACCGCGTTCTTGACCGCCTGCGCCTTGACCAGGCCCAAGACCTCGGTGCGGAAGTCCTCGCGACGGTCGGACCAGCGCAGACCGCCACGCGCGACCGAACCGAAGCGCAGGTGGACACCCTCTACGCGCGGGGAGCAGACGAAGATCTCGAACCGCGGGCGCGGCTCGGGCAGCTCGGGGACCGCGCGGGGCTCCAGCTTGATCGCCAGGTAGGACCGCAGCCTGCCCTGGGCGTCGCGGACGAAGTAGTTCGTGCGCAGCGTCGCCCGGATCAGGGTGAGCAGGCTGCGCAGGATCCGGTCCTCGTCGAGGCTGGTCACGCTGTCGATCATCGTGGTGATCTCGGCGATCCGGTGCTCGATCTGGGTGCGCCGCTCGGCCTCCGGGGAAGCCGGGTCGAAGCTGGCCTCGAACAGGCCGACCAGCGCGGTCGCGACCTGGGTGTGGGCCAGGACGGCGTCCTCGATGTACTCCTGGCTGTAGGGCGTGCCCGCCTGGCGCAGGTAGCGCGAGTAGGCGCGCAGCACCGAGGCCTGGCGCCAGGTCAGGCCGCCGCGCAGGACGAGGGCGTTGAAGTTGTCGGACTCCGCGTCACCGCGCCAGGTGGCGGCGAACGCCTCCTGGAAGTCGACCTTGAGCGCGTCGATCTGCTCGGCGGTGCGGCTCTCCAGCACACTCGGCTCGATGCGCAGGCCGAAGTCGTAGATCCACCAGCGCTCGCCGTCCTCGCGGTGCAGGTCGTAGGGGCGCTCGTCGACGACCTCGACGCCCATCTGCTGCAGCATCGGCAGCACCTTGGACAGGGTCACGCCCTCGCCCGCGAGGTAGAGCTTGAAGCGGCGCTCCCCCGGCTCGGCGTCCTCGGGGACGTAGAACGACATGTCGAGGTCGCCGTCGTCCCGCAGACCCTGCAGTTTTCGCAGGTCGGCGAGGGCGTCGATGGCGTCGAAATCTTCCTTGTACGCCTCGGGGAACACGCTCGCGAAGCGCTGGCCAAGCTCCGTGGGCGACTCGCTGTCCGCGCTGTCGCGGCCCTCGCCGAAGACGGCCTCGACCATGCGGTCGTCCCAGCTGCGGACGGCCTCGGTGAGCCGGTCCTGGATGCGCGCGACGTCCGGGTCGACGTTGCTGCCCGGGTCGGTGTGGACGATGAAGTAGACCTGCGCGAGCGGGGTCTCGCCGACGCGGGTGCTGAACTCCAGGTTGGTGCCGTTGAGCTCGTCGAGAAGCACTTCCTGCATCGCGACCCGGGTGGTGGTCGTGTAGCGGTCACGCGGGAGGAAGACCAGGCACGAGAAGAAGCGGCCGTACGGGTCCTTGCGGAGGAACAGGCGCAGCCTGCGTCTGTCCGCCAGCGCGATGACACCGGTCGCGGTCGAGTACAGGGAGTCCGCGGTGGTGGAGAACAGCTCCGCGCGGGGCCAGTTCTGGATCAGCTCCAGCATGCGCTGGCCGGAGTAGGACTCCATCGGGAAGCCGGCGCGGTGGATCACCTCGCGGACGCGGCGCTCGACGACGGGGATGTCGAGGACATCCTCGTGCAGCGCGTTCGTGGTGAACACGCCGAGGAAGCGGTGTTCGCCGGTGGCGTTGCCGTCGGCGTCGAAGGTCTTGACGCCCACGAAATACGGGTACGTGGAGCGGTGGACCGTGGACGGCGCGCTGGCCTCGGTCAGGACCAGCAGGCTCGGCGCGAGCGCGCTCTCGGCGGCGTCGGGGCCCGCGGTGAGGCTGCGGGAGGCGAGGCTGTCCTGGCGCAGGACACCCAGGCCGGTGGCCAACACGGCGCGCAGGGCGGGGTCGCCCTGCGCCTCGACCAGCTCGTAGTGCCGGTAGCCGAGGAAGGTGAAGTGGCCGTCGGCGAGCCAGCGCAGCAGCGCGGCGCCGTCGGCGACCTGCTCGGCCTCCAGCGACGGCGGGTGGGCCTCCAGCTGGTCGGCCAGCGCGCGGGCGGTGCTGATCATGCGGTCGGTGTCCTCGACGACCTCGCGGACGTCGTTGAGCACCGACAGGAGGCTGTTCTCGATCTCCCGGGCGCGGTCGGCGTCGGAGACGAGGTCGACCTCGATGTACATCCACGACTCGGCGAACGTGCCCCCTGGCGGGTCGTCCGGGTCGCAGGTCGGCAGGACCTCCCGCAGACCGCCCGCCACATCGCGGCGAACCACGACGATGGGGTGCACGACCCGCTGAACCTGCACGCCGCTGCGCACAAGCTCCGCGGAGACGGACTCCACCAGGTAGGGCATGTCGTCGGTGACGAGCTGCACGACGGAGCCGGGGGTGCTCCAGCCGTCCTGGCCGGAGTTCGGGTTCACCATGCGCACGGCAGGGCGGCCCTTGACCCGCTTCTCAGCCAGCTGCGCGTGCGACCGCACGGCACCGACGAGGTCCACGGGGTCGTCGTCGAGTACCTCTTCCGGTGGGATGTACCGGTAGTAGAGGCGAATCAGGTCAGCGATATCGGGCGCTTGCTCCGCGGCCCGCTCGATGAGGTCGTCTCGGATTTGTTCGGGGCTGACCGGCCGTCCGTCGGACGCCGAACCGTCGACGCTGACGGCTCCGTCGGTGCGGGACGAAATTCCAGTCGAGGTCATTTTCAGGCGACTCCACGCTAGGTGGCACGCCGGTGTGCCACATGCAACCCACACACTAGTGCCGCCGTGGGGCGGTTCGGGCAGCACCGGGGGAGGTCGTTGGATGCTGTCGGAAGTTGTTGCCGATAGTGGGTTTCACGGGGTCGGTGTGTCCGGTTTGGACGGGTGGGCCGTTCGGTCGCAGGCCCGGTGGGCTTACCGGTGAGTACAGGGTGGCGGTCGCGTGGGCGGCTGTCGACTTGCGGAGAGCGGTGTGTGGCGGCGAGGCGGGGGGTTCGGTCGGGCCGGGTCCGTCAGCCGCTGTCGATGTCGGCTGGGGCCCACTCGGACGAACGGTGCCTGCCGCGGAAGTTGGAGCGGGTGTTGCCCGTGGCGGGGGGTGTGGCGTCTTCCGGGGCGCGGCGGCGGCCGCCGGGTTGCTCTTCGGGTGGGGCGGGGATGTCGTCGACGGCGCGGGCGTCGGCGGCCCAGGTTCCTGATGGGGTGGGTGGGGGCTGGGTGGTCTCCTGGTACGCCACCATCGCCTCCGCCAGTAGCTCGGCCAGGCCACTCGAAGACCGCTCGCGGCGGGCCGTGCGGCGGACCGCCGAGGTCTGGCTGCCGCCGTCGACGGCGGAGAGGCGGCGGGAGCGTTCCTCGTCGGGCTTGCCCGCGGTTCGCCTGGCCCAGGCGGCGGCGGCCGCGGAGCGAGCCGCTCCAGGGATCACGTCGACGGCGGGTTCGGGCTCGTGGGCGGTGGCGGGTTCTTGGGCGAGAGCCGCGGGTGCCCCGGCCACGGTTTCGCGTTCGGGGCCAGAGGTTTCGCGTTCCTCGGCTGCAGGGCGTTCCTTGGCTGCAGGGCGTTCCTTGGCTGCGGAGCGTTCCTGGGCAGCAGATCCACTTTGCCGGACGGGGGCAGGGTCCTCGGCCGCGCGATCACGTTCCCGGTCGGAACTGCGTTCGCGTGCAGACGAGCCCGGGCCGTGCGCGCCGCCCTCGGCACCGAATCCACGCTCCCTGGCGGCGGCGCGTTCCTCGGCGAAGGTTGGGCGTTCGTGGGCAACGGCGGCGCGTTCCTCGGCGGCGGGTGCGGGCTGCTCGGCCACGGCGGCGGGCTCCCGGGCGGGAACGGATTCGCGCGGTTGGGCGG
>NZ_JBOHGC010000673.1:0-4359 GCF_050699995.1 Actinokineospora sp. | reverse complement strand
TCGCTGCTTTAGCCGGTTAAACCTAGTCCTCGCCGAGGTAGGCCGCGCGGACACGGGAGTCAGCCAGCAGGTCGTGACCCGGGCCTTCCAGCGTCGTGCGTCCCAGGTCGACCACGTAACCGCGGTCGGACTGGGCGAGAGCCGCCAAAGCGTTCTGCTCGACCAACAGGATGGTCGTGCCCTGGGCCTGCAGTTCCTTGATGGTGTCGAAAATGCGCTGCGTCATGATCGGCGACAGACCCATCGAGGGCTCGTCGAGCATGAGCAGGCGCGGCTTCGCCATCATCGCCCGGCCGATGGCGAGCATCTGCTGCTCACCACCGGAGAACAAGCCCGCCTTCAGCTGGCGGCGCTGACCGAGCACCGGGAACAGCTCGTAGACCCGCTCCATGTCCTTCGCGACACCCGCGTCCTTGCGGACATAGGCGCCGAGCTGCAGGTTCTCCTCGACCGTCATCCGGCCGAAGAGCCTGCGGCCCTCGGGACAGTGCGCGACGCCCCGCTCCAGGATCTCGTGCGCGTCCGCGTTGGCGATCGACTTCCCCTCGAACAGGATGTCGCCCGCCTTCAGCCGGAGCAGCCCGGAGACGGTGCGCAGCGTGGTCGTCTTGCCCGCGCCGTTGCTGCCGATGAGGCTGACGATCTGGCCCTCTTCGACGGAGAACGAGACGTCCCGGACGGCTTCGATCGCGCCGTAGGCGACGCTGAGGTTGCGTACCTCGAGCAGTGCGGTCACTGCTGTCCTCCCTCGTTGGGACGTGGATCGCGGATGGGCTCCATGACGGACGTGCGCTCAGCGGACGTCTCCGCCGCGTAGCCCTCGACCTCCGCCTGGACCTCCTCCGGTGGCTTGCCCAGGTAGGCCTCGATAACCCGGGGGTCACCGCGGACTACGTCGGGCGAGCCTTCCACGAGCAGTTCGCCCTGCACGAGCACCGAGACGTGGTCGCACAGCGAGAAGATGAACTTCGTGTCGTGCTCGATGACCACCACAGCGATGCCCAAGTCGCGGATCGCGAAGATCAGCTGACGGGCTGCCTCGGTCTCCTGCGGGTTCATGCCCGCCGTGGGCTCGTCGAGCAGCAGGACCGCCGGATCGGTGGCCAGTGCTCGGGCGATCTCCAGGCGGCGCTGGTCGCCGTAGGGCAGGTTCCGCGCAAGCTCGTCGTCCAAACCGGACAGTCCGACGAAGTCGAGCAGCTCCAGGCCGCGCTCCTTCGCCGCGGCCTCGCCCTTCTTGAAGGCCGGGCCGTGGAACAGCGACGCGATCGGGCCCTGCTTCATCCTCGAGTGCCGTCCCACCAGGACGTTCTCCAGCGCGGTCATGCTGGGGAACAGCCGGATGTTCTGGAACGTGCGCGCCACACCGGCGACGGTGACCTGGGCCGGGTCGCTGGGCAGCGTGCGCCCGTTGAGCCGGACCGAGCCGCGAGTCGGGGTGTAGAGACCGGTGAGGCAGTTGAAGAACGTGGTCTTGCCCGCGCCGTTGGGACCGATCAGTCCGAGGATCTGGCCCTCGTGCAGCTCGATGTTGACGTCCTTGAGCGCGGTCAGACCGCCGAAGATCATGGTGACGTTGGACGCCGACAACACTGGTGTGGTGCTCATCGGGCCACCTCCGTCTTGCCGCCGGGAGTGTCGTCAGCCACGTTGAGCTCCTCGATCGGCACCCCTTCGGCGCCCTCATTGGCCAACTCGGCCCGTCGGTGCCGGTCGGGCACCAGGCCTTGCGGGCGGAACCGCATGATCAGCACCAGCGCCAGCCCGAACAGGATCAGGCGGTAGTCGGAGAACTCTCGCAGCTTCTCCGGCAGCACCAACAGCAGCGCCGCACCGAGCACGGCGCCAGGGATCGACCCCATGCCGCCGAGGATGACCGCCGCGAGCAGCGTCACCGACTCGATGAACTGGAAGCTGTCGTAGGCGACCGTCGAGGTCTTGTGCGCGAACACCGCACCGGCCAGACCGGCCAGGGTGGCGCCGATCATGAAGGCGAGGATCTTCGCCTGCCCGGTCTTGATGCCCATGGCCCGCGCCGCGTCCTCGTCCTCGCGGATCGCGATCCAGGAACGGCCGATGCGCGAGTTCTTGAGGTTCGCGAAGACGACCATCACCAACGCGACGAGCACGATGATCAGCACGTAGTACAGGACGCCGGAAGGCAGCTTGAATCCGGCGATCTCCAGCGGCTTGTCGAAGCCGAGGCCGAACCAGTTGATCGCGGGCACGCCCGGGATCGCGTTCGCGCCACCGGTGAGGCCACCGATGTCGTTCTGCGCCGACTTCTTGAAGATCTCACCGAAGGCCAACGTCACGATCGCCAGGTAGTCACCTCGGACCCGCAGTGTCGGCGAGCCGACCACCGCGCCGAAGATGCCCGCGACGATCGCGGCGATGATCGCGGCCACGACGAAGGGGAGCTCAAAGCCCATCTTCGCGGCGGCGGCACCGGAGAAGTTCGCCGCGACGAACGCGCCGATGCCAAGGAACGCGACATAGCCGAGGTCGAGCAGACCGGCGAGGCCGACGACGATGTTCAGACCGATCGCGGTCGCGGCGTAGACGCCGATGTTGGCCGCGGTGGTCATCCAGTAGTCGGTGCCCGCCTCGGTGAACGGCAGCGCCAGGGCGACGAGCAGCAGCACGACGACACTGAACCACTTGTGGTCGTCGGACAACCTGGAGATCCAGCCGGTGAGGCCGATCCCGTGCAGGGCTCCGAGCACGCCGGCCAGGAACGCCAGCAGGGACAGGAAGATCGGACCCGCGTACGGGTTGCCGACACCGCCCTGCCCACCGGCGTTGAGCATCATGGCGACCACGAGCAGCAGGGAGACGAATGAGACGACAAGTGCCGCGTAGGCGACCAGGGTGGGGACCTTGGTGTTCCAGTGCGGAATGGGCTCGATCGTGCCCGAGCCGGCGGACACCGCGATCAGCACGCCCGCGACGATGGCGATGATTCCGCCGAAGGCGAAGTTGCCGTCGATGGCGGTGATGGCGCCGAGGCCGCCGCCGTGGCCCAGGATGAACAGGGTGTTGATCACGGCGATGCCGATCAGGCCCCAGCCGAGCGCGCGCTGCACCCGGTTGCGAACCTTCAACGGCGCGAACGCCACGACCAGGACAGCGACACCGACGAGCAGTGTGTGCAGGCGGAAGCCGCTCACCGCGAACGGGGCGTCGAAGAACTGCAGCGTCGCCTTGTCCGGGTAGGCGCCCTCGTTGAGCGTGAAAGTCGCCCACGGCAGCAAGGCCGAGATGATCGCGAGCACGCCGCCGACGATGATCAGCGTGCGGGCGATGGCGGGCGTCAGAACGTCTTTGAGGCTCATTCCGCCACCTCGCACGCTCGGTGGCAGGCTACGCCAGCGCACTGTGACACTGATTTGCTCGTAAACTCGCTCATGCGCGCACCCTTTCCGGCTCACCGAACAGACCCTGCGGCCGGAAGACCAGCACCACGATCAAGATGACGAAGATCCACACCAGGTCGTACTGGGTTCCACCCGGCATGTACTGACCCGACAGCGACTTGATGAGGCCGATGGCGAAGCCTCCGATCACCGCACCCTTGATGCTGCCGACGCCGCCGAGCACGGCCGCGGTGAAGGCGAAGATGCCGTAGAGGAAGCCGACCTCGGTGTCGACGTTGGTGATCTGGATGCCGTAGAGCACGCCCGCGATGCCCGCGAGCGCCGCGCCGATGACGAAGGTCAGCACGATGGTGCGGTTCGGGTTGACGCCCATGAGGCGGGCGGTATCCGGGTCCTGCGCGGTGGCGCGCATCGCGCGACCCATCCGCGACTTGGTGATGTAGGTCTGCAGGATCACCGCGCCGATGACCGACACGGCGATCATCAGGATGGCGGTGGAGCCGATCGTGACCGTGCCACCGAAGACATTCCAGGTGTACTGCTCGTCAACGAAGACTCGCGGGAAGGGGACCGGAGCGGTCGCGCCCGGGTACCACAGGCGGACTGCTTCCTTGAGAACCACCGAGACACCCAATGCGGTGATCAACGGCGCCAGTCGCGGCGCGTTGCGCAGCGGCCGGTAGGCGAACCGTTCAATGATCACCGAGAGGACAACGGCGACAATCGCACCGCCGAGAGCCATCAGCGGGAGCGCGACCCACCAGTCGCTCTTCCAGCTCTCGGGAAGAATGTAGGAATAGGTGGCGAGCGAGGCGAACCCGCCCACCATGAAGACCTCGCCGTGAGCGAAGTTGATCAACTGGATGATGCCGTACACCATCGTGTAGCCCAGCGCGATGAGCGCGATCAAGCCGCCCAGCACGAGGCCGTTAATAAGCTGCTGTAGCAGCGTGGCCACGTCTACCTCCAAGAGTGGCGGGGG
>NZ_JBOHGC010000672.1:0-7208 GCF_050699995.1 Actinokineospora sp. | reverse complement strand
GACATGCTCATCGCCTTCCGGCGAACCCGAATTACCGCCGTCACCGCAGGCCAGGCCACACTCGATCAATATCCCGCCATGCCCGTGACCAGCAGTTCAGCCGCCGCATAACTGCGAAACGTCAGGTACGCGCACGCAATGTTTACGACCTGACCACGCAGGAAACACGCGTGGAAACGGTGCCGCGGACAGAGATCGTGCCGCTCTTCGACGGAGTCGGCGCCGACAACCGGCCGACGTGGTACCGCCCGATGGTCGGCAGGCGCGAACAGAACGCGATCCTGCACTACCTGGAGAACGCACCATTGGTGCTGTCCTCGCGCGGGCGGACGGAGGACGAACTCGCGGACACCTCGGAACCGTCGGTGCCCATGGGCTTTCACACCGACGGCAGATGGATCTGGCCCAGCGCGGCGGCCTACTACTTGCGCGAACACGACGTCCCGCCGGTCCTCGAACTCGTCGATCACATCCGCCAGAACCGGTATGCGATTCCCGAGATTCCAGAGATCACCAAGAGCCGCGCGGCCGCGCTCGCCATGGGCAGGCCCTGGGATGAGTCCACAGTGGAGCAACGGTTCGACCGTGCGATGGAGCCGGTGCGCACGACGCTCAAGGACTGCATGACCAGCCCGCGGCACTATTCTCTGGGAACCCAAAAAGATCGGGCTTGGTGCATCGTCCGCGAAGGCGACTGTTACGCCGTTTACTGGGCTGACGGCGATACCCGACGTGACCGGATGGTGTTCACCGACGTGAACTACGCGGCCGCGTATCTGTCGGGCAGGCTGGTTTTCGAGCGAGCGAACCTGAAGGAAGCCGCCAACGCGGAAGCGCCTTCGCGGCAGCCCCGGCAGAGCGAAATCCCGGCGGCCACCCCGCCCGCGACCAACCGATCCGGCCTTCCCCCGATAACTGACGGGATGCGCGAAGAGGGCCGTCGGAATCCGGGTGGCTGGGTGTGGTGCGCCGACCCCGAACTGAACCCGCGCTATATCGAGGGCGTGCCGAACTTCGCGCTGCTGGGTGCGTACAAGGTCGACCGGGCGGGCGAGCTGACCGGCGAGACCTACATCAACAACGAGTACCGCCCCGGCCCGAGCAAACGCGGCTACCCCGAACCGCACACCGAATTCGAACTGGTGCTCAACTTCATCGCCGCGGGCTGGCTTCCACACCAGCGCATCCTCAGCGCCGCCCTGGACAGCCTGTTCATCCTGGACGTCGACAGCCCGGAAAAGCTCCGGATGGGCGTCGACGCCCGCGGAAGGCGGTTCCTCGTCGTCTACTCCTCCCCTCGCTACGCCCCGAGGGCAGGCGCGGGGACGATGCAGGCCGAGGGACGAACCCTTATGCCGCTGCTGGCCGGGGCCATCCTGGTCGTCAACCCGGGTGCGCAACTGGGCATCGAACTCTCCGGCGACGATCTCATCGCGACGGCTCGGACACCGCGATAGGCATCGGGTGATCGCTCACAGTCGCAGCCGGAATGAGTTTGCGGGATCGCGTTCGACCACGCTGCGCTATGTCCTACCGTGTGAGCCGCTGAGTCGGATCTGGGTAGGGGGTCTTGAGTGGACGGACTTGTCGTCCTGCTGCTCGTTGTCGTCGCGGCGGCCATAGGTGCGGTGATCGTGGGGCTCTGGCTGCGCAAGCGGAAGCCCGCGGTCGCCAAGAGCCCGGTCGACCCGTACGCGGACAACGATCACCACGCGATTCACGGTGATCCGCGCAAGCTGAAGGCCGGTGACCTGGTCGAGCTTCGCGGTGAGTCCTACTTGGTTCGAGGGACGCTCCGGCTCGATGAGGGTGGCTGGTCCTGGTCGGAGCACCTGCTCGAACAGACGAACGGCGAGCGGGTCTGGCTGTCGGTTGAGGAAGACCCCGAGATCGAGTTGGTCGCCTGGACCGAGCAGGACGTGGACTTGGCTCCGGGGGCGAAAACGCTTGCGTATGACGGCAGGCAGTACCGGTCCGACGAGTCGGGCAACGCGAAGTTCCGCAGCGAGGCGACCACCGGGCTCAACGCCGAGGGTGTCGTCAAGTACCACGACTACGCCGCCGGTGACTCGCTGCTGTCCTTTGAGGCCTACGGCGACGCCGACTGGGAAGCGTCGACCGGCGCGAAGCTGTCCATGTACGACGTGCGCATCTACCCGGCGAGCGCGGAATGAACAACAGCCGCAAACGCAAGAAGCCCCCTCCGCCGCCACCTCCCCCGGTGACGACGAAGCCGCGCTTCTGGTTCTGGATGGCGGGCATCCTCGGTGCCATCGCCGGGGTGATCGCCATCGCGATGCTCGCCCGCGGGACGACCGTGCGTGACTACGTCGACAACACCTACACCCGCGCGGCGAACCTCGACCGGGGTGAGGAGATCGCCTTCACCAGCGGGAACGCGCCGACAGTGGTGGCGGCGAACATCGCCGGGAAATGGAAGCCGGTCTCGCAGTACGCCGACGCGAGCGGGGTCTACCTGCGCTACAACGACGATATGGTGCTGGTGCGGCCACAGGGAAAGGGCAGCGTCATCCGGGTCGATGACGTGGAACGCGCCTACCGCACCTACCACTCGTCGGTCGGCGGGAACTGGGGCTGGACGTCCGGACACGGGGAGTCGTTCCGGGGCCGCGGTCCGGGGGCGGGCAAGTGAAGAAGGGCATCATCTGGACCTCCGTCATCGCGCTTGTCGTGTTCCTGATGGGCCTCGACGGGGGCTGGTGGTCGTCGAGCGACAACGACACCACGATCCCGACGCTGTCCGAGGCCGACGGCAAGGACCTGGTCGCGCGACTCGCGAAAGCCGCGGTGGCGCACGATGTCTGTTACGGCTGGGCGGTGAAGAACGGCTCCGGCAAAGTGATCACGTCGGGGTCGAACCGCGGCATCGACGTGTCGGCCGACGCCTGCCCCAGTTACGCGATCCTGATCAGCACGATCACCTACACGTCGCCGTCGAGCGAGTCGGAAGACTCCGCTTCGGTGACCGTGCAGACCTCGACCGACCTGCCTTCCCTGTACTCGTCCGACCTGTCCCTCGTGGGCGTGGACACCAAAGCGCTGCTTGAGGAACCGACCACGGCGACCGCCTACGGCGCCCTCGCGCTTCCCTTGCTGCTGACCGAGAAGGGCAAGGTCCAGCCGCTCGAAGCCGAGCAGGCCACCGCCATGCCCACGGCTGCGATCGGACGCCCCGGCTCCGACTTCACCGCCAGCCACCGCGGCGCGATCATCTCACTGTCGATCTTCGGTGGAGCGGCCCTGATCGGCCTGGTCATCGGATTCATCCTGCGCCGCAAGCGCAGCAAGGAAGGGTAGTCACCGTGTCCGACCTGCTCAACGGACTGCTCGGGACGCTGGCCTACGGGGCTGTCGGCCTGATCCTGATGACGCTGGGTTTCGTGCTCGTCGACGTCGCCACCCCCGGCAAGCTGCGCGACCTGATCTGGGTGGAGCGCAACCGCAACGCCGCGGTGCTGCTGTGCTCGGGCCTGCTCGGCATCGGCATCATCCTCACCACGGCCATCGTGATCAGCGACGACAACGTCACGGTCGGCCTGCTGAACACCGCGGTGTACGGCTTCATCGGCCTGGCCCTGATGAGCCTGTCGTTCGTCGTGATCGACGCCGTGACCCCGGGCAGCCTCGGCGAGGTCATCTGCACCGAGGAAGGCCACCCTGGGGTCTGGGTGTCGGCCACCGCGCACCTTGTCGTCAGCGTGATCATCGCCGCCGCGATCTCATGACCCGGACCCGGTCGGCCAGGATCGCGCTGCTGGCGACCGTGTTCGTGTGCGCGGCGTGCGGGCTGGTCTACGAACTCGCCCTCGTCGCGCTCGGCAGCTACCTGATCGGCGACACCGTCGGACAGGCGTCGATCGTCGTCTCGCTCATGGTGTTCGCCATGGGCATGGGCGCGCTGCTGGCGAAGCCGTTGCAGCGCAAGGCAGCCGCCGCCTTCGCGGCGGTGGAGCTGGTGCTCGCGCTCCTCGGCGGGCTCAGCGTGCTCCTGCTGTACGCGGCGTTCGCCTGGCTGAGCCTCTACACCCCAGCGCTCATCGCGATGGCGCTCGTCCTGGGCACGCTCATCGGCGCGGAGATCCCTCTCCTGATGGAGATGCTGCAGCGGATCCGCCGCCAGGAAGCGGGTTCCGCGGTCGCCGACCTGTTCGCCGCCGACTACGTGGGCGCGCTGCTCGGCGGGCTCGCGTTCCCGTTCGTGCTGCTGCCGCTGTTCGGCCAGATCGAGGGCGCGCTGGCGGTCGGCATGGTCAACGCCGTCGCCGGGCTCGGGCTGGTGCTGACCGTGTTCCGCGCCGAACTCGGCCGCCGGGCGAAAGCCATCCTCATCGGCTCGGCGGTGGTTGTCGGCGGCGTGCTGGTCGGCGCGTATGTCATGGCGGAGGACTTCGAGGTCACCGCCCGCCAGGCGCTCTACGCCGACCCGGTCGTGCACGCGGAACGCACGCCGTACCAGGAGATCGTGCTGACCGAGTCGATCGCGCTCGCGGGCACCCACGACGTGCGGCTGTTCCTCAACGGCGACCTGCAGTTCAGTTCGGTCGACGAGTACCGCTACCACGAGGCGATGGTGCACCCGGCGATGTCCGGGCCGCACGGCCGCGTGCTCGTCCTCGGCGGCGGCGACGGCCTCGGGCTGCGCGAGATCCTGCGCTACCCCGACGTCGAGCGGGTCACGCTGGTCGAACTCGACCCTGCGATCATCGACCTGGCCCGCACCGAGCCGCGGCTGACTTCGTTGAACCGCAACGCTTTCGCCGACCCTCGGGTGGCCGTGCGGACCGAGGACGCCTTCACCTGGCTGCGCGGCGCCACCGACCGGTACGACGTGATCATCGTCGACATGCCCGACGCCGACTCGACGGCGACGGCGAAGCTCTACTCGCTGGAGTTCTACGGCCTGGTCGAACGCGCTCTGGCGCCCGAAGGCCGGATGAGCGTCCAGTCCGGCTCGCCGTACTTCGCCCCCAACGCCTTCTGGTGCGTCGAGAACACCCTGCGGGCGGCCGGGCTCAAGACCGTGCCGTACGAGGTGTCGGTCCCCGCGTTCGGCGAGTGGGGCTTCCACCTCGCCGCCCGCGACACCGCACCCACGCTCACCCTGCCGCCCGGGATGCCGCTGCGCTCGCTGGACGCACCGACCCTGGCCGCCGCCACGGTGTTCCCGCCGGACCGCCGCAACGCGGGCGACCTGGCGGTGTCGACGCTGATGGACCCGGTGATCCTCCGCTACGCGCGCGAAGAGTGGACCAACTACTGACCTTGAGCCCGCTTTCGTTCCTCCGCTTCCGCGATCGCGACGCAGGCCGAGCACTGGGCGAAGTCACCTCGGGCGACGAGGTCGGCGACCAGGAGCGCGCCGCACAGGGCGATGCCGACCCGGGTGTCACTGGTGATGAAGGTCCGAGGCACGCCGTCGCGGGTCTGGCGAATGTGCCCGCGCCGGGCGTCGAGGATCGAGCGGCCCCAGTTCACGTGGTGCTCCTAGGCGAATCGGTGCTGTCCGTACCAGGACAGCGCGGTGTCGACGGTGACCGCCAACGCTGGGCATTCGGGACACAGCGGGCAGACGCACCACCAGCGGTGCAAGGTCAGTTCGGGGAATCGGTCGTCCTCGTGCTCGCCCCACTCGTGGGCA
Source organism: Actinokineospora sp. (assembly GCF_050699995.1). Classification (GTDB taxonomy): domain Bacteria; phylum Actinomycetota; class Actinomycetes; order Mycobacteriales; family Pseudonocardiaceae; genus Actinokineospora. The sequence continues at coordinate 1,549 of NZ_JBOHGC010000672.1, read as the reverse complement.
CCGCTGTTGCAGTTCACGCAAAGCATCGGATCTCCCAAGTCGGTGTCGGGGGTTTCAACCGCCATCCGGCTTGGCGGGCGGTCGCACCGGAAGCAGTGAGTGGCTGATCTGGGTGCGGAGGCAACAGGACCGCCCACCGCACACCGTGCACCGACCCGAGGAGTCGAGAGCGTGGTCGCGCAGCGCGGCCAGGACCGCGCCGACCAGTCGGTGCGTCTCCATGCGGGCCAACGCGAGCACCTGGCTGTCGCTGCCGCACTGGGTGCCGGTCAGCAGCATCGCCAAATGGGTGCGCACGGTGTTGTCCAACATCGCCGCGGTTCGTGTGTCTGCTGCCATTGACACCCTCCTCGAATTCGGTGACATCAGCTTCACGGCCGGCGACAATTCATTGCAACTGCACGATCGGGCGATCTTCCTTGGCCTCGAACACTGTTTCGGATAGCGTTTTTGGTGTCTTATTTGCGCACACCGCAAGGGGGAATAGTGAATAGAACGAGGCTCGGAGTGAATTCGCGCGGACTCGGCGCGGAGCTGTGTCGGTACCGCAAGGACGCGCAGCTGACTCTGGAGCACGTGGCCGAGCGTCTCGGGACTTCCGCGAGCACTATCTGCAGGTTGGAGACCGGTAAACGAGAGCCGACACTGGAAGAAGTGTCCGCCATCCTGGCCATCGTCGGTGTGGTGGGCCCGGAACGAGACCGGTTGCTCGGCCTGGCAGTGGGGCGCTCGGGTGGCTCAGGGATGGTCGAGTACACGAAGTCGACCGTCCAGAGCCAGACGTATCTGTACTTCGAAAGCTATGCCACGGTGATCACGAATTTCCAGCTGATGCTGATCCCCGGGCTTGCACAGACCGCTGATTACGCGCACGCGGTCGTGTCAGCCATTCAGGTGGACGAAGGGGATGACGACATCGAGACGCGGATCGGCAAGCGGATGTCCCGCCAGAAGATTCTGACTCGCCGGACCCCGCCACAGCTGAATCTGATCCTGTGCGAACAGGCACTGCGCGCGCCGATCGGCGGCCCCAAGGTGATGGGCCGACAGGTTCGGCACCTGATCGACCTCGCCGACCGCGACAACGTCTCCCTTCGCGTGATCCCACGCGAAGTGGTCGCCCACCCGGGCCTGATGGGGCAGTTCGTGGTCATGGAGTTTGCGAAAGACCCAACAGTCGTGTTTGTCGAGGCGCGCACGACCGGCCTCTTTCGCGATGATCCAGATGAGGTCACCCTCTATAGGTTGACAGTGGAGAAGCTGTTGGAGGTCGCGTTGGACGAGCCCGGCTCGGTTGAGCTGACGCGGTCCATCGCGACGGACTTCGATGGAGGCTGAGTATGGAACATCGCTGGCGCAAGAGCAGCTACAGCGGCAACGACGCTGACTGCGTCGAACTGGCCCTGGCCGCCCCGCACGCCCTTGTGCGGGACTCCAAGAACCCGAACAACGGGTCGCTGAAACTGCCCACCACCGCGTTCACCGACCTGATCCGGGTCGCGAAGTCACACTGAACCGAATCGGCCCGTGCCACGTCGAAGTGGCACGG
>NZ_JBOHGC010000671.1:0-3995 GCF_050699995.1 Actinokineospora sp. | reverse complement strand
GCTCCAGCCTGACTATCGATACCGTCAGCCTGGGCGCGGGGACCCTCACCCTGAACTCCAGCGCCACGGCCAACGTCCCGAACTGCATTTACCAGGCGAACGGTCAGGTCAACGTGTTCACCCCGCTCAACATCTCCGCTTCGTTTACCTGGTCGTGCGGCGCCTTCGAGGGCGGCGACACGATCACTGTCTCTGGCCCCGCCACCCTCAGCGACACCGCCTGCGGGAACAAGGTCCTCAACGATCCCAACCTTTTGAACAATCTTACGACGTTAACGTGGACCGGCGGCGACATCGTGATCGACGGCAACAGCGTCTTCACCAACAACGGCAGTTTCGACATCCAGACCGATGCCGACATCCTGGCTGGCGGCAGCCTCCTCGTCGGCGCCATCATGAACCCCGGCACCTTCAGCAAGTCCGCCGGCGCCGGAGTCACCACCGTGGGCGTGCCCTACACCAGCACTAACATTACCGAGTCGCTGAGCGGGACGCTGAGCTTCGGCTCCACCTTCACCCAGAACGGCCCCACCTCCAGGTTGCTTTTGGACGGGGGGAGCTTCTCCGGCTCGACCTTCCAGATCAACGACGGTACCATCGAAGGGGCGGGCACGATTATCGGCGACGTCGTCAACAGCGGTGGCACCCTCCGGCCAGGAACCATCGGCGGTATGGGGGCCGGCGTGATTAACGAAACCGGCAATAACACCCAGCTCATCGGCGGCGCCTACAACGCCGAGCTAGGCGGCACCACACCCGGCAACATGGTCGGCAACCACGACCAGCTCAACGCCACCGGCGTCGCCAACCTCAACGGCACCCTCAACGTCACCCTCGTCGACGCCTTCACGCCGGTGGTGGGCAACATGTTCACCATCCTCACCGCCACCGGCGGCGTCAACGGGACCTATTCGACCATCAACCTGCCTAACGTTGCGCCCAATGAGTGGCAGGTGCAATTCAACGCCAATGACGTCACCCTGGTGCTGCTGGCCAACGCCCCGCCCAATGCCCTCGACGACATGTATTCCACCAACGAAGAAGTGCAGTTGGTGGTGAACGCCGCCTCGGGCGTGCTCGCCAACGACACTGACTCCACCGCGATGACCGTCACCACCACCCCGGTGATGGACGTCTCCAACGGCACCTTGATGCTCAATGCCGACGGCTCCTTCACTTACACCCCCGACCTCGACTTCGCCGGCATGGACAGCTTCGTCTATGAAGTCTGCGACACCGAGCCGCTCTGCTCCACCGCCACCGTCACCATCACCGTCAACGGCATCAACGACGCCCCCACCTTCACCGGCGGGCCCGACGTGATGGTGGCGGAGGACGCCGGGGCGCAGACGGTTGCGATGTGGGCGACTGCCATCTCGCCCGGCGGTGGCGCCGATGAGGCCGGCCAGGTGCTCACTTTCAACGTCACCAACAACACCAACCCGGCGCTCTTCTCGGTCGGCCCGGCGGTGGATGGAACCTCGGGCGACCTGACTTTCACCTCGGCTCCGGACGCAAACGGCAGCGCCGACATCACCGTCGTGCTGATGGACGACGGCGGCACCGCCAACGGCGGCGTGGACACCAGCGGCCAGCAGTTCTTCACCATCAACATCGCGCCGGTGAACGACGCCCCGGTGGCCAACAACGACATGTTCACCGTCGTCGAGAACTCGATGAACAACGTTCTCGACGTGCTGCCCAACGACACCGACGTCGACGGCGACACCCTCACCGTCGTGAACCTGTCGGCGCCCGACATGGGCGGCACCGCTATGACTGATGGCATGACCATCACCTACTCGCCGGCGGCCGCCTTCACCGGCACCGAAACCTTCACCTACGACGCCTGCGACCCCTCGGCCGCCTGCGACACCGCCCTCGTCACCGTCAACGTGGTCGCCAACTTCCCGCCCAACGCCGTGGACGACGTGGCCAACACCAATGAAGACAGCTTCGTTGACACCAACGTGCTGGCCAACGACGACGACGGCGGCGACGGCGGCACTCTCTCGGTGGTCGGCTTCACCCAGGGCGCCTTCGGCACCGTCACCGACCAGGGCGGCGGCATTCTCCGCTACACGCCCAACCCCGACTTCAACGGCATGGACTCGTACACCTACGACGTCTCCGACACCTTCAGCACCGACACCGGCACCGTCAACGTCACCGTGGTCGCCGTCAACGACGCTCCTAGCTTCACCGACGCCGGCGACGTTACTGTGGCTGAGGACTCCGGAGCGCAGACCGTGGCCGGCTGGGCCAGCAACATCATGCCGGGGCCTGCGACCGCCACCGATGAAGCCGGGCAGGCGTTGCAGTTCAACGTCACTGCCAACACCAACGCGGCCCTGTTCTCCGTCCAGCCAGCGGTGAACGCCATGTCGGGCGACCTGACCTTCACGCCCGCCGCCGACGCCTTCGGCTCGTCGGACATCACTGTCGTCCTGATGGATGACGGCGGCACCGCCAACGGCGGCGTCGACACCAGCGCCTCTTCGACCTTCACCATCACCGTCACCAACGTCAACGACCCGCCGGTCATCACCGCGGGGCCGACCTCGAACCCGGTCAGCCCGATTCCGGGCAACACCTCGACGGGCGCCAACGTGGCCTTCTCGATTACGGTCACCGACGCCGACAACGACCCGCTCACCTTCAGTTGGACGGGCGGCTGCGGCGCCTCCGCGGTGGAAGACCCGACGCTGGCCTGTCCGTTCGGCGTGGGCCTGAGCGTGGACGTGACCGTGGATGACGGCAACGGCGGGATGGACATGGGCAACATCGTGGTGGACGTCACTGACTACAGCATCGCGGCCAACTGCACCTCCGGCATGCCGCCCTGCACCAGCGCCACCATGGCCACCATCACCGCCGGGCAGGCGGTGGACTTCGACCTCACCGCCACCGGCATCAACGGCGCCTACGCCGCCAACATCACCTACTCCTGCCTGAACCTGCCGGCGCAGACCACCTGCAGCTTCTCGCCCAGCAACATGGTGGCCAACGCCCCGCCGGGCGGCGTGGTGACCATGCTGCGCATCCAAACCACGGCGCCGGGCTTCGCGCAACTGCACGCGCCCTCCAGCCAGCCCTCCCAGCCGCCCTTCCTGGCGCTCTTTATGACCGTGCCCGGATTGGCGCTGTTCGGCCTGGTGCTGGCGGGCGGGCGCCGGAAGCGGCGCGGCCTCGGCACACTCTGCCTGCTGGCTATCGCCTTGGTGATGGCTACGGTGCTGGTGGGCTGCGGGAGCGGCGGCGACTTCTTCACCAGCCTGGGCAATCCGGGCACGCCGGCCGGCAGCCACACCATCATGATCCGCGCCCAGGGCGCCGGCACGCTCGAGCGCACGGTGGACCTGACCGTCGTCGTTCAGTAGTTCGCTCTTCGGGGGAAGCTCGTCCCGCCCAGCGGGGCCGCTTCCCCCTTCTTCTTTCCCGCCACACTCTTCTCGAAGGGGCAAGCGGACCTTGGACGCCCGCAACTCGAAAACCTCTGCCCGGGGAAAGCTGCGCCGCGGTTAGAAGAGGCGTTCCTGCTCGCGGATGGTGCCGAAGGTGCCGACGTTGGCGATGGTGAAGGCGAAGCGGTACTCGTTCTGGCTGCGCAGCGGCCCCAGCCCCAGCCGCCGGTAGGAAAAAGCCACGCCGCAGCAATCCCAGTTGTAGCTCGTCTGCACCACGGTGTTGGGCAGGAAGTCCTCCCGCACATCCCAGGTGACCGCGAAGGCGCCGTTGAACCCGCGGCGGTTGAGGCCTCCGAAGCTCACCAGCATGCGGAGCTGGTTCGAGCGCGGCTGCAGCACCTCGTCGTTCCGGATCACCAGGTGGGAGAGGCCGACGCGGAGCAGCTCGGTGAGTTGCGTGCCCACGCCCACACGCGTGTTCAGGATCTTGTGCTTCACCGGGTCGTAGTCCAGCCGGAAGTCGGCGTCGTACCGCCCGCCGGGCGTGACCCGCACGGAGGAAACGATGGGCGAGAAGCGCCGCGGGCC
>NZ_JBOHGC010000670.1:0-6204 GCF_050699995.1 Actinokineospora sp. | reverse complement strand
GCCAGGACGACCTGGCCGACCGCCGCGACGACCTTCCTCACGAGCGGACCGTCAGCCCGACCTTCTGGAACTCCTTGAGGTCGGAGTATCCGGTCTTCGCCATCGCGCGACGCAGCGCGCCAAACAGGTTGACCACGCCGTCCGGGTCCGACGACGGACCGAACAGCAGCGTCTTCAAGTCGACCGGCTCGCGGTAGTTGACCCGCTCCACGCTGCTGCGCGGCAGCGACGGGTGCGCGGCGGCGGGGGTCCAGTACAGGCCCTTGGCGGGCGCCTCGCTCGCCATGGCCAGCGGCGCGCCCAGCATGACCGCGTCCGCGCCGCAGCCGATCGCCTTGGCGATGTCGCCGCTGGTGTAGATCCCGCCGTCGGCGATGACGTGCACATAGCGGCCGCCGGTCTCGTCGAGGTAGTCGCGGCGGGCGGCCGCGGCGTCGACGATCGCGGTCGCCATCGGCACCCCGATGCCCAGCGCGCTGTCGGTCGTGGTGACCCCACCGGAGTCGCCGTAGCCGACGATCACGCCCGCCGCGCCGGTCCGCATCAGGTGCATCGCGGTGCGGTAGTCGTGCACGCCGCCTGCGATGACCGGGATGTCGAGGTCGGCGATGAAGTCCTTGAGGTTGAGCGGCTCGGCCGTCTCCTCGCGGGCCACGTGCTCGGCCGAGATGATCGTGCCCTGCACGATGAGAATCTCGACACCGGCCGCGACCAGGTGCGGGGTGAGCTCGGCGGCGTGCTGTGGGCTGACCCGCGCCGCGACCGTCACGCCCGAATCGCGGACCTGCTTGATCGCCTCGGTGATCAGGTCGATCTGCAGCGGAGCCGCGTGCAGCTCCTGCAGCGTCGCGACGAGGCCGGGGTCGCCCTCGTCATCGGCGTCGGCGGCCTCGACGAGGTCGGCCAGGACCTTCTCGGCGCCTGCGTGCCGGGCCCACAGGCCCTCGGCGTTGATCACCCCGAGCCCGCCCTGCTGACCGACCGCCACCGCCATGGCGGGCGAGACGATCGCGTCCGTCGGGTGGGTCATCAGCGGGATGTCGAACCGGTAGGCATCGATCTGCCACGCGGTGGAGACGTCCTTGGACGACCGGGTGCGCCGCGACGGCACGATCTCGACCTCGTCGAGCCCGTAGGCCCGCCGGGCGGTCCGACCCATGCCGATGTCGACAAGATCCCGCACTTGGGTGTTCCTCTCAGTGCACTGACTAGCGAGTGGTGTAGTTCGGCGCTTCGACGGTCATGGTGACGTCGTGCGGGTGGCTTTCCTTGAGGCCCGCGGCGGTGATCCGGATGAGCTGCGCCTGCTGCAGTTCGGTGATGGTGCGCGAGCCGGTGTAGCCCATGCCCGCGCGCAGCCCGCCGATGAGCTGGTGCACGACGCTCGACAGCGGCCCGCGGAACGGGATGCGCCCCTCGATGCCCTCGGGGACCAGCTTGTCCTCGGCGAGCACGTCGTCCTGGGCGTAGCGGTCCTTGGAGTAGGACCGGGCCTCGCCGCGCGACTGCATGGCGCCGAGCGAGCCCATGCCGCGGTAGCTCTTGAACTGCTTGCCGTTGACGAGGATCAGCTCGCCCGGCGACTCGGCGGTGCCCGCGAGCAGGCTGCCGAGCATGACCGCGCTGGCGCCCGCGGCGATCGCCTTGGCGATGTCGCCGGAGTGCTGGATGCCGCCGTCGCCGATCACCGGGACCTTGACCGGGGCACAGGCCTGCGCGGCCTCGTAGATCGCGGTGATCTGCGGGACGCCGACACCGGCGACCACGCGGGTGGTGCAGATGGAGCCGGGGCCGACGCCGACCTTGACGCCGTCGGCGCCCGCGTCGATGAGCGCCTGCGCGCCCGCGCGGGTCGCCACGTTGCCGCCGACCACGTCGACCGCGTCGCCGAGTTCCTTCTTCAGCCGGGTCACGATGTCGAGGACAGCGCGCGAGTGGCCGTGCGCGGTGTCCACCATCAGCACGTCGACACCGGCGTCGAACAAGGTCATCGCGCGCTTGTAGCCGTCGTCGCCGACGCCTACGGCCGCACCGCAGATGAGCCTGCCATCCGGGTCCTTCGTGGCGTTGGGGTACTGCTCGGTCTTGACGAAGTCCTTGACCGTGATCAGGCCGCGGAGCTTGCCCTCGCCGTCGATGATCGGCAGCTTCTCCACCTTGTGCCTGCGCAGCAGCCCCAGCGCGGCCTCCGCCGACACCCCGACCTGGGCGTTGACCAGCGGGCCCTTGGTCATGACCTCGCTGACCAGACGGGTGTGGTCGACCTCGAAGCGCATGTCGCGGTTGGTGATGATGCCGACGAGGGTGCCCTCGGCGTCGGTCACCGGCAGGCCCGAGATCCGGTATCGCGCGCACATCGAGTCGACCTCGGCGAGCGTGTCGTTCGGGGAGCAGGTGACCGGGTCGGTGACCATGCCCGCCTCGGACCGCTTGACCGTTTCCGCCGCGCGCGCCTGCTCCTCGATCGACAGGTTGCGCTGCAGGATGCCGATGCCGCCCTGCCGGGCCATCGCGATCGCCATGCGGGCCTCGGTGACGGTGTCCATCGCCGCCGAGGCGAGCGGGATGCGCAGCGTGACATTGCGCGAAATCCGGGTCCCCGTGTCGACCGTGCTCGGGATCACATCCGACTGTGCGGGCTGGAGCAGGACATCGTCGAATGTGAGGCCCAAGGTGGCGAACTTGTGGGGGACTCCGTCAGCGTTGAGCTCGCTGGTCATGGTGGGTGGCGGACCTTCCTGCATGGCTGGCGGACCCGGTGGCCGGACCGGGGGTTCGGGGGTGGCCTGCGGCCGCACGGCGGGGTCGCTCGGGGTCGCGAAGTGCACGGTTCCACCATGGTATCCGGGCGCGGGCGCGGGTCGGCCCGGTACCGTGCGTGGTCGTGCCGCATGACTCAGTTCCGCCGAGCCCCTTCCCGGGCGGTCCGTGGGATGACAGACCCTCCGGGGCGCTCCCGCCGGACCCGTTCGCGGGCGATCCCGACGACCCCGCCCGCGCGCTGGACGAGCCGCAGGAGGAGTCGGGCGTTCCGATGTCCGGCGAAGAACGGGTCGAGCTCCTCGACGACCTGGCCGACCTCGCGGTCTATCAGGCGCTCCTGCAGCCGCGTGGCGTGCGCGGGATCGTCGTGGACTGCGGCGAGTGCCAGGAGCCGCACTTCCACGACTGGGCGCTGCTCGCGGCCAGCCTCGAACAGCTGCTCAACGACGGCCGCATGCGGCCGCACGAGCCCGCGTTCGACCCGGACCCCCACGCGTACGTGAGCTGGGAGTACTGCCGCGGCTACGCCGACGGCGTGACCGCCTCGGAGACCGCGCACTGAGCTGACCCACGCAAAGGACCCCCGCCGGATCGGCGGGGGCCCTTTGTCAGGTGATCACGGGGTGGCGAGCGGCGGTTCGGCCTGCGTGCCCGGACCAGCGTTCGGAATGGACCCTCCGTCGGTGGTCGCGGGGTCCGAGCGGGGCTCGGTCTGCGGCGCGGTCGCCGACGTCGTCGTCGGCTCGGTCGTGCTCGTCGGCGCGCTCGGGGTCGTCGACGGCGGCGAGCTCGGCGAGGAGGGCTCAGGCGTGGTCGGCGTCGTGGTCGGCACAACCGATGACGGCGCGGCGGTGGTCGGGTTGGCCGACGGCGGCGGCGCGGCCTCGTTGGCCGGGCTGCCGGGCAACTGGGAGACCAGGTTGCTGTGCAGCGCCGCGAGGTCGGCCTGGCCGTCCTCCGACGACACCGACGGCAGGCCCTTCTGGGCCTCGTCGAGCTTGTCCTTGGCCTCGGCGAGCTTGCCCTGGGCCAGCGCGGTCTGGGCGATGCTCAGGTCCTGGCGGACCGACGCGGCGGCCTCCACGGAACGCGCGTGGTCGGCGTAGAGGACGCGGGTGAGGCCCCAGAGGGTGTCGCCCGGCTGGGCGTCCTTGGCGGCGAGACCGGCGCCGGTGAACGCGATGGCGAGGACCGCGGCGGCCGCGGCGAACGGCACGAGCAGGCGCGGCCTGCGGCGGTTGCGGGCCTTGGCGGCGATGACGGTGGCCACGGCGTACTTGGTGTCGACGAGCTCCTTGATGGGCTCGGCGTCCACGTCGTCGCGCCAGGACGACAGCAGCGCGGCGAGCTCGTCGTCGCGGACGCTGGTCTCGTCGGGGACCTCACCGCGGATCGCGCCGCCGAGCGCGTCGAGGAAGGCGTCGTCGGCGTGCACGAGCGAGAAGTCGATGGCGTCGTCGTCGAAGTCGGACGCGCCGAGCCTGCCGAACGGGTCGCGACCCGGCCCGGTCAGGTCGAAGTCGTCGCCGAAGCGCACACCCGAACCGAAGTCGACCGGAACGACCGTGGTGTTGTCGGCGTTCTCGGAGCTCGGCAGGGTGAGTTCTGCCTCGTCATCACGACGTCTGTCGTATTTGCCCTGGTCGGACACTCAGACCACCTCCTCCGCTGACAATGTCTTGCGCAGCCGGGCCAGCGCCCGGTGTTGGGCCACCCGGACAGCGCCCGGGGTGGAGCCCACGGCCTCGGCGGTCTCTTCCGCCGAGAGGCCGACCACGACGCGCAGCACCACGATCTCACGTTGCTTGTCGGGCAAAACACGCAGTAGATCACTCATCCGCCTGCTGAGTTCTCCCTGCATGGCTCGCTGTTCTGGACCCGCGTCGAGTTCCGGCTCGTCGGGCACGTCGGCGACGGGCTCGGCACGGTTGCGTGCGGAGGCCCGATGGGCGTCGGCCACCTTGTGCGCCGCGATCCCGTAGACGAACGCGAGGAATGGCCGACCTTGGTCGCGGTAGCCAGGCAGTGCCGTCAACACCGCGAGACACACCTCCTGGGCCACGTCGTCCGCCGAGGCGAACGAGCGTTCCTGCCTTCCGACACGGGCACGGCAATAGCGCACTACGAGGGGCCGAACAGACGCGAGGACACGTCCGATCGCCTGAGGGTCGCCCTCGACGGCAGCGCTTACCGAAGCGTCCAGTCCGTCCCCCAATGTGGTCATCGCAGATTGCAGCCTTGGCGTTACTAGCGCGGTCGATTGATGGACACGGTCCAAGGCGCTCACCTCAGCACGTCGGCACCCACGGTACCGCCCAATGCCAGGGGGGTCCCGGAGTGGGCAGCGTCACGACGGCGAAAACACGGCGAGCCGTGCGTGCCCGTATTGCCACGGGCACGCACGGCTCGCCGCCGACACTGGCTTATGACACCAGGCCGCGCCTGAATCCGTGGGCGACCGCCTGGGCGCGGTCACGGACGCCCAGCTTGCGGAACAACCGCCGGGCGTGGGTCTTCACGGTGTCTTCGGACAGGTACAGCTCGCGGCCGATCTGTCCGTTGCTCTTGCCCTGGCTCATGCCGCGAAGAACCTGCAGTTCGCGGTCGGTGAGCTGGACGCCCGGGTCCGACGGCTGCCGCGGCGCGGGCACCGACGTGCTGGCGAGCGTGTGGGCGAGGGCGGCCACAAGCTCCGGACGCGAGGCGTCCCAGCGGAGGTATCCGCGGGCGCCACCCGCGATAGCGGCGGCGATGCTTCCCGCGTCGTCAGGCGCGCCGAAGACGATGACGTTGGCCTGCGGGTTCGCGGAGACGAGCCGTCGCGTGGCTTCCACACCGGTGGGCACGGCGCGCTGGGTGCCGACGAGGACAACGTCCACCGGTTGCCTAGAGAAGCGGGCGAGCAACTCGTCACCGTGCGCTACGCAGTCGATGCGACTGACCCCTGGTACAGCGGACATGACACGGGTCAAACCCTCCCGCACGCTGCGTCGGTCATCGCAGATCAAGACCGTCGTCACGGGGACTCCTTCCTGCAGCCGAGTGACGTTCCAATTCCCCTATCGGACGCTGCGCACCGAACCTTGACACGATCCGGTGGTAAATCTGTCAACAAATCCGCCGGATGCCCGTCTCGGTGCGTTCACCTAATCGGACCAACTCGAGAACAGCCAGGTCGGGACCCATGGCGACGCCATCGCGAGGCTCCGGGCGGTCGGGTCGCAGTTTCGTAACACACAGTGCAGGGCGTGCGCCGCCGTGCGCCGGTGCGCCGGTGCTTCGTCCGGATCGATGTCGGCGAGCACCATGGCGCAGGGCCAGACGAGCGGCAGCAGCCCGTGCCCGGTGGCGTCGGCGAGCGCGTCGAAGATCAGGACTCGGGCCCGTCCGCGGTCTCCGACGGCCGCCAGAGAGGCCCCCAGGACGAGCGCTGACTTGACT
>NZ_JBOHGC010000669.1:0-6427 GCF_050699995.1 Actinokineospora sp. | reverse complement strand
GCACCGGACTTACAGGACACGACCTAAACCCGGAACGGCGCGTAGGCCACCGCGAACGCGGCGCGCGGGTCCACGCCGATCGCCTTGATCTCGATCATGTGCTGACCCGCCGACATGCCCGTGGTGTCCACGGCCAACCGCCACACACCCGCCGTGCCGGGGCCGTCGGCGACCGTGGGGATGCCGGCGATCCGCTGGTCGTCGAGCCGCACCTCGATCCCGGCCAGGCCTGCCAGTTCGCCGCCGAGCCGCTGCCCACCGGGTCCGTCGGCCGTCACCTCCAGCACCAACCGCCCCCGCGGGACCGGCGAGTCCTGGCCGATCACCTGCCCTGCCGCGTCGAGGAATCGCGCACTGGGCCGGGCCAGCGCGAGCCTGGTCAGGGCGAGCGGGACGTCGGTACCCGACCCGCTGACCGCGGACACCGCCCCCGGTGGGGCGTTCAGTTCCATCGACGTGCTGACCACGCGGGCCGCGCCCTCGCCACGCCGGACCGGGCCGCGCACCCGGATCGGCAGCGTCTTGCCGTCCCCGCGCAGGACGAGCGCGTCGGCGGGCACATCGGCGACGATCGGGTACCGGACACCGCGGGCCGGGACCTGACCGGCGACGGCGGGTCTCGCCGGGAACTCGCGACCGCCGACTTCGACGGTGAACTGGTCTTCGGTCGGCGCCCGGTTCGTCGGCACCAGCGTGACGCGCAGCTGCCCGCCGGTAGCACCTTGGACGCGCGCTCCGCCCGATGGTGTGACCAGGCCCGATCCGGCTTCCACGACGGACCGGCCGGTGTCCAGGACCGGCGGCACCACCAGGACGGGGACCGCTGTCGGCGCGCCCAGGAACCCGATCAGGTCGACCGCCGCGCGCAGGCCCGAGGGACCTCCGATGAACCCGACCAGGACGGTCGCCTCCCGCCAGCCCACGACGGCGTCGTTCGCCGCGACGACCTTGCCGTCCCGCACAAGCCGGACACCGTCGGTGCGGACCACGACCTCCCAGCGGACGGTGACGCCGATCTCGGCGGGAGCCATCGGGCTGAGGTCGGCGGTGACGCCACTGCGGGTCATGCCGGGGGCCGCCCGGATCTCGGCGCCCGAGGTTGCTTCCCCGGTGACGCCGACGCGGATCGTGCCCGGGGGCAGCGTCGGGTCCTCGGCGGAGCGGGCGGACGGACCGCCGACGAGGTCGGCCGGGCCGGGGACCAGGTCGATCATCAGCTCGCCTGCCTGCCCTGGGTGGTCGGTCTCCACCACGACGCGGCCCACCTCGCCGTCGACCGGGTTCTCGTCGAGCTTGAACGGGGCCCGCGGCCGAAGGACCAGTGGCTCGGTGCCGCACTGGCCGCTGATCACCATCCGCTTGCCGTCGCTGCCTTCGCCCCGGGTCGCGCGGCCGCAGTCCGACGTTCCGCTCAGCCGCCAGCGCTGCGGCTCGGGGACGACGCGTGAGCTGAACCGGTCGAAGAAGGACCACGCGGGTTCGTTCTCCGGGGCCTTGGGTGTCGCGCTGATGATCGCGGGGAGGGAACGCCTGCCGAATGAGTCGATGGTGCGGACTTCGATTTGATAGGACGTGCCGTTTTCCAGAGCGTCGAGTTGGGCGACCGGCTGGGCGAGGAGCCGGACGTTATCGATGGTGCCGTCGCGTCCCCAGCGGATCTCATATCCGGCCGCCCGCTCCGGCTCCGGTTTCCCGGTGCGGTCGGGTCCCCACGCGATAAGCAACCGCTGCGGGCCGGGTATCACGCTCAGGCTCGCGGGCTGGGCGGGCGGATTGCCGGGTGCGGGAAGGACTATGCCGTCCGCGGCGAACTCTTTGACCGTCGTCTGCGGGGGTGGCACGGGGCGTGGACCCGAATCGACCGGTTCCGGCGTGCGCAGGAGCGCGATGGCCGCGCCGATCACCGCCAGGACGCCCGCGACTATCGCGACCCGGTGCGGTGTGCGGCGCTTGGGTAAGGCCGGTTCTTGGAGATCCACCCGGTCAACGTATGACCGTTCAGGTGACAGCTCACCTTTCGTTGCCGAGCCGATATCTCAGTCGCCGGGTATTTCCGCGACCGCCAAGTCGTTCTCGAAAGCCACCACCCGGCCGCCTTGGGCGCCGATCAGCTGCAACTCGTCGATCACGTCGCGGTCGGCGAGGTCGACCATGACCCGTGCGGTGCCCGCCGCCCGCAGTTCGGTCAGCTTCGCGCGACCGCTGTGACCGGCGCGGATGGTGGCTCCGAGCGACCCGGTGGAGGCGAGTGCCCCGCGCGCGGCGCCGAGCTTGCCGAGGGCGTCGTCGACCGCGGCCAGCAGGGCGGGGCGGTTTCCCTCGCACATCGCCAGGACCAGCTCCGGGCGCGACCCCATCACCCGGGTGCCGTCGCCGAAGGACCCGGCGGCGAGCGCGAGGGCCAGTGGGCCGCCGTCGGCGCCGCACGAGGCGAGGACCGCGGCCAGCACGTGCGGCAGGTGCGAGATCCGGGCGACCGCCGCGTCGTGCTCGTCGGCGGTGACCGGGACGACGTGGGCGCCGCAGTCGATGGCGAGGTCGGCGGCGGCCCGCCAGGCCGCCAGGTCGGTGTCGTCATCGGCGACGACGACCCACGCGGCGCCGCGGAACAGGTCGGCGGAGCTCGCCGACCAGCCCGACGCCGAGGTCCCGGCCATCGGGTGCCCGCCCGCGAACCGGGTTTCCGGCGCGTGCCGGGCGACCGCGTCGGCGACCGGTCCCTTGACGCTGACGACGTCGGTGAGCAGGCAGTGCGGGGCCAGGTCGCCGACTTGGCGCAGGACCTGGTCGACGGCGGGAAGCGGGACCGCGAGCACGACCAGTGCGTCCTCGTCGGCAGCGCGCTTGAGGGCTTCGGTGACCGAGCCGACGGTGAAGCCGTCGGCGGCCGCGGCCTCCGAGTCGGCGGTCGAACCGGTGGCACCCCACACCGTTCTGCCTGCTGCTGCCGCGGACCGGAGAACCGAACCGCCGATGAGACCCAACCCGATCACGCACACCGATCGCATCGGGTCATCCTGCCTTAGCCCATGATCCACAGGACACGCCTACCCCGACAACGCGTCCAGCGCGAAGGCGGCGTAGACCGCCACGCCGTGGGCGAGCGCGGCTTCGTCGAAGTGGACGCGGTTGGAGTGGTTGGGCGCCGCGTCGGCCGGTTCGGTGTCGGGCGGGCAGGCGCCGAGGAAGGCCATCGCGCCCGGGACCTCCCGCAGGACGTAGGAGAAGTCCTCGGCACCCATCAGCGGGTTGGGCAGGACAGCCGAGTAGCGCGGTCCGAGCACTTCGGCGGCCAGCGCGATGACACGGTCGGCCACGTCGCCGTCGTTGACCGTCACCGGGTAGCCCGGCTTCACCCACGCTTCGACCGTGCAGCCGTGCGCGGCGCCGACGTGTTCGCAGACGCGGACGATCTCCTCGACCATCGTCTTGCGGGTCTGGTCGGACAGCGTGCGCAGCGTCCCCTCCAGCAGCGCGGTCTCCGGGATGATGTTGGTCGTGGTCCCGGCGGTGATGTGCGCGACCGTGACCACGGCGGGCTCGAACACGCTGATGCGCCTGGTCACCGCGGTCTGCAACGCGCCGACCATCGCCGCGGCGGCCGGGATGGGGTCGAGCGCGTCCGCGGGCATCGAGGCGTGGCCGCCGCGGCCGGTGACCTTGACGTGGAACGAGTCGGCGCCCGCCATGATCGGGCCCGGTCTGCACCGGATCACGCCCGAGAGTTCCTTGGACGTGATGTGCAGGGCGAGGGCCTGCTCGACCGGCGGGCCCGCTACGTCGAGCAGGCCCTCGTCGAGCATGAACCGGGCGCCGTGGTGGCCCTCCTCGCCCGGCTGGAACATGAACACGACCTGGCCCGCCAGGTCGTCGCGGCGGCTGTGGAGCAGTCGTGCGGCGGAGGCGAGCATCGCGGTGTGGGTGTCGTGGCCGCAGGCGTGCATGGTCCCGGGCTCGGTCGAGGCGTACTCCAGACCGGTGTCCTCGGTCAGCGGGAGCGCGTCCATGTCGCCACGAAGGAGCACCGTGGGACCCGGACGGGCGCCGCGGAGCACCGCCACGACCGAACCGACGGCGTTTCCTTTCACGATCTTGAGGTCAAGACCCTCCAGCGCGTGCAACACTGCCGCTTGCGTTTTCGGCAGCAAGAGTCCCTGTTCGGGGTGCTTGTGGAGCTGCCTGCGCAGGGAGACCGTTTTGGGCTGCAGCGCGTGGGCGGCTTGGAAAAGGCCGCTGAACCTCGAGTCGTGCGGCATATTCATCTCTCGATAGTGTCATCGACCCCCAGTTAGGGGGACTGCTTCTTCCGGGTGACCTCTTAGCGGAATACGGTGTGGGCATGTCGGAGCAGGAGCCGGTAACGGGCTTCGGAGTGACGGTCGTCCGTGAGGACGGCAAATGGCGTTGCGACCCGATGGACGCATCGTCGCTGCGCGAGTTGGACGCGGCGATAACCGAGCTGCGCAAGGCGCGGTCGACGGGCGCGGTGTTCGGTCTCCTGGCCATCGACGACGAGTTCTTCCTGCTGCTGCGCCCCAGCCCCGGCGGCGTGTCGCTGCTGCTGTCGGACGCCGCCGCCGCGCTGGACTACGACATCGCCGCCGACGCGCTCGACCTGCTGCGGGTCGACCCGCCGGAGGACGAGGACGAGGTGTGGCCGGAGGGGTCGCTCGACATCCTCGCCGACCTCGGCCTGCCCGCCGCGGAGATGCAGGTGATCATCGACGAGATCGACCTGTACCCGGACGAGCAGCTGCAGATGATCGCCCAGCGTCTGGGCTTCGCCGACGAGTACGCGAAGCACCTCGACACCATCCTGCAGTGATTCCCGAGGTCGACATGGTCCGGGCGGCGATCGTCGCCGCCCGCGAGGCCGAAGCGACGGGTGACATCCCTATCGGCGCGGTGGTCTTCGACCCGGACGGCAAGGTCTTGGCTTCGGCGTGCAACGCCCGTGAAGCCCTCGGCGACCCGACAGCGCACGCCGAGATCCTGGCGCTCCGCGCGGCCGCGGCGGCTCTCGGCGACGGCTGGCGGCTCGCCGGGTGCACGCTCGCGGTGACGGTCGAGCCGTGCACCATGTGCGCAGGGGCCCTCGTCCTGGCGCGTATCGAACGGGTGATTTTCGGGGCATGGGAACCCAAGACCGGCGCCGTCGGCTCCCTCTGGGACGTCGTGCGCGACCGCAGGCTCACGCACCGTCCCGAGGTCACAGGCGGCGTTCTGGAGACCGAGTGCGCTGAGTTGCTGGAGGCTTTCTTCGCCTCCCGACGATGACGTGACCCGCGTCACATTGATGTGGGATTGGGCCGAAAGCGGGACACCCCTTGACTGAGGGCGGATCAGCCCTCGGACAGGGAGGAATGTCCGATGAGTGTTTTCGACAAGGCCAAGGACAAGGCCGAGCAGGCTCTCGGCCAGGCCAAGGAGAAGCTCGGCCACCACACCGACAACGAAGACCTCGAAGCCTCGGGTAAGGCCGACCAGGCCGAGGGCAGCATCAAGGAGGCCGGCCACGACCTGCGCGACAAGGCAGGCTCGGCCTTCGAGGACGCCAAGGACAAGCTGCGGGGCAACTGACCTCCGCACGTCTTGCGAGTCCGCCGTCGGCCCGATCGACGGCGGACTCGCCACGTTTGGGCACACCCGCTGACGAGGGTCGCACGGCGTTCGGTAATCTCTTTCGCGGTGGCGTGTCCGAGCGGCCGAAGGAGCGCGCCTCGAAAGCGCGTGACGGGTATCCCCCGTCCGTGGGTTCAAATCCCACCGCTACCGCCGTTGAACAGCCGAAACGCCGGTTCCCTCGTTGTGAGGAAACCGGCGTTTCGGCTGTCTATCCTGGCTCCGGCGTCTGGGTCGGGTTCTCGCTCTCGGTGGTGGTGTGTCCATCCTCGGGGGTGTCGCTCTGGTTGTCTTCACCGGGCTGCTGATCCGGCTCGGTGCTCGTGGTTGACCAGGTGAACGCGGGCGTCCGCGGTGTGCCGGTCGCTCCGGGTGGGCGCCTCGTCGTGGTGGCCTGGGCCGGTGGAATCGACTCCGGCGGCTTGTCTGCGCTTTTCGGAGTGCGCGGCGGAACCGTCGAAGGCACACCGGTCTTCATGGGTCCCGCCGTCGGCCCGTCGAAGACGAAGACCTGCAGCACGCCGCCATCGACGCGCAGTGACGCACCCGCGCCGTCAACGGCGAAGGCCCCGGCTATCGCAGTGGCGGCCGCGCCTGCCGCCACTGCGCCCAGCGACGCGGCGATCACCGTCCGAAACCCGCTCACTGGTCCTGCCCCTTGCCCGCAGGCGGATCCTTGTCCTCCTCGCGCGCGCCACCGGCGACGATCACGAACGCGGTGAGCGCGGCGAAGAACGCCCCGGCGCAGAGCGGGTTCGCCATCGTGGCCACGACGCGACCGCCGCCCGGAACGTGCAGCCAGAGT
>NZ_JBOHGC010000668.1:0-5201 GCF_050699995.1 Actinokineospora sp. | reverse complement strand
GAACAGCAGGTCAACACACACATCTTCGTCGAGAAGGCACGCACCTGGATCGGCGACCTGTTCGGCGACGCCAACGCCACCACAACAGGCGGCGGCGGCGCGGGCGGCGGCTACCACTGGACCGACCCCACCGAACTCCAAGCGGTCATCACCCAATGGGAGAGCATCCGCGACGAGATTGACGAAGACTTGCATGCGATTCAATCGGCCATCTCGCTGGCACAGGCACCCGCAGATGATGAGATGAGCACAGCCCAAGCCGAAGCAACCAGGACGTCACTAGGCAAGTGCGCCGAACACAACCAAGCTATGTACGAATACGCGAACTCATACGTGAACAAGCTCAAAGCAGCGCGTGGGGACACGATCACCACCGACGAGAGCAACGCATCGACCCTGAATCGGAACGGCGGAATCTGATGCGCGCGATCCCCATCGTCCTACTGCTGAGCACGCTCACTCTGGCCAGCGGGTGCTCGACGGAAACGCCCGGAACCCCCCAAACCAGCGCTGGCACGCCGGCAGAGACGTCGACCACGATTACGAAGCCGACCAAGTCGTCGGCAGCAGGCGATGCCCCGAAGGTCACCAAACCGCTCGACGCTTCGGCCTTTCTCACCCAACCATGTGCGTTGCTCACCGCTGAACAACTGGCAGCGTTGAATGTCACCAAGCCCGGTAAGCCCGCCACCTCCGGAGGAATCGCCGAGACCGTTGGACCGTACTGCGGCTGGAGCGACAACCGCGAAGACCCGCACCGGGGTTACAGCGCCGGGATCATCATCGGCAACAAGAACGGGTTGTCCGACATGTATCGCAGCAAGAAGCAGTTCGCCTACTTCGAGCCGACAACAGTCGACGGATACCCAGGAATCTTCTACGACGCCGCCGACCAGCGCGACCGAGGAAGCTGCAACATGGCGGTCGCCATCTCCGACACCGTTCTGATCCGCGTATCCGAGCGCGCGAGCGACAGCGTGGGGCGGGCTTCATGTGATGGGGCTACGAAGTTGGCGGAGTCGGTGTTGGCGAACTTGAAGAAGGGGGCGTGAGGGTGGGACGCCTTCGGGGTACGGAAACAAGTCCGGGCGGGCTTGCGCCGTAAGGGATCTGGTCGGGTGAGTGGTGTGGGCTTGTGCTGAACGTCGAACTCGCTTGCCTGAACGTCCGACTCACTGTTCTGAATGGGCGACTCGCGGGTTAGGGGAAGTGGAGGGGGATGCAGTGGGTGCAGGGGCGGATGGGTTCGGCTCGGGGGCGGGGGCCAGGGGGTGGGGAGTCGGCGATTAGGTAGGTGCCGCATAGGGCTGTGCCGCCTGCGGGGGTCAGGGGGGATTCGGCGATGTGGGCTGTGGTGCCTTGGAGGATTGCGGTGGCCCAGAGGATTTCGGTTGTGTCGCAAGGGCTTGAGGGGTGGACTGCGCAGTCGGCGCAGGGGGGCCATGGTGACCAGACGTGGCGGGTGCCGGGGCAGGACAGGCATGGGGAGCCGCACAGGGCGTAGTGGCTGACTCCGATCTCGTGGGGCATGCGGTAGGCGTCGGGGGCGACCCAGTGGCGCAGTTCGCGGAACACGCCGGGCATCCAGCCGGACGGGTGCTCTTCGGTCAGCTCCACCGGGAATCACCCCGCTTGCGCGCCAGATGGTCGCCGATGATCAGGACGCACGCCAGGCATTTGGCGCCGTCCTCGGTCCGCACCAGCTTGGCCATGGGAACGGAGTGCGTGCAGACCGCCTCCCAGTGCTCCCCCGCCTGACCGTGCGGGAAGGCGTGCACCCGCTTGTCGTAGCGGGACTTGCACCAGAGAAGATCGTGGAACGCGCGGTCGTTCATCGAATGTCCCTCCCACCCGTGGAAGTGGACAGAGCGGCCCATGCGGAACGTCGGTGTCGGGGGAAGACGTCCCAGGAGGCGGGGGCACGAGGCCGCTCTGTCCACATTGGCCGGACCCCATCCGGCCAACACCAAGACTGTAGGTCTGCACTGCAAACTTTCGCTGTGCACAATCGGGTGATTAGGGCCAGCGCACGCAGAAATTCCCTGATCGAGTGACGACAGAGGGGTTTGCTGCCAGAAAGACTGCGTTCATGGCACACAACGATGAGGAGCCCGTGATCCAGCGGCTCATCTTCGGCGAGCTCGTCCGGCAGTACCGCGAGGAACGCGGCATCGAGTTCTCCGAGGCCGAGCAACGACTCGGCGGCTATGGCGGCAAGTTGTCCAAGGTCGAGGGCGGCACGATCGGCCCGGACCGGAACTATGTCGAGTCGATGATCGAGTTCTACAAACTCGATCACTGGGACGCCGACGAACTTCGCGATCTGGCCATCAAGGCGCGGCGGCGATCGTCGCCCAAGGGTGTGCCGAGCAGCAGTCGCCGATACGTGGCCCTGGAGCGGGTCGCCGCCGAGATTCGCATGGTCTACAACGAGATTCCCGGCCTGCTGCAGAGCACGGAGTTCGCGCACTGCATGCTCGCCCGGTCACCTGTCCTCCCGTCGAGCGATTCCTACGCCCAGGCCGAGGCGCGGCAACATCGCGGCGACGCCGTGCTTCGGGAAGGTGGATCGGATGTGCGGGTCGTCCTGGGCGTCGAAGCGTTGTATCGCGAAGTTGGCGGACCGGAGGTGCTCGCCCGCCAACTCGAACGGCTCCTGGAACTCATCGAGTTGCCGAACGTCCAGATTCGCATCGTGCCGTGGTCGGCTGGTGTCGTGCCGGGCCTGGGCTGCCCGTTCACGCTGCTCTACATCAAACCCGCCCGCAAGATCGCCTACGTGGCGTCGCTGATCCGGCCGGACTACATCAAGGCCACCGACGCGTTCACGGTCGCGTTCAACCAGGCGTGGGAACTTGCTAGCTCAGACGATGACTCTGCGGAGATACTGAAGGCGAGGATCGCTGAACTGAGCTAAGGAGTGCCCCTATGCCGACCCGATCGAGCGAACTGGCCGTCGCCCACTGGCGCAAGAGCAGTTTCACAAGCGGTGGCAACGACGCGCAGTGTGTCGAGTTGGCGTGGATTGGGTTGGGTGGGGCGGTGCGGGACTCCAAGGAGAACGGCGGCGGGTACGCGCTGGTCATCGGGTCGTCCGCGTTTCGGACGTTCCTGGGCGCGGCCAAGACCGGCAGCCTCGACGCATAGCCGGCGACGGGGGGGCGCTAGGGTCGAGCCGTGTCCCCCGTGTCCCGTGGCCGCAAGCCAAAGAAGTCCGCCAAGTCGAAGAAGTCCGCCAAGGCGGTCCTGCGGCGATATTCGGCGCCAGTGCCCAAGCGTCCGCGCTGGTTCGACCAGGCCACGGCCACGGCCATGGCACGCGCGGACACCCTGACCGCCGCCACGAGCCCGCGTGACCTCGACAACCGCACCGCCGAACTCCTCGGCGAACAGCTGCACTGGGCCCTCCACGAGATCAGGAGGGACCTGCGCTTCGGCCAGTGGTTCACCGAACTCGGCTCGGCGGCGCTGGGCGCGAGCGCAGACACACCCAGCGCGGCCCTGCTGTTCCACGGCCTGCGCGCGATGACGTCGGCTGACGCCGCCGCCGACGCGGCCCGCGACCTGCCCACCACTTCCTGCGAAGGTCTGCCGTCGTGGGCCGCCGCCACCGGCGACTACGAGGCGACCGGGGAGGTGGTCAAGCTCCGCGACGCCTACGGAACCCGGTTCGGCTTCGTCGCGAGCTACCGCTACCCGGGCGGCCAGGACCCCCACACGTACCTGTTCGACGTCGACACGTCGTTCGTCGCGCAGCTCGTCGGCGGCGGCCTGTACGACGACGTCGACCAGGCCGTCGCGGCGTGGCGGGCCGCCGTCGGCGCGGCGGCCGACTCCGCCAAAGCCGAGGCCGTCACGTCATTCGATGGTCTTCAGTGCCTCATAGGCTTCAGCAGGGACCTGATGGGCGACGAGTCGCGCGAGGTGATGCGTGAATGGCTGCGCGCGACGGACAGGCTGAGCCGCCTCACCGCGACCTTCGACACCACTGACTCGCCGACGCACCGGGCCGACAGGGACCACGCCCCGATGGCCGCCGAGTTCACCGACTGGCACGTCACCCGGTTCGGGGCACCGCCGCACCCCGACGGCCTGGACATCCTGGCCTCGGAGTGGGTGCAGGGCGCCGAACCCGAGACCCGCTACGCGGCGTCCCCGGAGCGGCTGCGCACGCACGCCGCCGTCATCTCCGACCTGTACTACCCCGATGACGTCCGCGCGGCCCTCGGCCTGATGCCGACCTGGAGCACCTGGCTGGCCGAACGAGCGGGCCTACCCGACCCGCTGCGCGCCGACCTGCTCGCCGCGGCGGAACTGGCCGCCGTCCGCACTCCCCTGGTTGAGGACGGCCAGGATTAGCCGGTTCGGCGGCCGAGCCGTTCGGTGAAGACCTCGTGGGCGCGGGTCATGTCCTTCTCCCGGTCCACCGGCGTGAACGGCAGCACGTGCCTGCCAAGGTCGGCCTTGGCTGGATCACGGTCGTGGGCCTTGACGATGTCGGACGGCACCTGGCGGCCGTTGACGTCGAACCGCATGACCCGCTCGTACTTGCGCAACACACCGAACTGGGTGCGGTAGATCGTGCACAGCTCGTTGGCGGTGATGCCGAGCATGATCGCGGTGATGGCGTCGATCTCCACCAACGCCTGGCGGCGGTCGAAGTCGGTCCGCAGCGGAGTCGCCAGCTCCCAGCCGCGAGCCACCGCACCCAACGCGGGCCGGTCCGCCCGATCATGCGTCCACGAGTCCGCGCACCAGGCCGGGTCGAACAACTCCGACCACAGGGGCTCATACGCCCGCGTCAGACAGTTCAACCGCAACGCCCGAAGCACCAACTCCCCCTCCAACCCATGCCCCCGCACATGCGGGAACCGAGCCGCGAACTCCGCCTGCACCTTCGAAGCCCCCGCGACCTTCACGAAGAAGTCGAGCGGCAGCGAGGCCCAGAACCCAGCCGCGACCGCGAGATCGGTGGGCTCGTCGGTGGCGAGGGTGTGCACCACATGCACGTGGGTCGGCCCAGGCGGAATGATCGCCGAATGCAACGACCGGACGGTTGACGAGTCGACCATGTTCCGCCACGCCAACCGCCAGAACTGGTTGCTGGGCTTGCCATTCCAGGTCTTGTAGCCGGCGATGTAGTCCTCGGGCGGCATGGCCCGCTGGTAGCTGGTACGCGGAATCGTGTTCTCCCCCAACGC
>NZ_JBOHGC010000667.1:0-1357 GCF_050699995.1 Actinokineospora sp. | reverse complement strand
GCCGAGCCGCGCGCGCTGCCGTCCGCGCCGCCCGCGGCGACACCCGCGGCGGCCGTGACCGACCTGCCCGACGACCGGTATCTCAACCGCGAACTGTCCTGGTTGGACTTCAACGCGCGGGTGCTCGCCCTGGCCGAGGACTCCTCGCAGCCGCTGCTGGAGCGGGCGAAGTTCCTGGCGATCTTCGCCTCGAACCTCGACGAGTTCTACATGGTGCGCGTCGCGGGGCTCAAGCGGCGCAACGAGACGGGCCTGTCGGTCCGCAGCGCCGACGGCCTGACCCCGCGCGAACAGCTGGCCTACATCGCCAAGCGCAACCAGGAACTCGTCGAGCAGCACTCGCGGGCGTTCGAGGAGCGGGTGCGCCCGGAGCTGGCCGAACGCGGAATCCGCATCGCCACGTGGAACGAGATCACCGACGACGAGCGCACCCGCCTGTCGGCCTATTACCGCGACCAGGTCTTCCCGGTGCTCACACCGCTGGCCGTCGACCCGGCGCACCCGTTCCCCTATATCTCCGGGCTGTCGCTCAACCTCGCGGTGACGGTGCGCGACCCGGAAGGCGGCATCGAGCGCTTCGCCAGGGTCAAGGTGCCGGACAACGTGCCGCGGCTGGTGCCGATCGACCGCAGCGCCGACGAACAGGTCGCGATCTTCCTGCCGCTGGAGGAACTGATCGCCGCGCACCGCAACACCCTGTTCGCGGGCATGGACGTCACCGGCGTGCACGCGTTCCGGGTCACCCGCAACGCCGACCTCGAGGTCGAGGAGGACCGCGACGAGGACTTGTTGCAGGCCCTGGAAAGGGAGCTGGCGCAGCGCCGGTTCGGCGCGTCGGTGCGCCTGGAGGTCGCGGGCGACATGACCGAGCACATGCTCGAACTGCTGCTGCGCGAACTGGAGGTCCACCCCAACGACGTCGTCGTCGTGCAGGGACTGCTGGACCTGTCGTGCCTTTGGCAGCTCTACAGCGTGGACCGCAAGGAGCTCAAAGACCCGGTCGTCGTGCCCGCCACGCACCCGGCGTTCGGCGAACGCGAGACGCCGAAGAGCATCTTCGCCACCCTGCGCGAGGGCGACGTGATGGTGCACCACCCGTATGACTCGTTCTCCACGAGCGTCCAGCGCTTCGTCGAGCAGGCCGCGAGCGACCCGCACGTGCTGGCCATCAAGCAGACGCTGTACCGCACCTCCGGCGACTCCCCGATCGTCGACGCCCTGATCGACGCAGCCGAGGCGGGCAAACAGGTCGTCGCGCTGGTGGAACTGAAGGCCCGCTTCGATGAGCAGGCGAACATCAAGTGGGCGCGCGCGCTGGAGAAGGCGGGCGTGCACGTCGTGTACGGGCTGGTGGGTC
>NZ_JBOHGC010000666.1:0-33781 GCF_050699995.1 Actinokineospora sp. | reverse complement strand
CAGCGGCCTGGGCAGCTCACCCTGCGGCTCGTCGTACATGTAGGCAGGGAGGTTGCCTCTGGCAGGCGCTGGGGCGTCATCGGGTGCGGACATGCAGCGAAGTATGCCTTTTCAGGCACAGTGCTAGCGCCTGTCTCGAAGTGCGGGTGCGCGCCAGTCGTGATCGGGGTGGTTCCTGGCGGTGCGGACGGATCGCCACTCATACCGGGTGTATTCGGGCGTATCCGGCCGTGCCGCCAGGAGCCGCATCCGGCGCGGCTGGGGTGTGCCCGCACTGCGAGACAGGCGCTAGGCACAGACAGGAATCGGGGGCGACTTCAGTGAAGTCGCCCCCGATTTCCGTTGCGCGGTCAGTGTTCGTCGACGACGCCGAACTCCAGCTTGGTCAGCTCACGCTTGGCGATCGTGGTCAGGAAGATCGAGATGCCCGCGTGGCTGTGCTGCATCGACAGGTCGCGCCAGACCCGCTCGATGCGCTGCCCCTGGCGGACCGCACTGGAACCGGCCGTGGGGAACAGGTACTTCTGCACCGCGTCCCAGCACAGGCGCACGACCTCGCGGCAGATCACCGCGATCCGCAGCTCCTGCTCGACGGTGAACGCCTCCGGGCCCTGCTCGCACAGCTCGCGCCAGGTCTGGATCGACTGGTGGAAGGCGGCTTCCGCGGTGGCGATCATGCCGGTGGCCTCGCCGTACCAGAACTGGAAGTCCTCGTTCTCCGCGCGGCCGACGATCGGCGGGAACATGGTGGTGCGGCTGCGCATCAGGTCGCCGTAGGCGTCGAGGGCGCCCTGGGCCATGCCGACCGCGAGGACGGCGTCCTCCAGCACCATGAAGCTCAGGGGACCGCCGCCGTACTCGGGGTTGGTGTGCAGCCTGCGGCCGGGAGTGCCCTCGGTGACGTTGACCTGGCTCATGTGCGTGGCGATCGTCTGGTAGTCGGCGACGAACGCGTTCTCCATGACGATGCTGTGCGAGCCGCTGCCCTTGAGGCCGAGCTGGCCGCCCCAGTCGTCGAGCCGGGTCCACTGCGAGCTGTCGACGATGAACATCATCGGCTCCGGCGGCTCGCCCTCGGCGCGGGAAACCAAGGTGTGGCCGACGAAGTGGGACGCATACGGGATGCCGGAGCAATAGCTCCAGGTGCCGGTGAGCAGCCAGCCGCCCTCGGTGCGGACCGCCTCGCCGGACGGCATCACCGTGGCGGGCGCGATGAACTCGCCGCCCGCGAAGGCCTCCTCCTGCACGCGCTCCTCGAACAGCGTCCCCACGACGTGCGCGTGCGCGGCGCCGAGGCAGTACATCCAGCCGGTCGACGGGCACGCGCGGGTGAGGATCTGCACGACCCGCATGAAGGTGTCGATGCCGAAGTCGTGGCCGCCGAAGCGGTGCGGCACCAGGATTCGGTAGAAACCGGCGTCGCGGAACGCTTCGTGGGTGTCCTCGGCGTAGAAGGTGCGCCGCTCGGTCTCCGCCTGCCGGTCGACGAGCGTCGCGGCGATCCTGTGTGCGCGCGCGATGACCTCGGCGGGGGTCAGGTCCGGCTCGGGTGGACCGGCAAAGATGGGCTCGGCAATGTTCGTGGTCAGTGTCATCGCTGCGCAGATCCTTTACCTCGGAGGGATGGCGCCGCTCGTCCGCCCCATATTTCGGCCGCCAAAGCAGCCTCACACAGGCGCGCGGGCGGTCGCCTCTCTCTCGATGCGAAGTTCGGGACAGGACCGCATTTTGGAAGGTGCGCGCAAACGCTTGAACCACAAGGCTTCAGGCGGATGCGTCGACCCGCGGGCCCACCGTGGCGGCGCCGTCCACCATGCAGTCCGACCAGACCGAATGCATTCAGAAAGGACAGTTCGATGACTGATTCCTCGACGGGCGAACTGACCATCACCCGCCTGCTCGACGCCACCCCGGAGCAGGCCTTCGCGGCGTGGACCGAGGCCGAGCGCTTCTCCCAGTGGTGGGGTGGCCCCGGCTTCACCGCGCCCGTGGCCGACGTCGCGCTCGACCCGAAGGTGGGCGGCGAGTGGAAGGCCACCATCGTCGCCGACGAGGACGGCTCGCGGTACCCGTTCCAGGGCAACTACGAGGTCGTCGACGCGCCGCGCAAGCTGGTGTTCACGCTGCTGGACAACAACCACCCGGACGCGCCGCCGGAGTCGATGGCCGTCACCTTCACCCCGGCCGGTGAGAAGACCGAGATGGTCGTGCACCAGGACAGCAACCTGGACGCGGAGACCCTGGAGAAGGCCAAGGAGGGCTGGGGCGGCTTCTTCGACGGCCTGGCGAACTACTTGGCCAAGGCCTGAGTGGTTTAGGGCGCGGCTCTGGGGCCATGGTCGGTGGGATTCGTGATCCGGATGGTTCCTGGCAAGGCGGAGGGAAGACCGTAGTACCGGGTTGTGCTTGGTCTTCCCGACAACGCGGCCAGGGGCCATCCGGGCGCGAATACCGCCGGCCATGGTCCCCGAGCCGCGCCCTGCCCCACGCGGCCACGCGCGGGGACGTCGCGGGTGGGTCGGGTGATCTCGTGGAGCCGTGGCCCCACTGTCTCTTGAGGACAGTCGGGACCGCGGCTCCACTGCTGTTCACGGGAAAGTTCCCGAGCCTGGGATGAAAGTGACGAAGACCGCACTCGGGAAGATGTCGCCTCGCACGGTCGGGCGAATCATTGTCCCGGTCGGACCAGTCGAGCCAGGTCAGAGGAGATCAACCGTGACACAGGAAATGGAAAGGATCGCTCCGGCGCTGCCGACGGACACGGCGGGCGAGCGACCGGGGCGGACGATTCCGCGTGCGCCGTGGATGATCCCGATGGCGTTGCTGGTCATCGGATTCCTCATCTACCAGTTACCTCCCTGGGCGGCGCTCGACCCGACGCGGTCGCGCATCCCGCTGCAGAATCCCGCGCACTACTGGCTGATCGTCGGACACGTGTTCACGGGCACGATCTCGCTGGTCACGGGCGTGCTGCAGGTGTGGCCGCGACTGCGGATCACCAAGCCCAAGGCGCACCGGTGGATCGGCCGGGCGTATGTGTTCCTCGGCGCGGTGCCGTCGGGCATTCTCGCGCTGGTGATGCTGCCGGTCGCCTACCCGGTGGGGAAGATCGGTGTCGCGATGTCGGCGACACTGTGGACCGGGGCGGCGATCCTGGGATGGATCAAGCTGCGGCAGCGGCGTTACGCGGCGCACCGGCAGCTGATGCTGTACAGCATCGCGATCATGTGGGGCCAGGTGATCTGGGGGTTCATGATCGGGATGCCGTTCGTGCTCGGCTGGATCCCCGGTGAGATCAACTTCGCGCTGGTGATCGAGGCTGCCCGGTGGTTGGGGTGGACCGCCAACATCGTGTTGTTGGGCTGGTGGCTCAATCGGACTCGTGGACGTCGGATCGGTGGGCTTGGCGGGGTCAAGGCCTGATCGTCGTTTGTGGAGCCGCGCTCGGGTGTTCCGGGCGCGGCTTCGTCGCGCTCTGGCCGATCGCGCTACTCGGCGGGCAGTACGTAGTGCAGCTGATACCGCTCAGCACTCAACACCATGTCGTTGACCTCGACCGGATATCCACCGTCGGCGATCGCCACACGCGTGATCGTCAGCACTGGAATGCCGGGCGTCAGTTGGAGACTTGAGCGCTCCTCCGGTGTGGGCTGACGAGCGCTCACCAGTTCCTCGAAGTGCCCGAGCCGGTGACCCGCTTCTTCCAGGCGCGCATAGACCCCGCCCTGCCCGGTATCCACTTGCTCGATGGCCGTCCCACGGGTGATCTCACGCGGCAATCGTGAAGTCGCGAGCTGAACTGGATTGCCGTCGGCGCGCATCAGCCGATCGCGCACGCACACCTCGGCACCAGGAGACAGGTGCAGTAGATCGGCGACCCGCTGGTTCGCGGGCTCGACGTGGATCCGCACGGATACCGACGGCTCCCAGCCGCCCGCGGCCGCGTCGCCCAGGAACGTCCCCTGGTTCCGTTCGCGGGCCTCCCGACTGAGTCGGGTCCGAGCGAGGCGCTGCACGGTCGGGATCGGCCGGACGAATATGCCGCGGCCGTGTTCGGCCAGCAGCACGCCCTCATTGCGCAGCAACTCGATCGCCTGCCGCACCGTCGGGCGCGAGACGCCGAACTCGGCGACCAGGTCACGCTCGGACGGAATCTGCGAACCGGGTGCATATCCGGCGGTGCGAACACGGCCGCGGAGCACGTCGGCGAGCTGGCGATATGCCGGTACACCACTGGCTTTGTCGATCACCGTGGTCACTCCGCTCCCTCTGGTCAGGTTGTGCGGACGTCAGGATGCCAAGACTACCGTCCGTTAACCCATCCGAGCGGCTCCCTCAACTGGTCGCAGATCATCACCGGCCGGGACGTCGCGGGCAGGTCGCGAACAATCCGGCTTGCCGTCGTCGACAACGACCTGATCTTGCGACCGCCACCCGGGGAAGTGGTTCTGATGTCAGTGGACGAAATCGAGTTCGTTCGGCGTGGCTTGGGTGATGGTCGCGACGAACTACTCGCGCGGCGGCGTCGGGTGATCGGGGACAAGTCATGAGCCCACGGCGATGGTAGTGCGGGCTCGGCACCCGGAGTCGTGACGAGTTACCACGCCTACGAAGCGGGTCGGGCGCACGTCGTGCCGACACCGCACTCGGTCGAAGCGGACACCGATGAAGCATTGCGCGGTCAGCTCGCCGCGCTCGGGAGCGCCGCCGCCGTACTTACCGCACTGTTGTCCGACGCCTACTCGGTGCGCCTTGCCGCCGATAGCCGGGTGGGAAGTCGATCTGACGTGACCGGGGTCAGCTGACTTCCGTGAGGCGCTGTGTCAGGAAGGCGCGTTCCGCGTCGTTTTCGGCCAGTGCCAAGGCAGCACGGTAGGCCACTGCGGCTTCCGCTTTGCGGTCCAGTCTGCGCAGGAGGTCGGCTTTGGTGGCAGGCAGGTAGCGGTAGCCCTCCAGCCTGCCATCGCTTTCCAGCTCCTCGATCGCGGTCAGGCCCGCCTCCGGGCCGAACACCATGGTCATCGCGATCGCGCGGTTGAGGGCGACCACCGGCGACGGCCACACCCGCATCAGGGCGTCGTAGAGGGTGATGATCTGCGGCCAGTCGGTGTCCTCGTACCGCCGCGCGGTGGCGTGGAGGGCGGCGATGGCGGCCTGCAGGGCGAACCGGCCGGGGTTGCCGCCGCGGAGGGCGTCGAGGACCAGACCGTGGCCTTCCTCGATCGCTTGCTGGTCCCAGACTGTGCGGTTCTGTTCCTCCAGCAGCAGCAGGCGGCCCTCGGCGTCCGTGCGGGTGTCGCGGCGCGCGTGGGTGACCAGCAGCAGGGCCAGCAGGCCCCACACCTCGCGTTCGTCGGGCATGAGGTCGCGCAGCATCCTGGTGAGGTCCAGGGCGCGCTGGACGAGGTCGGCGCGGACCAGCTGCTCGCCGGACGGGGCGGTGTAGCCGGTGGTGAACAGCAGGTGGATGACCGTCAGCACCGCGTCGAGGCGGTCGGGGAGTTCCTCGGCCGCCGGGACCCGGTAGGCGATGCGGGCGGCGGAGATCTTCTTCTTGGCCCTCGTGACCCGTGCGGCCATGGTGGCTTCGGAGACCAGGAACGCCTGGGCGATGTCGGCCGTGCTCACACCGCACACCAAGCGCAGGGTGAGCGCGATCTGGGCCTCACCCGACAGCGCCGGGTGGCAGCAGGTGAAGATCAACCGGAGGCGGTCGTCGGGTATGACGTCTCCGGTCGATTCAGCGGAATAGTTCATGTCGGCCTCGTCCGGTTCCACGAGCAGGGGAAGCTTCGAGCGGAACACGTTCTGCCGGCGCAGCGCATCCAGGGCTGTGCGCTTGGCGACGGTGGTCAGCCAGGCGCCGGGGTTCTTGGGTATGCCGTCGCGCTCCCAGACCTGCAGTGCGGTGGCGTAGGCCTCCTGCACGCATTCCTCGGCCAGGTCCATGTCTCGGGCGACGCGCGCCGTCGCGGCGAGCACGAAGGCCCACTCACGACGGTGCGCGTCGGCCACCGCGCGCTCGATCGGGGTCATGCGGCGGAGATTACCGGCTTGGTCGCGGTGACCAGGCCCGCGCCTGGCGCCATTATTCCGCGGGGGGCTCGAAGATCGGCCGCACCTCGACGCCGCCGCCGGGCGAGGTCGGGACCAGCTTGGCGATCTCCAGGGCCTCGTCCAAGTCCTTGGCCTCCAACAGGAAGAAGCCGGCCAGCACCTCCTTGGACTCGATGAACGGGCCGTCGGTGATGGCGCCGCCGCGGACCGAGGTGGCCGTGGTGCTGGGCTGCAGGGCCTGCGGGTAGAGGATCTGGGTGCCGCGCTTCTCGATCTCCTTGTTGAAGACCTCGTGCGCCGCCAGCTCGGCCTCGGTGATGTCCATCGGGTCGGCGGGTGCGGGCGAGTAGAGCAGGATCGCGTACTGAGCCATGTCGGGCTCCCCTTCTTGATTTCTTGTTCTCATACAGACGACGAACGGGCCGGGCGGAAATCGACAGCTTCGCCACCCGAATTCATACCCGATTCGTGTGGACGGCACGCGCGCCGATGGCCGGCTCCGCGAGCGGAGTCGGCCATCGGCATGGACGTGCGGGAGATCAGCGTGCTTCCTCCGCGGCGACCGGCGCGAGACCCGCGTCGTCTCCGCCGTCACCGTCGGCCGGGGCCTGGGCGGCCCCGAACGGAGCCACGTGCTTGAGCTTGACCGCCACGACGACGGCCATGGTGGCCAGCAGGATCGCGCCGATGGTGGCCACGGTCTGCACGCCGTCGGTGAAGGCGTCCCGGGCGGGGGCCAGCAGTGCGTCGGCCTCCCCCGCGGGCAGCTTGCCCGCGGCCACGGTGGCGCCGGCGAGGCTGTCCTTGGTGATCTCGGCGGTCTCCGCGTTCAGTCCGGCGGGCAGGGAATCGGAGACGTTGGCGCGGTACACGGCCGTGCCGATGGTGCCCAGGACCGCCAGGCCCAGGGTGCCGCCGAACTCGTTGGCCATCTGCGCCAGCGAACCGGCCGAGCCCATCTTCTCCGGCGGCGCGGAGGTGACGACCAGGTTGGTGCCCAGGCCCGCCATCGGAGCGCCGCAGAAGGCGATGATCGCGAAGCCCACGACCAGCGCGGTGGTGCCGGAGTCGGCGCTGATCTGGGTCATCCAGACCAGGGTGAGCGCCGCGCCGAGCAGGCCCGCCGAGATCACGTAGGCCGGGCGGAACTTGTTGGCCAGCTTCGGGCCGACCGCGAAGCCGATGGCGCCACCGGCCATGCCGGGGACCATCGCCAGGCCCGCTTCGAGCGTGGACATGCCCTGGACCAGCTGGAAGTACAGCATCATCAGCAGCATGATCCCGCCGCCGGTCATACTGTAGGACAGCTGCCCGGCCAGCGACGTGCCGATGGTGTTGTTCTTGAACAGGCTCAGGTCCAGCAGCGGGTCGCTGATGGTGCGCTGCCTGCGCAGGAACACCCAGCCCGCGGCCACACCGACGACGACCGCGACGACCGCCACGGCGGAGAAACCGTCACGGGCCAGCGACTTGATGCCGTAGATGACCGGGAACAGCGCGGCCAGCGAGAGCGCGACGCTGACCAGGTCGGGCTTGCCGGGCTGGCCGTTGCGGAACTCGGGCAGGAACTTCGGGCCGAGGACCAGCGCGGCGATGACGAACGGCACGCCCAGCAGGAACACCGAGCCCCACCACCACTGCGTCAGCATGGCGCCGCCGATGACCGGGCCGAACAGCGCGCCCATGGTGAACACGCTTCCCCAGATGCCAAACGCGGCGGCCTGCTGCTTCGGGTCCTGGAACATGGTGCCGATCAGCGAGAGCGTCGACGGGCCGAGGGTGGCGCCCGCGATGCCCAGCAGCGCGCGGGCCGCGATCAGGACCTCGGGACTCCAGGCGTAGGCGCAGA
Organism: Actinokineospora sp.; assembly: GCF_050699995.1. Classification (GTDB taxonomy): domain Bacteria; phylum Actinomycetota; class Actinomycetes; order Mycobacteriales; family Pseudonocardiaceae; genus Actinokineospora. The sequence goes on along the minus strand of NZ_JBOHGC010000666.1, from coordinate 25,875 downwards.
GCAGCGAGGCCACGGCGAACGCGGAGCAGCCGATCATCAGCAGTTTGCGGCGGCCGATGCGGTCACCCAGGGTGCCCATCGTGACCAGGAAGCCGGCCAGCATGAACCCGTAGATGTCCATGGTCCAGAGCTGTTCCATGCCGGTCGCGCCGAGATCCGACGAGAGATTCGGCAGCGCCAGCATCAGGACGAACAGGTCGATGGCCATGACGAAGGTCGGCAGCGCGAGCACCGCCAGCCCCAACCATTCCCGTCGCCCCGCCTTGGCAGGGGCAGTGTTGGCAGTCACTGTCTTTTCCTCTCGTGTTGTCGTCCTACGCACCTACGACGAACGAGCCACCGCGAAATCGACAGCGCCTCGACCGAGCGTTTTCGCGACGTCGGTGTCACCTATGGCAGTTACATTGTTTCGTCGGCGTCATGCGGGCGACCAGTGCCTCGCGCATGGCTCTGGTATGCGTTTCGCATGCGCCCGCGGGTCAGCCCTGACGTTCGGCGGTGAGGAAGACGAACGTCCCCTCGCCCGACGACTCATCCACGATGGACAGACCGGCCTCGGCGAACCACGCGTGCAGCTCGTCGAGCTCGAAGAGCAGGTGGCCCTCCGGGCGGCTCGGGAAGTACTGGCACTCCTGGAAGTGGCGCGCGACCTTGTCGTCGGACCACTTGAAGGTCATCATCGTGAGGCTGCCGCCGGGCTTGAGGACGCGGCCCATCTCCAGGATCGCGTCGCGGGCGTCGTCCGGGAACGCCTGCAGTGCGTTCCAGCAGTTCACCGCGCCCAGGCTGCCGTCGCTGAACGGCAGGTTCAGCGCGGACGCCTTCACCGCGGGCACCTCGGGCAGCGCGCCGCGCAGCACGTTGAGCATGGGCAGCGCCATGTCCAGGGCGAGGAGCCGGTCGGCGCCGACCGCCTTGGCGACGATCTTGGTCCAGCGGCCCGCGCCCGCGGCGAGGTCGAGGACCGGCCCGTCGACCGGGCTCACGTGCGAGGCGATGTACTCGTCCTCATCGGTGGGGCTGACTTGGTCGCCCCAGTTGGAGCCCGCGATGCGCAGGTAGGCGGGGCGCAGGACGGCCTCGTAGTACAGGCCCATGCTCGGCATCTCGGCGAGCTTCTGCAGCAGGTCGTTGGTGGCGTCGTCGGCCTCCTGGTCCTCCCGCACGCCCGCGGACAGGTCGAGGATGCCGTTGGCGATGGCGAAACCGGTGGCGCACTTGGGGCAGCGCACGCCGTTGTCGGAGAACTCCAGCTTGCCGTGGCAGGTCGGGCAGCGCAGCGACTCGACGTGCTTGGCGAAGACCGCCGTCGACTGGCCGGTCGGCTCGGGCAGGATCGCGTCCTCCGGCGACATCGAGGTCGCGAGGGTCGACGCGGGCTGGTTGTTGGCCACCGACCAGTACGCGCGGGCACCGGTGTAGCCGAGCACGGTGAGCGTGTCGTTGTTCCAGTTGGACTCGATCTGCTCCGCGGTCAGGCCCTTGATCCAGCCCGCGGTGAAGTCCTTCTCGTTCTCGTCGAGCACCCACACCGACGGCGACGGCCAGACGCGACCGAGGTCGGGGTTGGCCGGGTCCAGCTTCGCGAGAGCGCGCTCGAGGCGGGTCTGGTCGTCGGCGTCGAGGTTCAGCGGCGCGACGGCGGCGAGGACGGCCTCGCGGTCGGCCGGGAAGTGCGAGAGCAGGTACAGGAAAGCCAGCGTCAGCGGCTCGCCCTTCGCGCCGGCGCCGACCAGGTCGAGGTAGCGGCCCAGGCCCGCGTGCGCGGCGGCGAAGACGTCGGCGTCGCCGGTCTCGGCCAGCAGGCCGAGCAGGATCGCGAGGTAGCCCTGGCGGTCGGTGTCGACCAGGTCGAGGTGCTCGACCAGCACGGGCGTGCCCGGCCGGGCCAGTTCCGTTGCCGCGCCGCCGTTCCACAACCCGCCGACCAGTCGCCGGTACTCCGATTCCAGGCGATCAGGTGTGGCGTTCGCGAAAGACTTGACCAGTTCCGCGACGGTCGAATGGATCGTGGAGTCACTCATCTTCGCGTGTCCTTTCACCCAGTAAGTCGCCATGACGATGCTCGCAGCGATCGCCCGGCGCGGTCGTCCTCCTGCGTGCCTATCCCTTGTAGGACTTGCGCGCGGAGACGATGACGTAGCCGATCTGGTCCTTGCGCGGGGCGTAGAAACCGGTGTTCTTCTTGGAGAACTCGGTGATCGCGCCCTCGCCGAACTTCGCCGCGACCTCGGTGCGCCGGGTCATGGCCGCTTCGAGGTACTTCGTCTTCATGCCGAAAACCCTTGGGCCGCACTGGGTGTACTCCTCGACGGCGAACCCGGCGGCGGTGGTCAGCGCCAGCCACTCGTCCAGCGTCGGCAGCGTGCCGAGCTTCAGCGTGGTCATGAACTTGGCCAGCCGCTCGGGGTCGTCGTGCGAGCGCAGGCTGAAGTCGGAGAAGGTGACCCGGCCGCCGGGGCGCAGGACGCGGTGGAACTCACGCAGCACGACCTCCAGGTCCGGCGCGTTCTGCAGCGACTCCAGCGCCAGGATCGCGTCGAACGTGTTGTCCGGATAGGACAGTGACATGAAGTCGCCGTACTCGAACCGGACCGCGTCCGCCACGCCCGCGGCCGCCGCGCGCTCGTTGGCCTTCGCCACCTCGAACCCGCTGACCGTCACACCGGTGACCCGCGCGCCGAACTCCTTGTTGACGAAGATCGCCGTCTCGCCGGGCCCGCAGCCCGCGTCGAGCACGTGCTCACCCGGCCGCAGACCCAGGGTGGCCGTGACCTTCTGGCTGATTCGGTGCAGGGCCTCGGTCAGCGGCGCGTCGTCTTCCCGGTCGTACCAGTACCACATGTGCAGCTGCCCCTCGCGGATCTCGTCCTCGATGGGCGCGCGTTCGTCGTAGTGCCGTCCGATGTCGGCCGAGTCGATAAGGCTCATACTGTCCGCGGCTCCGTTCGGTAACTGAGGTGGGTCACGCCGTCGCCTGGCACGACCCGGCTGATCTGCGGTCCGATCTGCTCCGGCGATTCAGCGAAGAGCCGCACACCGCCGCCGAGCACCACGGGCACCAGGTGCAGGCGGATTTCGTCGAGCAGGCCCGCGGCGAGGTACTGCCTGCCGACGTCGGCGCCGCCCATCACGTAGACGCCCTTGTCCCCCGCCACCGCCCGCGCCTGGGCGAGCGCGCTCTCGATCCCGTCGGTGAGCGCGCCCCCAACGGAAAATCCTGGTCGTCGTCGGGCGCGGTGATGTACCCGTCCAAGGACACCGTGCTGTCGAAGACGACGATTCCCATGCCCCACATCGTGTTCGCCCGACGGACGACCCCACATCTCCGCGCGTGCTCAGTGCTCGCGGCGACGGCAACCGGGAAGATGCGACGGCGGTGACCTGCGCGGAACGATGGATCGCGACGTGACCCGCGTTATCCGGCGTGCGGTCCCATGAGGAGGAGACCGAATGACGAGCAAGATCGACATCGACGTCTGGGTAGCCGACCTGAACTTCCCCGGGTGGATGGACCGCTGGCACGCGCAGGCCGCCGAGTTCGGCCGGATCCATCCCGAGTACCGGGTCAACGTCCGGGGCATGAACTTCTTCTCCTTCCCCGAAGACGTGGCCAAGGAGGTCGCGGAAGGCCGCAGGCCCGCGCTCGCCGAGTACTACTTCTACGCCAACCAGGTGGCCCGCGACGCCGTCGCGCCCGACGGCAGTCCACTGTGGACCTCGGTGACCAAGGCGGTCGGCGACCGCACCGAGTTCCTCGGCGAGCCGGTCATGCTCGACGACCTGCACCCGGCGTTCCGCGACTACTACACGGTCTGGGGCGACATGGACTCGCTGCCCTCGGTCGGCACGACGAGCCTGCTGTTCGCCAACCGCGAGCTGCTCGACAAGGCCGGGGTGTCGGAGCTGCCGAAGACCTGGGACGACGTGACGTCGGTGTGCGAGGCGGTCTCCCGCATCCAGGACGGCCCGTCGCACGCGATCACCTGGTCGAACCACGGCACGTTCGTGCAGCAGGCGCTGGCCACCCAGGGCGGCTTCCTCACCGACAACCGCAACGGCCGCGACGCCCGCGCCACGAAGATGGAGCTGGCGTCGAAGGAGATGATGACCTGGGTCGAGTGGTGGAACGGCCTGCACAAGGCGGGCCACTACCTCTACACCGGCGGATACCCGGACTGGGCGGGCACGCTGCAGGCCTACCGCGACGCGCACGTGGCGATCCGGATCTCCTCGTCCAACGACGTCAACTACATGGCGCACGCGGCGAAGCTCGGCGGCTTCACCATGGACGTCGACGTGTTCCCGCACAACGACAACTCCCCCTACGTCGGCAACGCCGTCGCGGGCACGTCGATGTGGCTGGGCAACAACCTCGACGAGGACGTCCAGGAGGGCGCGCTCGCGTTCCTCATGTGGATGCACAACCCGGTCAACGTGGCGCAGCGGCACAAGGACAACAGCTTCGCCCCGATCACCAAGGCGTCCTACGACCTGCTCAAGGACGAGGGCTGGTTCGAGCAGCACCCCTACCACGCGCTCACTTACGACCACCTGCTCGACTTCCCCGCCTCGACCGGGCGCAAGGGCATCCCGCTCTCGGAGGGCGCGGTGTTCGGCGACTTCGCCGGGGTGCAGGACGTGATGGTGCACGCCATGGGCGACGTCCTCGCCCGCGGCGCGGACCCGTTCGACCGGTTCACCCAGGCCACCGGCGAGGCGCAGAAGCTGCTCGACGCCTACAACCACTGGGCGCTGCGGACCCCGCGCCGGGCCGCGGACATCCCCGGCAGCAGCCACCGCGTCGAGTTCTGGAACGACGTGGCGCCCTACACCGCTCAGGACATGGAGAACGTGGTCCCGCTGAACGGCTGATCCACCCGGTTCACCGCACCCTCAAGCAGAGACGAACGTCAAGGAGATATCCGTGAGCGACGCTACAACAACTCGCGCGGTGGTATTGGGCGGAAGTATCGCGGGCCTGTTCGCGGCCAGGGTCCTGGCCGACGCCTACGACGAGGTCCAGATCGTCGACCGGGACACCCTGATCGATGTCGCCGGCCCCCGACGCAGCTGCCCGCAGGGCAAGCACATCAACGGTCTGCTCGCCCGCGGCCAGCAGGTCATGGAGGAGTTCTACCCCGGCATCACCAACGAGATCTTCGCCGACGGCGTGCCGACCGGCGACCTCTGCGGCAACGTGCGCTGGTACTTCAACGGCGTCCGCATCCAGCAGCAGGAAGCGGGTCTCACCTGTGTCTCGGCCAGCAGGCCGATGTTGGAGAAGCACATCCGCCGGCGCACCGCGGCCCTGGCGAACGTCGTCTTCGTCGAGCAGCACGACATCCTCGGCCTGGCCACCTCGCCCGACAAGAGCAAGGTGACCGGCGCGCGCGTGCAGGCCCGCGGCCAGAAGCGCGAGAAGGTCATCGACGCCGACCTCGTGATCGACGCGACCGGGCGCGGCTCGCGCACGCCGATCTGGTTGCAGGAACTCGGTTACGGGCTGGTCGAGGAGGAGAGCAAGAAGGTCGGCCTGGGCTACGTCACCCAGCACTACCGCCTCAAGTCCGACCCGTACCACGGTGACCTGTCGATCAACCCGGTCGCCAACGCCACCCTCCCCCGCGGCGCCATCTTCACCAAGACCGACGGCGGCCGGGTCGAGCTGACCGCGTACGGCATCCTCGGCGACCACCCGCCCACCGACCAGCAGGGCTTCTACGACTTCGTCAAGACGCTCGCCGCGCCGGAGATCCACGAGGCGCTCATGCACGCCGAGCCGCTCGACGAGCCGGTGGCGTTCCGGTTCCCGACCACACTGCGCCGCCACTACGAGAAGCTCGACCGCTTCCCGGACGGCCTGCTGGTCGTCGGTGACGCCGTGACCTGCTTCAACCCGGTGTACGCGCAGGGCATGACGGTCTCGGCGCTGTCCGCCCTGACCATCCGCAACCACCTGCACAGCGGCGCGGCGCCGCAGCCGATGCAGTACTTCCAGGATCTGTCGAAGAATGTCATCGACCCGCCGTGGGAAATGACAAACACCGTCGACCTCAGCTTCCCCGGGGTCGAGGGTGAGCGGCCGCTGCGGATGCGGATCGCGCAGCGGTTCCTCAAGCTCGTGCAGTACGCCGCGACGAAGGACAAGGCCATCGCCGCGCAGTACATGCGGGCCGCGGGCCTGATCGACGGGCCCGAGAAGATGCAGCGCCCGGGCTTCATGCTCAAGGTGCTGCTGAAGGGCCTCTTCGGACCGGCGAAGAAGACCCCGGCACCGCCGCTGGCGCCGATCGCGGGCGGCGGAGTCGAGACCTGGTCGGAATACCGCAATGCCGCATAAGCACTGAGCTGTTTGGGAATCGCCTCTTCTCGGTTCGCCGAGAAGAGGCGATTTTCCTTTGTGGGCAAGGAAATCATGCGCACTACACGAGATGCGACCGGCACTGACCTGGCCGGACGATAGAGCGGTGAGCCCACCGGCGTCCGATGTACCCAGCCCCCACGGTTTCGACAAAGCCACGAGTTCCGCGATCCAGAACGGTTTGTGGTTTCTGGAGAAGGCGGATTCGACCTCGGCCTCGTCGACCGTGTGTCTGGCGTACCAGGTGACCGGCGAGCTCGACCTTGACGCGCTGCGGGCCGCATGGCAGGCCGTGTGCGCCCGTCATCGCATGCTGCGCACCACATTCGCCGAGCGCGCGGGCGTGCCGGTGCCGGTGGTGGCCGCCGACGGCGCGCCGCTGGTGCTCGCCGACTTCGTCGAGGAGCCCGAGGCCGTGGCGGACTGGGCGCGGGAGCAGGCCGCCGCGCCGCTGCGGATGTCCGAGGGCCTCGCCCGGCTGGCGGTCGCGAAGTTCGGCGAGTGGGACCACGCCGTCGTGCTGTGCCTGCACCGGGCCGCGGCCGACGACGAGTCGGCGTCGATCGTGCTGACCGACCTCTCGGAGGCGTACACCGGCGCCAAGCAGGGCACCCCGCCCGACACGCAAGCGCTTTCGCCCAGCTATGCGGAGTTCGCGCAGGACGAAGCGGAGCGCGCCGAGGACCCGGAGTTCGCTGAGCGCCTGCGCTGGTGGACCGCGACCGTCACCCCGACCCCGACCGCTGTCACGCTGCCGACCGACCGGGCGCGTCCGGCCGGGTGGTCCACCGCGGGTGACGTGCTGCGGTTCGAGTGGGGCCCGGAGGTGACCCGGCCGCTGGGCGAGCTGGTCCGCGCGTCGGGGACGACCCCGTTCGTCGTGCTGCTGGCCGCCTTCCAGGCCCTGCTCGGCCGCTACGGCGGCGACGAGCGGCTCGCCGTGGGCTGCCCGGTGTCGGTGCGGCCGCGCCCGGAGTTCGACGGTGTGGTGGGCGCGTTCGAGCACCCGCTGGTGTTCACCGCCGACCTGTCACAACGACCGACGCTGCGGACCGTGGTGGAGCGGGTGGCGCGGTTGAACACAGAGGCGCGCAAGCGCGCCGATGTGCCGTTCGCCGACGTGGTCGTAGCCACCAAGGCCGAGCGCGACCCGCGGCGGATCCCGCTGTGCGACACCATGTTCGTCTTCCACGACCAGGCCAGGGCCGAGCTGGTGTTCGACGGCGCGACGGTCGCCCCGCGCGTGGTCGAGAACGGGTCGGCCGTCACCGACGTGACCATGGACCTGCGCCTGGTGAACGCGAATCTGCTGGGAGCGCTGGAGTTTCGGTCGTCCCTGTTCGACCGCGCGGGCGCCGAGCGGTTCCTCAGCCAGTTCCAGATGCTGCTCACCGCCGGGCTGCGCGACCCCGACCGGCCCATCGCGGACCTCGCCATCGACGGCGCGGACCGGATCGCGACGGCCGTGCGCGACGCCGACCAGATCACCGCCGCCGCGCCCGCCGCGCGCACGGCGAACGAGCTGTTCCACTCCCAGGCTCAGCTGCGGCCCGAGCAGATCGCGCTGTCGGCCGGGAGCCAGGTCACCACGTACCGCGAACTCGAACGACTGGCCGCGATCATCACGGCGGCCCTGCTCTCCGAAGAGCACATCGGGGGCAGGCCCGTCGTCGTGCGGATGCCCACCGGCAGGCTCCAGGTGGCCGCCGTGATCGCCGTGCTCGACGCGGGCGCGCACGTGGCGTGCCTCGGCGATGGCGACACGGGCGAGCGTGGAAAGTCGGTCCTGGCGGAGCTTCAGCCCGCGTGCCTGATCGTCGACGGCGACCCGGCGCAGGATGAACTGGCCCAGTGGTACCTCACCGAGGTGGGCGGCACGGTGCTCGACGCGTCGCTGCTGGAACCCGACTCGACCCCGCGGCCGCACGTGCCGAGTGTCCGCAACGGGCGCGCCTACGTCACCTACACGTCTGGGTCGACGGGCAAGCCGAAGGGCATCCCGCAGACGCACGCCACCCTCGCCCAGTTCGTCACCTGGTTCTCCGGCGAGTTCGTCATCCGGCCGGGGTCGCGGATGGCGCAGTGGGCCTCCCCCGGCTACGACGCGGCGCTCGTGGAGATCTTCGCGGGCCTGGTCGCCGGGGCCACGCTGTGCCTGGTGCCCGACCGGATCCGGGCGAACCCGGAGAAGATCGTCGACTGGCTCGTCGAGCAGCGCGTCACCCTTTTCCAGACCGTGCCCAGCTTCGCCCGGCAGGTGCTCGGGGTGGTGAGTTCCCGTGGGGTGGCGGCACAGTTGGCCGCGCTCGACCACGTCCTGCTGGCGGGCGAGGCGCTGCCCGCGGACCTGGCGAACGGCCTGCGCGCCGCCCTGCCGTCGGTCCGGCTGGTCAACCTCTACGGGCCGACCGAGTCGATCCTGGCCACCTGGCACGAGGTCGCCGGGGCGCTGAACGGCACGTCGCCGATCGGGCGGTCCATCCCCGGCAGGCAGGTCCTCGTGCTCGACGACGAAGGCAGGCCGTGCCCCGACGGGGTCACCGGGAACCTCGTCATCCGCAGCCCGTACCTGACCGACGGGTACCTGGGCAGCGAGGACCGCTCGGCGTTCGAGCCGGTGACCGACCTCGCCGCGTACGGCATCGACGGGTCCAACTGCTACCGGACCGGCGACCTGGGCGCGCGGCGCCGCGACGGCGTCCTCGAATTCCGTGGGCGCAAAGACTTCCAGATCAAGTTCAACGGCATGCGGATCGAGCTCAGCGACATCGAGTCGGCGCTGCAGGCACACGAGTCGGTCGCCGACTGCGCGGTCGTCGCGGTCACCACGTCGGACGGGCTGGTGAGCAGGCTGGTCGGCTACGTCGTGCCGCGCCGCACCGAGTCCGGCGACGCGGTCGGCTCGGCGGGCGAGTGGCGCGCGGCGCTGCGCGCCCGGTTCGGCAAGGGCATGCCGCCGGTGTCGTTCCAGACGATGATCGGCCTGCCGCGCGGCATCGGCGGCAAGGTGGACCGGCGCCTGCTGCCCGAGCCCGCCGCCGCGGGCCGTGCGCCCGCCACCCCCAAAACGCCCGTGGAGACCGCTGTCGCCGAGCTGTGGGCCGGGCTTCCCGGTGTCCGGCCGACCGGCGCGGACGAGTCGTTCTTCGCCGCGGGCGGCCGGTCATTGCAAGTCCTCGTGCTGCTCGACCAGGTCCGCGAGCGGTTCGACGTCGAGGTCTCGCTCCACGATTTCCTAGCCACACCAACGGTGACCGGATTGTCCACAGTGGTCGAACACCAAGTTTCCCTGACAGCCGCAACTGGAACCAGACGGGGTGAAGAACGTGACTCTGCTTGACACCAACCTGTCCGTTGACTTCGACGGCGAGAACGTCGAGATCCTGGACATCCGCCGCATCGCCGAGGACGGTGCTCCGTGCAAGGTCGCCCCGGCCGCGCTGACCAGGGCCGCGGCCAGCAGGCAGCAGTTCGAGGAGACCGTCCGGGCAGGCGTCCCCATCTACGGTGTCACGACCGGTTACGGCGAGATGATCTACATGCTCGTCGGCACGGCGAAGGAAGTCGAGCTGCAGACCAACCTGGTGCGCAGCCACAGCGCGGGCGTCGGCCCGGTCTTCGCCGAGGACGAGGCGCGGGCGATCGTGGCCGCACGCCTCAACGCTCTCTCCAAGGGCTACTCCGCCGTGCGCCCCGAGCTGCTGGAGCGGCTGGCGCTGTACTTGAACCTGGGCATCACCCCGGCCATCCCGGAGATCGGCTCGCTGGGCGCCAGCGGCGACCTCGGCCCGCTGGCCCACATCGCGTCGACGATCATCGGTGAGGGCTACGTCCTGAAGAACGGCCGCCGCGCCGAGACCGCCACGGTCCTGCGTGAGCACGGCATCAAGCCGCTGGAGCTGCGGTTCAAGGAAGGCCTCGCGCTGATCAACGGCACGTCGGCCATGACCGGCCTGGGCTGCCTGGTCGTCAGCCGGGCCTTGGAGCAGGTCAAGCAGGCCGAGATCGTCACCGCGCTGGTCGTGGAGACCCTGCTCGGCTCGACCAGCCCGTTCCAGGCCGAGGGCCACGACATCGCCCGCCCGCACCAGGGGCAGATCGACACCGCGTTCAACATGCGCAACCTGCTTGAGGGCAGCGCGCTGGCGGTCTCGCACCACCAGCTGCGCACGCAGGCCGCGGCCCAGTCCAGCGGCGACGTGTCCCGGACCGACGTCTACATCCAGAAGGCCTACACCCTGCGGGCGATCCCGCAGGTCGTCGGCGCGGTCCGCGACACGCTGTACTACGCGACCAAGACGATCGACATCGAGCTGAACTCGTCGAACGACAACCCGCTGTTCTTCGAGGGCAAGGAGGTGTTCCACGGCGCGAACTTCCACGGCCAGCCGGTCGCGTTCGCCATGGACTACGCCACGATCGCCCTCACCCAGCTGGGCGTGTTCTCCGAGCGGCGCACCAACCGGCTGCTCAACCGCTACCTGTCGGGCCTGCCGGAGTTCCTGGTCTCCACCGGCGAGCCGGGCCTCAACAGCGGCTTCGCGGGCGCCCAGTACCCGGCGACCGCGCTGGTCGCCGAGAACCGGACCATCGGCCCGGCCAGCATCCAGAGCGTCCCGTCCAACGGTGACAACCAGGACGTCGTGTCGATGGGCCTGATCGCGGCCCGCAACGCGCGTCGGGTGCTGTCGAACAACAACTACATCCTGGCCGTGGAGTTCCTCGCCGCCGCCCAGGCCGTGGACGTCTCGGGCCGCTACGACGGCCTCAGCCCCGCGGGCAAGGCGGCGTACGACCAGATCCGGTCGCTGGTCCCGACCCTGGAGAACGACCGCTACATGTCCGACGACATCGAAGCGGTCGCCGGCGCCCTGTCCCGCGGCGAATTCCTCGACGCGGCTCGCGATGTCGAACTTCGCTGAACCCCGTCAGGAGGTACCGATGAGCAACAACATCTGTGAACAGGTCGAAGCGATCTGGAACGACGTGCTGAAAGTCCGAAGTGGACAGGAAGAGGCGACGTTCTTCGAACTCGGCGGCGAGTCGATCTCCGCGGTCCGGCTGGTGTCGCGGATCGAGGACGAACTGGACATCCTGATCGACGTCGGCGACATCTTCGAGGACGACCCGACCCTGTCCGCGCTCATCAGCACGGTGATGGCCAAGGCCGCGGAGACGTCAGCGGCCTGAGCTTGACGGAGGGTGGCCCGCAGGCACTTCGCCTGCGGGCCCCTTCTCATGCCGGTTGGAACAGTTCGATCAGGTTGCCCGCGGGGTCGGCGAGCAGGATCTGGCGACCGCCCGGCCCGGAGACCACATCGCTGCGGAAGGACAGACCGGCGTCGCGCAGGCGCGCGATCTCGGCGTCCAGGTCGTCGACGATGAGGTGGACGCGGTTGCGGCCGGGGGTGTCGGCGGTGTCTTCCGGGGTGGCGCGGGCGCCTGAGCTGGCGGCACCGGACAGGAGCAGGCGCAGCGGGCCCCGGATCACGTCGGCGAAGGCGGGGGCGGCGCTGGTGTTCAGGGTGAAGCCGAGGTGGGTGGTGTAGAAGTCGATGGCCGCCTGCACGTCGTCGACGAGATAGCGGACACCGGCGACCCGATCGGACTCGCTCATACCGTCAAGCGTGGACAGGCCCGCCACCTGCCGCGACCCGTTCACCTGCCGCTTGATAGCGGATACGCTATCATCGGACCATGGTCGCAACCGGGCAAGAGCGAGCCACGGCGGCGGAACTCGTGGCCACGGCGCGCGGTAGGCGCCGGATGTCTCAGCGGGAGCTCGCACAGGCCGCGGGCGTTCCGCAATCGACCGTGTCGAAGATCGAATCCGGTCAGCGCCAACCGTCGGTCGCAATGCTCGAACGGCTCCTGGAAGCAGCCGGCTTCAGCCTCCAGACCCGACTCGCGAACACCATCCGGCCTTCACGCTTGCTGGAAAAATACGGCGACGAGGTCACGAAAGTCTTCGCCCGCTTCCCGCTCGCCCAGGTCTGGGTTTTCGGATCGGTCGCCCGCGGCGATGACCGCCCGGACTCCGATCTCGACTTGTTGGTCGAACTCAAGCCGGGGTCGTCATTCGCCGACATCATCGGTCTCGACGAGGAACTGTCGGCGCTGTTGGGATGCGCCGTCGACGTGGTCACCACCACCGAACTGGAATCCAACGAACTGTTCCGCCGAGGCGTGAACCGGCATCGACGCCAACTCGTCGTCGCCGCGTGAGATGAACGAACGCATCGCGGAGCGGTCGCTCCACGGTGGGCAGTGTGCAGGCGTCCACCCACGGCGCCGCCGAGTCGCACTCCATCGTCATGACACCCACGGTAAGCCTGTACACAGGTACCGGATGCAACCATTCCCGCCGAATTCCGACGGGGCGTCGGCCGCGGATCGGTATGGTGAGCACCGACGAACCGTCGCGAAACGGGAGGCCACACGGTGTCGTTCGTGAGCGAACTGCCGGAGTCTCCCTACTCGCGCACGAGCCTCGCCGACGTCGTGCCGTCCCTCATGAGCGGCCTGGGTGTTCCCGGCACGACGAACACCCTCGGGCTGCCGCAAGCGCGCCAGGTGTGTTTGTTGCTGATCGATGGCCTCGGCTGGAACGACCTGCTCGACCACGCCGACAACGCGCCGTTCCTGAGTTCTCTCGCGGAGAACAGCCGTCCCCTCGGCGCGGGATTCCCGTCGACCACGGCCACGAGCATCGCGTCCATCGGCACCGGACTGCCTTCGGGACAGCACGGCCTGGTCGGCTACACGTTCGCGATGAGCCCCGACGACATCGTCGACGCGCTCACCTGGACCATCCACGGGCCGGGAGCCAAACGCGACCAACGATCGGTGCACGTTCCGGAAGAAGTGCAACCGTTCCCGACGCTGTTCGAGCGCGCCGCGGAGGCGGGTGTCGCCATCGGGGTCGTCAGCCAGGCGGCGCACCTGGGGAGTGGGCTGTCCCGCGCGGTGCTTCGGGGCGGTACGGCGACCGGCGCCTACGCGCTGGGTGACTTGGCGGCGGGCGCCATCGACGCTGTCCGCTCGGGGCCCACCTCCTTCTGCTACGCCTACCACGCCGACCTCGACCTGCTCGGTCACCTCCACGGTCCCGGTTCCGAGCCGTGGATACTTCAGCTTCGCTGCGTGGACCACCTGGCCGAGGTCATCGCTGACCGGCTTCCGCCCGGTGCCGTGCTGGCGGTTACCGCCGACCACGGAATGATCAGCTCGACCCAACAGTCCACTGTGGACTTCGATGGCGAACCCGCTTTGCGGGACGGGGTACGAAAGCTCGGCGGTGAACCACGAGTGCGGCACGTCTACACCCAGCCAGGGGCGACCGCCGACGTACTCGCCACCTGGCAGGGGATTCTCGGCGACCGGGCGTGGGTCACGACCCGAGGCCAAGCGATCGCGGCAGGATGGTTCGGTTCGACAATCGCACCGCACGTGACCGACCGCATCGGCGACCTGGTTGTCGCCGCGAGAGCCGACAATGTCGTGGTCTCGTCGTCAAACGAACCGCACTCGAGCCGATTCGTCGGCCACCATGGATCCCTGACGCCCGAGGAACAACTCGTGCCACTGCTCGTCCACCACGCCTGATGGGATAACGCACACGTGCCCGCACTCCTCGACCCCGTAGTCGCACCCGGCAGTCTCGCGCGGACAGCCCAGCCGATCCTGCGAGCCGATGACCTCGTCCTGCGCCCCTGGCAGCCGTCCGACGCCCCGACGCTCGTCGCCGCCTACGCCGATCCCGGCATCCAGCGCTGGCACACCCGGTCCATGACCGACGACGAAGCCCTCACCTGGATCCACCACTGGCCCGACCGCTGGAAGCAGGAGACCGGCGCGGGCTGGGCCGTCACCGACGACTCCGGGCTGCTCGGCCAGATCAGCCTCCGCAAGCTGAACTTCACCGACGGCTTGGTGGAGGTCTCCTACTGGGTGCTGCCCGCGGCCCGCGGCCGCCAGGTGGCCGCCGGCGCGCTGACGACGCTGACCGACTGGGTCTTCGACGACGCGGGCTTCCACCGCGTCGAGGTGCACCACTCCGCCGCCAACCCGCCGTCGTGTCGGGTGGCGGAGAAGGCGGGCTTCCCACTGGAGGGCGTCATGCGCAGGCAGGCGCTGCACACCGACGGGTGGCACGACATGCACCTGCACGCCCGCGTCAAGGCGGGCCAACGACCCGACCGCTTTCGTGGAGGCGTCGGCATCACCCCATGACCAAAGCCCCAACCCCGCGCAAGGGGTTGGGGCCTGAGTCGAGAGATCAAGCGGCCCGCTGCGTCTTCACGCCTTCCACCGCGTCACGCGGGCTGTTCTGGTACGCCGCCAGCTTCCACTGGCCGTCCTGCTTGACGACGATCCAGGCCGCCCGGATGGCCGCCTTGTCGGCGACCTCCGACTCGCCCGGGTCCAGCACGCCGCCCGCCGACAGCAGGATCGCCGCGTCCCGGCCGAGCGGGCGCATGTCGATCGGCTTGCCGGTGACCTGGGTTCCCTTGTACACGTCGGCGAACGCGACGGTCATGTACTTCTGGATCTCCTCGCGGCCCTTCTTGTACAGGCCGGGCAGCACCATGGTGCCGTCGTCGGTGAAGACGCTCGCGAACGCCTCCGCATCGGCGTACGCCCACGACGCGATGACCTTCTGGGTCAGCGAGGCGATGGCGACCTTGTCGGCGTCGGTCAGATCAGTGCTCATGCTCTTTCCCTTTCCGGCAAGCGCTAGATGTAGAGGGTGTTGGGCTCAAGACCGCACAGCACCCGGCCGTACAGCTCGAAGTTCGTGTTGGGGTGCATCAGGGCGTGCAGGTTGACCGCCTGGATGTCACGCGAGATGCGCTGGATCGGGACGTCGGTGTAGATCGACGAGCCGCCGCTCGCGGTGGCCAGGATGTCGATGGCCTCCTTGGTGAGCTTGATGACCGCGCCCATGTCCGCCCGGGCCTGCGCGCGCTCCTCGAGCTTCCACTCGACGCCCGTGGACGTCTTCGAGTCGACCAGGCCCGCGAGGCGGTGGGCGTGGAACTCGGCCTGGTCGATCTTCAGCGTGGCCTCGGCGACCTGGTGGTGCGTGATCGGCGCCTCGCGCTGGCTTTCGTAGGCGGTGTAGGTGATCTTGCGGTTGGGCAGGCGGTGCAGGAACGCGTCCCGCGCGGCCCGGCCCAGGCCGACGATCGTGCCGACCGACGAAGCGGCGGCGACCGGCATCAGCGGCGAACGGTAGATGGAGCCCTCACCGTTCTGCTGCGACGCACCGGCGCCCTGCAGGACGGCGGGCAGCGGCAGGACCCGGTCCTGCGGGATGAACAGGTCCTTGGCGACCGTGCTGACGCTGCCGGTCCCCTTGAGCCCGAAGGTGTTCCAGTCGTCGACGATCAGCAGGTCGGTGATCGGGACCAGCGCCATCACCGGGTACGGCTCGCCCTCGGCGGGCACGTAGATCGCGATGACCTCCTGCCACTGCGCGTGGTGCGCGCCGGAGATGAACTGCCACTTGCCGTTGACGACGATGCCGCCCTCGGCCGGGGCCGCCATCGCCGACGGGCTCAGGGTTCCGCAGATGCGCACGTCCGGGTCGCTGAAGACATCGTCCTGCACGTGGTCCGGGAAGTGGCAGGCCATCCAGCCGGGAATCCAGTAAACCGACGCCACCCACGACGCCGAGCCGTCGCCGCGGCCGAGTTCGGCGGCCACGTCGACCAGGGTGCGGGTGTCGACCTCGTAGCCCCCGTAGCGCTTGGGGCGGCGCAGCTTGCCGAAGCCCGCGTCGGTCAGGGCCTGAACCACCTCGTCGTGCAGGCGCCGGTTCTCCTCCGACCACGCCGCGTGCTTGCGCAGCAGCGGAGCCAGGTCGGACGCGCGCTGGACGAGTTCCTCCCTGGTCGGGATTTCGGTCGTCATCGCCAATTCCTCCTACCGTTCACCAAGAGTGCAGCCGCGAGACGCGACCGAGCCGAGCCGTCCAGCAGCAACCGTCTCACCTCCGGTCGCGCGCGGGCACCTTCCGATATGCGGCCTTTCCCTTGTCCGCCAAGGGCAACTCCGCACACGCGGAGAAGGGCTGCCGGGACATCGCTGACACGATCGAGGAGCGAAGAGGCACCCCGCTGCGGCTGCGAAAAGAGGGACTAGTCCGGTGACCGACCAACAGGCTGCTGGCGGCGGCTCGACCGAGCCGCGGCCCAAGACACGTCCACTGACCGGCGACGAGTACATCGAGAGTCTGCGCGACGACCGCGAGATCTACATCTACGGCGAGCGCGTCAAGGACGTCACCGCGCACCCGGCGTTCCACAACCCGATCCGGATGACGGCCCGGCTCTACGACGCGCTGCACGACCCGGAGAAGCGCGACGTCCTCACCTGCCCGACCGACACCGGCAGCGACGGGTACACGCACAAGTTCTTCACCACGCCCAAGAGCGCCGAGGACCTGGTGGCCCACCAGGGCGCGATCGACGCCTGGTCGCGGATGAGCTACGGCTGGATGGGCCGCACCCCCGACTACAAGGCCTCCTTCCTCGGCACGCTCGGCGCGAACGCGGAGTTCTACGAGCCGTTCGCGGACAACGCCCGGCGTTGGTACAAGGAGTCGCAGGAGAAGGTCCTCTACTGGAACCACGCGATCGTGCACCCGCCGGTGGACCGCAACCTGCCGCCGGACCAGGTCGCGGACGTGTTCGTCCACGTGGAGAAGGAAACCGACGCGGGCCTGGTCGTCAGCGGCGCCAAGGTGGTCGCCACCGGGTCCGCACTGACCCACTACAACTTCATCGCGCACTACGGGCTTCCCATCAAGGACAAGAAGTTCGCGCTGGTGGCGACCATCCCGATGGGCGCGGCCGGGATGAAGCTGATCTGCCGCCCGTCGTACTCCGCGCAGGCCGCGGTGATGGGCAGCCCGTTCGACTACCCGCTGTCCTCGCGGATGGACGAGAACGACACCATCCTGGTGCTGGACAAGGTGTTGATCCCCTGGGAGAACGTTTTCATCTACGGCCACCTCGGCAAGGTGCAGCTGTTCTCCGGCCGGTCCGGCTTCCCCGAGCGGTTCACCTTCCACGGCTGCACGCGGCTCGCGGTCAAGCTGGAGTTCATCGCGGGCCTGCTGGCCAAGGCCGTGGACATCACCGGCACCAAGGACTTCCGCGGCGTGCAGAGCCGGATGGGTGAGGTTTTGGCCTGGCGCAACCTGTTCCTCGCGCTGTCCGACGCCGCCGCGCGCAACCCGGTGCAGTGGGTGAACGGCGCGGTCCTGCCCAACCCGCAGTACGGCTTGGCGTACCGGTGGTTCATGCAGATCGGGTATCCGCGGGTCAAGGAGATCATCGAGCAGGACATCGCCAGCGGGCTGATCTACCTCAACTCCAGCGCGGACGACTTCAGGAACCCGGAGATCCGGCCGTATCTCGACAAGTACGTCCGCGGCTCCAACGGCATCGAGGCCGTCGACCGGGTCAAGGTGATGAAGCTGTTGTGGGACGCCGTGGGCACCGAGTTCGGTGGCCGCCACGAGCTCTACGAGCGCAACTACGCGGGCAACCACGAGCAGACCCGGGTGGAGCTGCTCAACTCGCAGCTGGCCAACGGCCAGGTCGACGGCTACAAGGCCTTCGTCGACGAGTGCCTGGCCGAGTACGACCTCGACGGCTGGACCGTGCCGGACCTGTCCAACTTCGATGAGCTGCGCCAGTTCCGCGGCGGCCTCAACGGCTGACCGCGCACCCGGACTGAGGGCGAGCACTCCCCTGGGTGCTCGCCCTCATTCGCGTGTCAACCCGCCAGCCGGTCGATCGACGACGGCTGGGGTGCCCCAGCGGGCTTGGTGATCGGGATGACCTTCGCCAGCCGGGCCCGGCGCGAGGAGCCGAAGCGGCTCATGATCGGGCGCTCCACACCGAAGTACAGCGCGGACGACAGCGCCACAGTGGTCAAACACAGCAGGGCCAGCACACCGAGCGCGGCGGGCGTGCTCCACGTCGTCCCCAGGAGGCGGTGGCCGTAGTCGAGGACCAGCCAGTGCAGCAGGTAGAAGGCGAACGTGATCTCGCCGAGGAAAATCATGACCCGGCTGGAGAACCAGCTCGGCCGGGCGGCCACGTCGGCCGTCGCGAGGGTGAACAGGATCAGGCCGATCGGGGCGACCATGGTGGCCGCGATCCGGTACGGGCCGGGGAACAGCGGGGTCAGCGCGTACATGGCGATCGCGATGGCGGTCGCCCCACCGATGCTGAGGGGCAGTGTCCGGCCGGTGCGCACGATCTGGGCCAACACCATGCCCAGCACGAACTCGATCATCCGGACCGGTGGGAACACCGAGACGAACCAGTGCTGCCACATCGTCAGGTCCAGGCCCGGTGTCACCGCCGCGCTCGCCAGCGCCGAGGTCGGTGGGATGACGCTCGCGAGCAGCGGCATCAGCCACACGCCCGCGACCAGTCCGCCTGCCAGCAGCCACAGCCGGTGTTCGGGGACTCGCCTGACCAGCATGAAGAGGAACGGGAAAGCCAGGTAGAACAACAGCTCGCAGGACAGCGACCAGCTGATCAGGTTGCCGCGGAAGGCGATCGCCAGGTCGGGAACCCAGGAATGCAGCAGCGCGAAGTTGATGACGGAGCTGAAGTCGACCGAGGTGCCGACCACGACCGCGCCGAGGATGAACGCGGCAGCGGTGGTCACCAGGTGGTTGGGGAAGATCTTCGCGACCCGGCGGCGCCAGAAGCCGCGGATCGTGTCGGTCTCGCGGACCGACCACGACAGCACGAAACCGCTGAGAACGAAGAAGAAGACGACGCTGGCGAACCCACCGGACGCGATGACCGTCCCCAGCAGTCCCTGCGCGGGTGCGGAGGAGAAGAAGCCGCCGTAGAGGATCGCGTGGTACAGGAACACGGTCATGACCGCGAGGAACCGGGTTCCGGTCAACGAGGTCAGTCTGGATCTGGATTCACCGGCATGGAGCCGCTCGGACATCTGGTGCCTCCTGTGGAGAGGTCCCGGGCGGCCCAGGCGGTTCCCATGCGCACTTTCCGCGAGTCCCACCCAGAAGATTGAACCCCGACCATGGCGCAGCGGGGTCGCGGCCGCGTCCTCCCGATTGCGACTTGCACGAGCTATCCGAGAATGCGCTTTACCATGGCAGCAAACAGGAATAGCGGCCGACGCCGGACTCCTCGTTAGCCTTGGGCCAAGTCGCTCAATCCCTTCGTCCATCGACGTATTAGGAGCATTCCGATGGAGAAACGCTGTCCCGCATTGGATACCACTGGTCGGAATATCCACGCCGAGGCAGCGGCGCTGCGTGCGCTCGGTCCGGCGACCCAGGTCGAGCTGCCGGGCGGGGTGGTCGTCTGGTCGGTCACCAGCCACTCGGTGATCAAGAGCATGCTGTCCAACCCGAAGGTCACCAAGAGCGCGCGCAACCACTGGCCCGCGTTCTACAACGGCGAGCTGAACCCCAGCTGGGAGATGATCAGCTGGGTCGCCATGGACAACGTGTCGACGTCCTACGGCAAGGACCACCTGCGGCTGCGCAGGCTCATCGGCAAGGCGTTCACCCCGCGCCGCACCGAGGCGATCCGCCCGCTCGTGGTGGGGCTGACGAACATGCTGCTCGACGGCCTCGCCGCCGCCGAGCCCGGCGAGGTCGTCGACCTCAAGGAGCGCTTCGCCTACCCGCTGCCCGGCATGCTGGTCGCCGAGCTGATCGGCATGGGCGAGCAGCAGCGCGCGGCGACCGCGAAGGTCATCGACATGATGGTCGACACCACGGTGTCGCCGGAGACCGCGCAGAACATCCTGCTGGGCTGGCGCGGCGCCATGGCCGACCTGATCGCCGAGAAGCGCGCCAACCCCGGTGAGGACATCACCAGCGACCTCATCGCCGCCCGCGACGAGGACGGCTCGCGGCTCACCGAGCAGGAGCTGGCGGACACGATCTTCGCCATCCTGGGCGCCGGGTCGGAGACCACGATCAACTTCTTCGACAACGCCATCACCGAACTGGTCACCCACCCGGAGCAGCTCGAACTGGTCCTCGCGGGCAAGGCCACCTGGGACGACCTCATCGACGAGATCCTGCGTGTCCAGTCCCCCCTGGCCAGCCTCCCCCTGCGCTACGCCGCCGAGGACATCGAACTCGACGGCGTGACCATCGCCAAGGGCGACCCGATCCTGATCAACTACGCCGCCGTCGGCCGCGACCCAGAGCTGCACGCGGACAGCCCGGAGGAGTTCGACATCCAGCGGGAGCACAAGGCCCACCTGTCCTTCGGCCACGGCCCGCACTACTGCCTCGGCGCGGGCATCGCCCGCCTCGTCGCCACCGTGGGCCTCTCGACGCTGTTCGAGCGGTTCCCGGACCTGACGCTGGCCGTCCCGCGCGACGAACTGGTGCCGATGCCGACGTTCATCATGAACGGGCACCGGCAGCTCCCGGTCTACCTGACCGCGCAGGAAGCGCGAGTGGAGAAGGTGGCCTGACCGCGACAGGTCCGGCAGGCTCCCGCGCCTGCCGGACCTGTCGCCGTATCGTTGCTCTTGCTTTATCTTCGGGTTCAGGGTCCGAGTCCCTGGCGGCCACCAAGGCAGGCTTACTTGAACCTTGACCCGCAAGGGCAAGGTTCAGCAGGTCGGCTGCGGTGAGAACATCCCAGTCAGCCCCCCTCCTCCGCGAAGGGGCTGACTACGTTCTGGGGGCGGTTGTGGTCGCTGAGCGCCCCTCTGCGGCGATGGGGACCTGCAACCGCCGGTTGGCCTCTAGCAGGCCCTCGGAAGCCTCTGTGAGGTCGTGGCCGGTGTGACGAAAGGCTTCATGTCCTATCAAGAGCGTTTGTTACAGATTCGTTCTGCCGTTGAGCACCTGGATACGGCGACTGTCCGTGGGTTATCTCCATATGACCCAGGTTCTGACAGTTGCACCTTTATCCCACTGCATGGCTGCAATTTCTAAGGAGATGCCTGAACCACCCAAGGGTGGTAAGACGGTGACGATCGCTATGGAGGACGCACTGCGCCCCTTCCCGCTGTAGCTGCTTGTTCGCCAAGTCCAGTGTTCTTGCGGTTGCATAGTCACTCGGTTCGTTCAGTTAGTGTGAGCCAACTCCACTACGAACGCAGACCAGCTAGGGGCCGGAAAGACCAGAGTTGGGCCAGCCGCGTTCTTTGAGTCGCGGGTGGCCGTACGGTTGCCGACGAATGCCACTTCCACACAGGCCCCGTTACCGCTGCTCCGAGAACTCTTGCGCCAGGCCGCGCTCGTCAGGTCAACCGTGTTCATGGTCTCTCGCCCTCCTTCTAGCTTCTCTTGGGTATGTCAGCGATGAGGCTTGCCGAATCGTTGGGGCTGAGCGCCACTGCTACCAAGTTGTCAAAGATCGAGCGGTAGCGGCGGACATCGGCGGCTGACTCCAGGAAGAGGTCTCCGGCCATGCTGTCGATGTAGATCAGGTCGGTGTCCATGGGGTCAGCGAAGTCGAGCAAGATGAATTGGCCCGGCATACCAGGGTGAGCGCCTGCGCCGAACGGGATGACTTGCAGGGTGATGTTTGGTGCCTTGGCGCACTTGGTCAGGTGCGCGAGCTGGTCGCTCATGACGCCAGGTCCGCCGACGCCACGGCGCAGCGAGGCCTCATCGACAACGGCCCAGAATTTGATCGGCTTGGTCTTGGTCAGGACGTCTTGGCGTTCCATGCGAGCTTGAACCCGGTCTTCAACCTCGCTGTCGGTGGCTGCCGGTAGCACGCCTCGGATCACTGCGCGGGCGTAGTCCTCGGTCTGGAGCAAACCCGGAACGAACAGCGATTCGTAGTTGCGCGCCCCGGCGGCGTCGCTCTCGAAGCTGATGAACGCGGTGTACTCCTCCGGCAGTTCCGAGTGGTACGGCCTCAGCCAGCCCTGAACGGTCGAATCTTTGAGCAGCGAGATGAGGTAATCGCGCTGCTCGGGCTCGGCGTTGTAGAGAGCGAGCAAGGTCATCAAGGTGCGCTTCTGCGGCTTGGCCTTGGCGGTCTCGATGCGATACAGCGTCGCCTTGTTGATGCTGGTCGCGTCCACGACTTCTTGCTGAGTGAGGTCAGCCTGGTCTCGCAGGCGACGCAGTTCAGCGGCCAAACGGCGCAACCGAACCGTTGGAGGCTGCCCCTTCGGTGCCACGGTGTCGATCCCTTCCTCACCCCTTCAATCGGGGCCACAGCAAGTGTGACCGCTGGTGTGCACCCCACTCAAGGCGGGGTACGAACGCAACCAACTAAAACGCAACGGTTGCGTTCTCGGTTAGACGAAGGCATCCTTGCATGTGACACCAACCGTCGCCGCTCGACTGCTGAGCGTGACCCAGGTGGACGGTCCCTGAGTACAACAAGGAGGTACGGCCGTGGCCGTGTTGTGGCTTCCGGCTTCGGTGTGTCAGCACCCGGCCGAGGCGATCGTCGGCGAGCTGAACCCGCCCGCCATATCCGTGATGTGTGCCCGCTGTGGTGGGGCCTGGGACGAGACCAACGCGCCCGGTCCGGTGATCGACTCGCTGTATGAGGTTCTGGAGCGCGGTCTGTACCGCCCAATGCCCAAGGGAGTGACGCAGCTATGAGGGGTTTTGCCGAAGCGTACCTAGATGGCCCGAGTGAAGCCGTTGCCGCGCAACCGATTCAGCCAGCTCGCGACGGATTCCCGTTGCCACCGGGCAACTTGTGCCCGAACTGCCGGTCATTGGCCTGCTACTGGGGACAAGCCGCCGTCTTGGCCCTGGAGCTAGCCGGTGAGCCGTTCGAGGTTCTGACCTTTCACTGTGTCTGTCGCTGCGGCTGTCCGGCCGTACTCACCACTACCCGCCACCAGCTCGGCCAGGCAGCCGAGTCGGCCGCCCCGGAGGAACGCGCCTCATGACCAAGAGCTATCCCGTGGTCTACGGCTACGTGCGGGTCAGCGACCGACAAGAGGGAGCGGCACAAGAGCTGCGGGACGAACTCGCCACCTGGTGTGCCCGTGAGGGCTGGCACCTCGGGGCGGTTTTTACCGACGTGAGCGCCGGGATTGATGTTGATGACCGCATCGGCTTTCTCGGTCTGTTGGACGCGCTGGCCCTGCCGCAGGCGAGAGGCGCGGTGGTGCTCGACCCGGCTCAGTTGTCACCGCGGCCGGAGCTCATAACCCGCATGATGCGAAAGATGCGCGCTACCGGTAGCGCGGTGGTGTGCCGCAGCGGCGAGTTGCCGCCCATGGCTCTGAAGCACTGCCAGGGCCAGCCGGAACTCACGTCGTGATGGCTTGGGTGGTGTTCGTCGGGAGTGCCGTGCTCTTGGTCGGGCGGCTGGCGTACCGCTTCGGCCTGGGGCGGCTGTGGTGAGTGGTGGAGGTGTCAACCGACAAGAGGTGCTAACCGAACTGGCCGAGGCGCACACCGCCTTGACCGGCTTTCTCCTGAACGTGCTGGCGGTCTCGCGGCGGGAACCCGACGCCAAGCCGGTGGAGCTGGACGCCGAAGCCGCCCTGGGGCAAACCCTCGTGCGAGTCGGGCTGCTCCTGACCGACCACGTCATGCACCAGGTGGCCTATCCCCATGAGCCCTACGGCAGGCAGCCGGTACGGAAAGGGCCGCCACCGTCATGACTACGTCGCGTCACCCCGGCACCCGAGTCAACGCCTTTCAACGCTTGGTGTTCTACCTGAGCATGGATTTTTCAACGGTGGTGCTATACCGGTACAACTTCAGCACGAGAACCCCCACCATTATTTGGAGCGGGCAGCCGCAGCCTGCCGCCATGAAGAACAAGGCGGGCACCTACATCGGCCGGATTACTGGCCTCGATCTGAGCGGGGTGGACTGGGTCAGCTCGGAGCTCTTGCTCAGCGCCGTTAACCGCCCGAAGCAGCGCCGCGACCCGCTCGGAGCCGGTGGCGACTACCGCTAGTTCAAGCTGACCAACGAAAGCAGCGCCTCCACACCCATGTCTGACGTTCAGCAACTCCAGGCCGCCCTGGTCGCGTTGTCAGAGCGACTAGCGGCAAGCCCCATGCAGCAGGTCACCCATGACTGGGGCATGACCTTGGGCCGCTTCATGCAAGTGACCCGCTCTACCAATAACCCCTGGGCTATGCCGGTTGAGAACTCCATCTCTCATGCCTTCGGCCTGGCGCAGGACTTGGACGACTGTGCGCACCAACTGCGGTCGCTGCTGGAAGAGCTGGCCGCGTCGTATTAGCTCCCGTTGTCAGCCTCAGCCGCTACCGTCCAAGAACATGGGGGCTGAGGACGTTGCAGGCGATATCAACGGGGCGGTAGCCCGGTTGCCGCTGGAAGGCATCGGGGCAGCCTGCGGCCACCTCACCGAAGCGCTAACCGTGCTCGCGGCCTTGGCGGCCGGCAGCAACCAGCCCGACTTGCACCAAGCGGTAGCCGGGCTCCAGCAGGTGGTGAGCCAGCTCCAAGAACTCCCGGCCGTCTTTGACCGGGTGCGTGAAGCCATGGCCAAGGAGGTTGTCCGGCTGGCGGGTGACGGCGGGGCGGCTTCGGTACCAGTTGCCCGACCGACCAGCCCGGCTACGTCTGCCGTTAGGACGCCGCCCGCGGATACCTCTACCCGCCCCTTGGACGAGCGCGCGGCCGAGATAATGACCAAGCTTCCGGTACGAACCGGTGAACGCGGGCAAAAGACGTCTGGCTATTGGATTGATGAGGACGGCGCCGAATACGGCCCGCTCATTAGCGGCCACGATGAGGACTACGAGCACACGCGGGCGGTACTGCGTGACCTTGAAATCGGTCCAGCTAAGGGTGATCTGCTGGCGGCTTCACATGTCGAAACCAAATTTGCCGCCCGTATGCGCGGGAGTCAGCGCAAGCGAGTCACGCTCATCATTAACAATTTGCCCTGTGACGACGGTCGGTATTCCTGCGACCAACTGCTACCCAAGATCCTTCGCCCCCGATCAGGAGGTTACGGTGTACTGGCCGGGCGGTAAGGGCACCTACCGAGGACGGAGGCCGTAGCCATGGGGTTTGTCCTGGAAGCGACGTTCAAGCACGGCGCTGGCGTGCGAGTCCTGCGCTCCGCCGAGGACATCGACCAGTTCATGGCCGAGCTGCTGGCGGCCGGGCCGAACTACCGGGCCGCAACGGTGTACGCCATTGATGAGGACACCGACGCTGACCCGAAGCACGAGCTAGTGGTCGGCGTTGATCCCGAGCGTGAGCTAGGGAGCGTGCGCTACGCCGGTGACGACGGGGAGTTCTACAGCCGGGGTGAGCAGACCAACCCGGACGGCGTGGCCTACAACTACTTCGGTACTGGCCATGACTTTCCGGCTGACTCTGAGGTCCCTCTGAGCGTAGTCAAGCAGGCGATTGCCGAGTTGCTGACCTCCGGGGGCTCACGGCCAATACCAGGAACTTTAGGTTCGGGTGAGGATGGTCACGACTGTGGGTGGTGGGCCTGTCAGGTGTTTGTCGATGGGTTTCTTCGATGGGAACGGGGTGCGCTGTGTGCGGCGGACCACGCGTG
>NZ_JBOHGC010000665.1:0-10262 GCF_050699995.1 Actinokineospora sp. | reverse complement strand
GCCGGGATCGAGCTGCCCCCAAGGGCCCGCCGCCGCACCGGCGTCGACGACGACGCCGACCTGGCCGCGGCGCGCCGGGCGCTGCGCGCCCACCCGTGCCACGGCTGCGACGACCGGGAGAACCATGCCCGGTGGGCGGAGCGGTACCACCGGTTGCTTTCCGAGACCGAGCAGGTGGAACGCAAGGTCGCCGCGACCACCCACTCGCTGGCCCGGGCGTTCGACCGGATCCGCGGCCTCCTGGTGGAGCGCGGCTACCTGGCTCCCGGCACGGGGGAGAAGCAGGGCGAGCAGGTGGTGACCGAACACGGCAAACGACTGGCCCGCCTCTACAGCGAGTCCGACCTGCTGGCCGCGGAGTGCCTGCGCCACGGTGTGTGGGACCGCCTGAACCCGGCCGAGCTGGCGTCCGTGGTCTCCTCCCTGGTCTTCGAGGCCCGCCGCGATGGCCCGATCGAGGCCCGTGTCCCCGGCGGCGCCGTCGAGGACGCGCTGAAGGCGACGGCCCAGATCTGGGCGGAGCTGGAAGGCGACGAACGCCACCACCGCTTGGAGAAGACCCGCCAACCCGATCCAGGTTTCGGCTGGACGGTCTATCGCTGGGTCCGCGGCGAATCCCTTGAAAAGGTGATCACCGCCGCCGACTCGGCAGGCCAGGAACTCTCAGCGGGCGATTTCGTCCGCTGGTGCCGCCAGGTCATCGACCTCCTGGACCAGATCCGCGACGTCATGGGCGAAGGCGACCCGGTAGGCGCCACCGCCCGCGAAGCGGTGAAGGCAATCCGCCGAGGCGTAGTGGCCTTGGCGACAGCCTAGGGAGGAAGGTCCCACCGAGGCGCACTCGCATCCGCACCACGGTCATCACCGACACAACCGGCATCACACGGCGTGGCGCGACGCGGGGCGGGGCGATGGTGAGGGTGGCGTGACGCTGGCGGCGCAAGCCCCAAGTGCCGGTGCGGGGTGCCCGGTCAACTGGGCGAGCGGACGTTGCCCGAAGCGGCCGAGTGCGGCCGGGTCGAGCCGTGAGGTGGCGGTCAAGTCATGGTGTGATCAGATGCCAGGTCATTGCGGTGTGGTGAACACGCCGTCGGCCAGGCTGGGGTTGACCGGCGGGCTGTGGTTGGATCGCGCGCAGAGGTGTTCGATGTTCGGGCATTGGGCGCGTGACCTCGATTCAGGCGGAGGCGAGACATGAGCAGCCCTTACGGGCCGTCCGGTGGGAATGATCCGCAGCAGTGGGGGCAGCCGCAGCAGCCCTACGGTGGCGGTCCGACACCACCCGGGACTCCGTCTGGCGGGTTCCCCGCACAGGGCGGTGGGTACCCCCAGCAGCAGCCTTACGGCCAGCAGCCGTACGGCCAGCCCGGCGGTGAGCAGCAGCAACAGCCGTATGGCGCGCCCGGCGGTGAGCAGCAGCCCTACGGCCAGCAGCCGCAGCCGACGCAGCAGTACCCCATGGGCGGGTACCCCCAGCAGCAGCCCTACGGGCAGCCCCAGCACCAGCCCGGTGGCTACCAGCCGCCCGGTGGGTATCCGGGGGCTCCGGCCAAGAAGAGCAACACGGGCCTGTGGATCGGCGTCGTCGTTGTCGTGCTCCTGGCGGGGGCGTTCGCGGTCACCGCGTTCTTCAAGCCCGGCTTCATGGTCACGAAGGTGTTCGACCAGTCCGCCATGCAGGAGGGCGTGAAGTCGATCCTGACCGACAAGTACAACATCGAGAAGGTCGAGTCGGTGACCTGCCCGTCGAACAAGGCGGTCAAGAAGGACACCCAGTTCACCTGTGAGGCCACCATCGCCGGTGAGAAGCGCACCGTGAACATCACGGTTCGCAACGACGCGGGTGAGTACGAGGTCGCCCCGCCGAGCGACAAGTAGACCCTCGATCTCGGGCGCGTGACCGCAAGCCGGTCACGCGCCCGAGTCGTTTCCACCCATGGGGTCGGCACCAACCGTGCCGTGGGCTGAGTCTTCCGATGGACGCGACCCGCGGGCGCGGTCAGCGTGCTCCGGTGATCGCGGCGATCAGGCGGTCGACCGGGGCGCCGAGGTCCCAGCGTTCCTGCAGTTCGCGGACCCGTTCCAGGTCGGCGATCTCGGTCGGCATCTTCTGCTCACCCCGGATGTCGAGCGGCGCGTCGGTGGCGACGGCGACGACCTTCGGTGCCGCGGCCAGGTACTTGGCGTCGGCGACGAACGCCGTGCGAACCCGCAGGGGGACGTCGCTGGAGGCGTCGGCGGCCGCGGCGACCAAAGCCTGCAGGGAGCCGAACTTGCTGATCAGCTTCGCGGCTGTCTTCTCGCCGATGCCCGCGATGCCGGGCAGCCCGTCGGACGGGTCGCCGCGTAGGACGGCCATGTCGGCGTAGGCCTCGCCGCGTGGGGGCAGGCCGTAGCGCTGGGCGAGTTCGAGCGGCCCGATGACTTCGGCCTTCGACCAGCCGCGGCCCACGTAGATCACGCGCGTCGGGGTCGGCTCGTCGCGGACGCACTGGAACAGGTCGCGGTCGCCGGTGATGATCTCGACCGGCGCGTCCGTCTCGCGGTCGGCGAGGGTGCCGATGACGTCGTCGGCCTCGTACCCGATCGCCTGGGCCATGCACAGGCCCATCGCGTCGAGCAATTCGATGATGATCGGGACCTGCGGGGTGAGGGTGTCGGGGACTTCCTCGATGTTGTTGACCGGATCGGCGACCCGCTGCGCCTTGTAGCTGGGGATGGCCGCGACCCGGAAGGCCGGGCGCCAATCGGCGTCGAGGCACGCCACGAGCCGCGCTGGGCGGCGTTCGGTGATGATCTGGGCGACCATCCCGGCGAAGCCGCGCACCGCGTTCACGGGCACGCCGTCGGGGGAGGTCATCGACTCGGGGAGGGCGTAGAAGGACCGGAAGTACAGCCCTGCCGAGTCCAACAGCACGAGGGGTCCGCTCACGAGGGGCAAGCCTGCCACAAAACGATCGCAGAGACCTCTTTGCAAAGAATCCTCTGCAATCTACCCTCGAGCCATGGGGCAGCCGACTTACCACCACATGAACGTCGAGGGCCTCAAGGTCCTCGCCCACCCGATGCGCGTCCGCCTGCTCGGCCTGCTGCGCACCCACGGTCCGGCGACGGCCTCCGGCTTGGCCCAGCGCCTCGGCGAGAGCTCGGGGACGACCAGCTGGCACCTGCGCCAGCTCGCCGAGGCCGGGTTCATCGAGGAGGACACCGAGCGCGGGAACCGACGCGAGCGCTGGTGGCGGGCCGCGCAGGACTACACCGAGCTGCGGGAGCGGTCACTGCCCGAGGACGACCCCGAGGTGCGGGACGCCCTGGTCGCCTACATGAGCCACATCATCGAGGGCTACCGCGACCGCGCGATCGGGTTCGTCCGCTCCCGGCACACCTGGGACGAACCGTGGCGGCACACCTCGTCGATGTCGGACTGGCTGCTGCCGATGGGCGCCGACGAGGCGCGGCGGTTCTTCGCCGAGATCGAGGCGGTCGTGGAGCGCTACCGCCGCCCGGCGGCCGAGGGCGACCAGGCGTTCGCCGTGCAGTTCCAGGCCTTCCCGATCGAGGCCGAGCAGTGAGCCGGTCCCCGGTTGTCGCGCTGCTGGTCGCGAACGCGCTGTCGGTGTGCGGGACGACGATGACGTTCCTCGCGGTGCCCTGGTTCGTCCTGCAGACTACCGGCAGCCCGGGCCCGCACCGGCCTGGTCGTCGGGGTGGAGGTGGCGGGCGCGGTCGTCGCCGCTCTGGCGGGCGGGCCGGTGATCGACCGGCTCGGCAGGCGGCGCAGCAGCGTCGTGTCCGACCTGGCGGCGGCGGTCGTGGTGGCGTCGATCCCGCTGCTGTTCGCCACCGCGGGCCTGCCGTTCGGGCTGCTGCTGGTGTTGGCGGGACTGCTCGGCCTGACCAGGACGCCGGGGGAGACGGCGCGCTGGTCGATGATGGCCTCGCTGATCACGTTGTCGGGCGCGGGAGCGACCCGCGTGCTCAGCGCCTACGACGGGGTCAGCCGGGGTGCGAAGATGGTCGGCGCGCCGTTGGCGGGCGTGCTGATCGCCGTCCTCGGGCCGCAGCAGGTGCTCTACGTCGACGCGGCCACGTTCCTCGTCTCCGCGCTGCTGATCCGGCTCGCCGTGCCCGATGTGGGTGCGGGGGAGTCGGTCGAGGGCAGCTACTTCGGGCGGCTGCGGCGCGGGTTCGCGTATCTGCGCGGGGACCGGCTCATGGTGGCGATCCTGGTGATGGTCATGGTCACCAACCTGCTGGACATGGCGGCCTCGGCGGTGCTGATTCCCGTCTACGCCAACGATGTCCTGCACAGCAGTGTCGCGTTGGGACTGATCCCCGGCGTGTTCGGCGGTGCGGCGATGCTGGGGACCGCGCTGTACGCGTGGGTGGGCGCGCGGCTGCCGCGGCGGATCACCTACACGGTGGCTTTCCTGGTCGTGGGCGGCCCGCGGTTCCTGGTGATGGCGGCCGACCCGGGACTCGCGGTGGTCTTGATCGTGTTCGGTGTCTCCGGCGTGCTGTGCGGCGCGATCAACCCCATCCTCGGTGTGGTGCAGTTCGCGCGCGTCCCGGACGACGTGCGGCCGATGGTCACCGGCGTGACGACCGCGGTCGTGCTGCTCGGCGGCCCGGTGGGCGCCGTGGTCGCGGGCGTGGCGGTCGAGGCGGCCGGGCTGGGGCCGACCCTGGTGGCGGTCGGCGTCGCCTACGTGGTGACGACGGTGTGTCCGGCCGTGTTTCCCGTGTGGCGGGAGATGGACGCGCGGCCCGATTCCGCACCACGCCCGGTGCCGGTCGCCGCGGCGACCGCGTAGGCCACACAGGACTAGGCTGCAGATCATGTCGACCACCGCCCTCTCACTTGACCCGACGCTCTTGCGGGCCCGTCTCGACAAGGCCCGCGCGGCCGCGGCCGCCGTCGGCGTCGATGCCCTGGTGATCGCGCCGGGCACGGATCTGGCCTACCTGCTCGGCGCCACCGGGTCGTCGTTCGAGCGCCTGAGCTGCCTGGTCGTGACCCCGAGCGACGCTGTGCTGGTGGTGCCGAAGCTGGAGGCGCCCGGGTACGCCGACGCGCCCACCGACGCGCTCGGCGTTCGGGTCGCCACCTGGGTCGACGGCGAAGACCCGTACGCGCTGGTCGCCGGGCTCCTCGGCGAGGCCGGGCAGGTCGCCGTCGGTGACGTGCTGCCCGCACTGCATGTGCTGGCGCTGCGCGACGCCCTTCCCGGCGCGCGGCAGGTGCCGGCCGGGCCGGTGATCGGCGAGTTGCGGATGCGTAAGGACGCCGCCGAGGTCGACGCGCTGCGCAAGGCGGGCGCGGCGATCGACCGGGTCCACGCCCGGATGGGCGAATGGCTGCGCGCCGGACGCACCGAGCGCGAGGTCGGCGCGGACATCGCCGCCGCCATCGTCGAAGAGGGCCACGTGTCGGCCGAGTTCGTCATCGTCGGCTCCGGCCCCAACGGCGCCAGCCCGCACCACGACCTGTCCGACCGGGTGATCGAGTCCGGTGACGTGGTCGTGGTCGACATCGGTGGCCCGATCGCGGAGGGCTACAACTCCGACAGCACCCGCACCTACGCCGTCGGCGAGCCGCGCGACGCCGACGTGCGCGAGACGTACGCGGTGTTGCAGCGGGCTCAGGCGGCGGCGGTGGAGTTCATCCGGCCGGGCGTGACCGCCGAGCAGGTCGACGCCGTGGGCCGCGAGATCATCGCCGATGCCGGGTTCGGGGAGTTCTTCATCCACCGCACCGGCCACGGCATCGGTCTGGACGTGCACGAGCACCCGTACATCGTCGCCGGGAACCCGCTGGTGCTGGAGGAAGGCATGGCGTTCAGCGTCGAGCCAGGCATCTACCAGCCGGGACGCTGGGGCGCGCGGATCGAGGACATCGTGGTCGTCACCGCCGACGGCGTCGAGCCGGTCAACACCCGCCCGCACGACTTGGTGGCGCTGCCCGCATGAGTGCTGACAACGTGTTGGAGCCGATCGACAAGGCCATCGTCCGCGAGCTGTCCACCGACGGGCGGTGCAGCTTCACCGACCTCGCCGAGCGGGTCGGGCTCAGCGTGTCCGCGGTCCACCAGCGGGTGCGCAGGCTGGAGCAGCGCGCGGTCATCCGCGGCTACTCGGCGCGGCTGGACGCGGAGGCCATCGGGCTGCCGCTGACCGCGTTGATCTCGCTGACGCCGATCGACCCGGCCGCCCCCGACGACTACCCGCAGCGGCTGGTGCACATCAGCGAGATCGAGTCCTGCTACTCGGTCGCCGGAGACCATTCCTACGTGCTCCTCGTGCGGGTCGCCTCGCCCGCTGGGCTGGAGGACCTGCTGCGCAAGATCCGCGAGGCGGCGAAGGTGTCGACCCGCACGACCGTGGTGCTGTCCACGCCGTACGAGGGCCGGTCACCCGCGCTGTAGCCGGAACGTGGCGATCTTGAGGCCGGGCGCGGGCTCGACGGCGCCGGTCCGAACAAAGCCCGCGCGCTCGTAGAGCGACACCGCGGGCGTGTTCTCGGCTCCCGTGGAGACGACGACGTCGCCGGTGGTGCGGTCCAGCAGCGCGCGCAGCAGGGTCGTCGCCAGGCCGCGCCGGAACCAGGCCGGGTCCACACACAGCCGGTCGATGTCGACGACTTCGTCCTGCGCCCACGCGATGAACGCGACCGGCACGCCGTCGGCGCGGCAGCCCAGCCAGCGCAGCCGCTGGGCGCGCATGTCCGCAAGGGATTCGTGCAGCGGCGGGATGCCGTCGAACCCGATCAGGTCGGCCTCCACCCGGTAGGAGCGCAGGCCGACGGCGTGCACAGCGGCGGCAGTGGCGTCGTCGGTGAGGTCGAGTTCTTCGGGGGTCACCGGTGAGTTGTACCCGGGCTGGGTGTCAGCCGCCGAACTCTTTCTGCCCGCGCTCGAACTCCGCCCACACGTCGCCCGGCAACAGGTCGACCGCCGCGTCATGGGCGGCGCGCAGCAGTGGCAGGCGGGCGGCTGCCAGGCGGGCGGTGTCGTAGGTTTCGCCGTCGGCGGTGAGGGTGATCCGGCCGGTGGGGCCACCGATGCCCGCGTCGCCGCCGTCCGGTGTGCTGAAGGCGCCCGCGTCGCGCAGGTCGCGGTAGAGGGTGGCACGGGCCTCGGCGGTCACGGGGACTGTGCGGGTCCACGGTGGAGTGGCCGGGTCGTTGCCGGGGCGCCAGGCCATGGTCGCGTCGGTGGCGGTGAACGTCAGGGTCCACTCGTACTGAGGTGCGGGGAGCATGCCGCTGTCGTACGTGTTGGTGCCGGTGAAGTCCTCAGGCATCCGAGTCGGCGGCGATGAGCAGCCCGCGACGACGAGGGCCAAGGCGACCATGAGCGCGCGGGCGATCATGAGCCCGCGCCCCAGTCCTTCTGCTTCCGTTCGAACTCATCCCAGACCATGGCGGGCAACAGGTCGACGGCGGCGTCGTGGATGGCTTCGAGGAGGTCGTGGTTGTCGCGGTTGGTGCCCAGGCGCGGAGATCCGTAGGTCTGGC
Source organism: Actinokineospora sp. (assembly GCF_050699995.1). Lineage (GTDB taxonomy): Bacteria > Actinomycetota > Actinomycetes > Mycobacteriales > Pseudonocardiaceae > Actinokineospora. The sequence continues at coordinate 2,746 of NZ_JBOHGC010000665.1, read as the reverse complement.
CGTCGGCGGTGAGGCTGAGCGATCCGGTGGAGCCGCCGACAGCGCCGTCGCGGTTCGTCGAGGTCGCCTGGAAGGCCCCAGCGTCGCGCAGGGTGCGGTAGAAGGTGGCGCGGGCCTCGGGGGTGATCGGGGTTGTCGTGGTCCACGGCGGCGTCGCGTCGTCATAGCCGGGTCGCCAGGACACGGTGGCGTCGGTGGCGGTGAAGGTCAGCGTCCACTCGTAGTGGTAGCGCGGAGGGACCGAGCCCTTGGTGTAGATGAACGTGCCCGCGAAGTCCGCGGGAGGGTCCGAGGGCGGTCCTTCCGAGCAACCCGCCGTCAGAACCAGGACCAGGGCGATCAACAACGCGCGCATGACCGTTGGACGCGGCGGGGCGTGGATGGTTCCGGTTACGGGCCGAGGCTGGTGGCGGCGTGCAAATCGCCGGTCGCGCCGGGCAGGCAGGCGGCGGCGCGGTCGGTGGTGGCCAGGAACTCCCCGAGGCAGCGGCCGAACGCGGCGTGGCCCGCGGCGTTGGGGTGGAAGGACTCCTGCAGGGCGTGGGTTGAGCGGGCCTCGTCGCGCAGGTCCGCCCAGCGGACCGAGAGGCGGCTGAACCACTCGCGTGAGGGGTCGTCGCTGGAGCAGGCCTCGCGGCCGATGGCGGCGCGGGACAGGTCGAGGAAGCGCACCCCGGACTCGCGGGCGACTCGGCGCACGCCCTCGGTCATCAGCGGCACCGCGGTCTCACGCACCCAGCGCAGGTCGTCCTCGCGGAACGGGCAACCGTTGAGGTTGCGCAGCGACGCAAGTGCGTCCGGACCGATCGGTGCCGCATAGGACTGCAGGACGAGGTGGTAGTCGGTGGGCTGGTAGCCGGCGTCGCGCATGACTTCGCGGATGTCGTCGATGGCGGCCAACACCTTGGGCACCATCGCGTCGACCCGGCGCGGCCACTCGTCGCGATTGGCCTCGGCGCAGCCCGGCTTGTCCTCGTCGAACCAGGCCTGCACACAGGCGTCGAGGACCCGGGCGAATCCGGGATCGTCGTTGGCGCCCACCGAGAGCAGGATCGCCACGACCCGCTTGCCCCTGGCGATGATGCCGAGCCTGCGGGCCTGGGAACCCTCGGTGTACTGCTGGGTCTCGCCGAGACCGACTTGGGCCGATGGGGCGCCGGAACAGGCGAGGTTGATCGTCTCGGCGACCGCGCGCAGGGCGGTGTGGTGGATGGAGGCCTTGGTGGAGCGGTGGCACCAGTTGCCGTCGTCGCCGTCGGTGCCGGGTTCGTAGTCGCCCGCGGACTCCCCGGAGATCGTGGAGTCGCCCATGGCGACGAGCACCCGGGGACCGGTCGGCGGGGCCGGGGCGCGGGGCGGGTCGCCGCCGACCATGACGAATCCGCCGATCAGGATCGCCACCAGGAGCAGGGCGGCCGCGGGCCATCGGAACCGTCGCATCACCGTCAAGCTTAGCCGCCGATCCATATTGACAGCACACTGTCAACATGACAGAATACTGCCATGACTTCGGACATCCTTGTAGCTGTGTATTCGGGCCTGGCGGACTGGGAGATCGGTTACGTCACCGCCGGTCTCAACAACCCCGCGTTCCAGCGCGAGCCCGGACGGTTCCGGGTGCGCACGGTCGCGGAGACCTCCGCGCCGATCACCACCATGGGCGGTCTTGTCGTGACGCCCGACCTGACCCTCGCCGACGCGGACATCGACGGCGCGGCGCTGCTGTTGCTGCCCGGAGCGGACTCCTGGCTCGAAGGCGAGCACACGGCGTTCGTCTCGGCCGCGGCTCGGCGACTCGCCGCGGGCCGCCCGGTCGCCGCGATCTGCGGTGCGACAGTCGGTCTCGCCGCGGCGGGACTGCTCGACACCCGCTCCCACACGGGAAACGCCCCTCAGCAACTGGCGATGGCGCAGGCGTATCAGGGGGAGTCGCGGTTCCTGCCGGAACGCGCGGTCGTCGACCAGGGGTTGATCACCGCGGGTGCGGCCGGCCCGCTGGAGTTCGCCAGGGAGATCTTCCGCGTGCTCGACGTGTACGAGCCCGACGTGCTTGAGGCGTGGTACCAGCTCAACGCCACCGGCGACCCCAAGTGGTTCTTCGCACTCATGGAAGCCGTCGGATGAGCGTCGAACCCCGCACACCGGGGGGTGACGCGCTGACCGACATCATCGTGCGCACCTTCCACCTCAACGGCGCGTTCCTGCGGGCGGCGGAACACATCTCCCGCCCGCAGGGACTCACGCCGTCGTGGTGGCAGGTCCTCGGCGGCGTTCTCGACCAGCCCCGCTCGGTCGCCGACATCGCCCGCGAGATGGGCATGGCGCGGCAGAGCGTCCAGCGCACAGCGGACCTGCTGGTGGAAAAGGGGTTGGCCGAGTACCTGCCGAACCCGGCCCACGCCCGGGCGAAACTGGTCCGCCCCAGCGAAGCGGGCTGGAAAGCCATCGACGGCATGGGCGCCGCCCAACACGCCTTCACCAACCGCGTGGCCGCCCAGTTCACCGACGCGGAACTGCGGATGACGGCGGAAGTCCTGCACAGGCTGGGTTCGGCGTTGGCGGAGGACGAATCCCGGCACGGGTGAGCCTGGTCGAAACCACACCCGCGACGGGCGCGCCTCGTCGCGGGTGTGGCGTCGGCCAGGCTCACACCTGCCGGGATTCGTCCTCCGCCAACGCCAAACCCAGCCTGCGCATGACCTCCGCTGTCGTGCGCAGTTCGTCGTCGGTGAACTGGGCGGCCACG
>NZ_JBOHGC010000664.1:0-2255 GCF_050699995.1 Actinokineospora sp. | reverse complement strand
CTCCTGCGCCGTCGCCGGCAGGCCCGCGGCGCCCAGGACCACCACCACTCCGAGCAGGGTGTTCTTCATCGAGGTTCTCCCGCGTCGCGGCCTTTGTAGGCGCGGCCCGTGACGACCATGTGTCGTCCCCGTGACCGCTGCGTGAAGCTCCCGCGGTCCGGCGCCGCGCGACCGGCCGGCCCGGCCGGGCGCCGGCATGGACGGTCCCCTTCGCCGACTCGTTGCGGCGGCGTCACCGCCCCGTCACGCCACCCGCGTAGGTTTGGCGCGTTCGAGTCGGCGATTCGGATGAGCGTCGCGCAGGACCCACCAGGAGGGATTGATGATGAGCAGGATATGGAATCGAATCGCGGTGTCGGCGCTTCTGGCCGTGCTGGCCCTCGCGGGGGCCGGTGAGGCCGCGGCCGCGACCATCTTCGTCAGCGGCAACCTCACGGCGAGCGAGACGTGGACGGCGGAGAACGAGTACGTGTTGACGCAGCCGGTGTACGTGACGGACGGGGCGACGCTGACGATCGAGGCGGGGACGGTGGTGCGGGGGGAGCCGCAGTCGGTGGCGGGCGCGAACGACCCCGGGACGCTGATCATCGCGCGGGGCTCGAAGATCCGGGCGCTGGGGACGCCGACCCGGCCGATCGTGTTCACCGACCTGCAGGACGACAACGTGGGGAACAACCCGGGGACGTTCCCCTACGACGACCCGCTGAACGCGATGTCGCTGACGGGACAGTGGGGCGGGGTGATCCTGCTGGGGCGGACGTACGTGGCGAACAACACGCTGGCCGGTCCGGACGCGACGCGCGAGGTGCAGATCGAGGGGCTGACGGCGGCGGGGGGCCTGGGGCTGTACGGCAACGGCGGCAACGACGACGATGACAGCGGGACGATGTCGTACGTGTCGATCCGCTACGGCGGCTTCAACGTGTCGGCGAACAACGAGATCAACGGCCTGACGCTGGGGGCGGTGGGGCGGCAGACCGACCTGGACCACATCGAGGTGTTCCAGAACAAGGACGACGGGGTGGAGTTCTTCGGCGGGACGGTGAACCTGCACCACCTGGTGGTGGCCAACGTCGGGGACGACAGCATCGACTACGACGAGGGGTTCCGCGGCAGGCTGCAGCACGTGTTCGCGCTGCAGGGGACGCCGGGGACGGACCGGTCGGACAAGGGGGCGGAGCAGGACGGGGGGAACAACCCGGACGGCAGCCAGCCGTTCGCCATCCCGACGATCTACAACGCCACCTACGTGGGCCTGGGGCAGAAGGCCTACACCGGCAGGCTGACCAACACGGCGCTGCACTTCCGGGACAACGCGGGGGGCCGGTACTACAACTCGTTCTTCGCGGACTTCGGCGGGGCGCCGCTGTGCATCGAGGGGGGCGCGCTGGGGACGCCGATCGGCCCGAACACCAGCGCGCAGCGGGCGACGACGGACTACGTGGTGGACGGCGCGTTCTACCGGACGCCGGACTCGGACTTCCAGCTGGAGCTGCAGGACAGCACCTTCTGGTGCTTCGGCAACGGCGGCGCGGTCCCGGTGGGGGACGCGACGGCCTTCGGGTGCGACGCCGCCAAGGAGCACTACGACAACGGGACGTTCACCAGCGCGGCGCTGCAGAACCAGTCCCTGGACTGCGCCCAGCCGCTGCCGATCCGCACCCTGACCCGCTTCCCCATCGGCATCGCCACCCTCCCCGACCCCGTCGTCACCATCGACCCCAGACCCGCTCCCGGAAGCGCCCTGGGGACAACCGATCGCCAGGCGCCCCTGGAGCCGGTCTTCTCGCCGGCTCCGTTCCGGGGGGCCTTCAGCCCGGGCAGCAACTGGGCGAACGGCTGGACGAACCTGTCGCGCCTGGGGTACTTCCCGAGCTGCGATCCGGCCCTGGCGCCTCTGGCGACCCCGGACGAGGTGCAGGACCTGGCCTTGGCGGCCGATCGCCGGACGCTGACCTGGACCGCGCCGTCCGGGACCTACGGCGCGGCGCTGTTCGACGTCCTGCGCTCGACCGACCGGCGGGACTTCGGCGCGGCGTCCTGCATCGAGGTGGACGATGCCGACGCGGCGGCGCAGGCGGTGGAGGATCCGCCGATCGGCCAGATCTTCTACTACCTCGTCCGCGGCGGGAACCGCTGCGGCGAGGGAACGGTCGGCTTCGCGTCGAGCGGCGCCGAGCGCACGGCCGGACGCTGCGGCCCGTGAGCCGGAGGAACGCCGCCAGGCGCGAATCGAAGACCCGCCGGCCCGGGAT
>NZ_JBOHGC010000663.1:0-1676 GCF_050699995.1 Actinokineospora sp. | reverse complement strand
CAACACCGGACCGGCGACACGGGTGCATACCGTCGTCGACGCACTCCTCACACGTGAGCTGGTCGATCTATTCCCGTCTGACTGGCAGGCCGCGATGAACGACGGCGACGTGCTGTTCAACAAATTCACGCCGCCGCTCGAACCCTGTCCGGTTCCGCTCCCGTACTACGCGGAGCTGCCGAGCGGGTTCACCGACTTCGACCACGACCAACCGCTGGACGGTCCCCTCCAGCCCGTGCGGTTCGCCGCAGCTGACGCCAAGTTGACGCTCATGGCTGCTGGCCGGGTATTCGCCCTCGCGCAGGCAGGGCCTGACGAGTACCGCTTCGCCGGGTGGAGCGAGCAGCGCACTCTCCGCTTCGCCGCTGACGGTGTGCTGTTGCGTGTGCGCCGCGCCAATGCGGGGCAGGAGCGCCACTGCAGGTCACTACCCCGGGTCGGGTAGCCGACTCGCCAGCACTGACCGTGACATTCGCCCACCGCATATGAGGAAACCACCATGCTGCTGCACAGCCACGACGACTTCACCACTCTGCGCGAGATCATCGTCGGTTCCGCCGAGAACTACCTCAGTCACGACCGCGACGTCACCTTCGAGCTGTTCCACCACGACAACCTGGCAGGGTTCCGCTCCGACTGGGCCTACCCGCGCCTCGTCGCCGCCGACGGTGACCGCGCCGCTCGGAGCTGGAACATCAAACGGCGTTACACCGAGGAACTCCACGCCGACGTCGAGGATCTGGCCGCGACGCTCGCCGCCCTCGGGATCACCGTGCACCGCCCGCTGGCACTTCCCCCCGACGCCGCCCCCATCGCGGGATTGGGTTGGCAGGCCGCGCCCACGCCTGCGCTGAACATCCGCGACAACACCCTCGTCCTGGGCGATGAGATCATCGAAACCCCGCCCGCGATCCGCTCCCGCTACTTGGAAACCCGTTTGTTGGCACCGATTTTCCAGCGGTACTACGAGGCTGGAGCACGGTGGACGACCATGCCGAGGCCGCTGCTCACCGACCTGTCGTTCGACCTGTCGTATGCCCGCGACGAGGCGACAACCCTGGGTGGGCCCACCGAGCCCATCGCCGATCCACAGCCCAGCCCGTACGACGTCGGATTCGAGATGATGCTCGACGGCGCCCAGGTCTTGCGCCTGGGCCGCGACCTGGTCGTCAACATCGCCCACGACAACCACCGGTTGGCGGTTGACTGGCTGGAGCGCCACCTCGGCGAGCGCTACCGGATCCACCGGGTACATCGGATGGCCGACAACCACATCGACAGCATGCTTCTGGCGCTGCGGCCCGGAGTCTTCCTCGCTCGCCACGACGGCATCCGCGACATGCTGCCGAAAGCGCTGCAGTCATGGAAGTTCATCGTCGCGCCAGAACCAGACCCGGGCGCATTCCCCGCATACGACGAAAGCGAGGATTTGGTCCTCACCAGCCCGTACATCGACCTGAACGTCCTGTCGGTCAGCCCGGACACGGTGCTGGTCAACCAGGACTGCACCGGCCTGCTCAAGACACTCGACGCCGAGGGCTTCACAACAGTCCCCGTGCGGCACCGGCACCGGCGGCTGTTCGGTGGCGGCTTCCACTGCTTCACCCTCGACACCCGCCGCGACGGCGCCTGTGAGGACTACCTGTCGTGACCCGTGTCCTGCTGCTGGAGGCGGC
>NZ_JBOHGC010000662.1:0-1655 GCF_050699995.1 Actinokineospora sp. | reverse complement strand
AGACCACCATCTGGCCGCCGAGTGCCGCGACCGCGGTGTGGTCGCTGCGCTTCGCCGGCGGTGTTCCGAGCACGGTGGGTTCCTTCCACCGGTACGTGTAGTCGGCGCCCGTCGGGTTGTCGTCGCGAGTGATGAACCAGGTGTCGTTGCGCGGCTGACCATCACTCCCGATGCCGCCAAAGTACACCTGTGCCTGGAAGTCGGGCACCTTCGCCATTTCTACCCCGCTGTGGGCATGGCGGGGATCGGGGCGATTGCCGGTCACCTGATCCGCCGCCGGCAGCACGCGGGCATCCCAGAACCCACCGTCCGCCGGCAGGAAACGGGACAGCGTGTCGCCCCACGAGGGGCTCGCCGGTGGCGCCGTGGTCCCGCGCTTGCCGCCGAACACTCGGTGGTGGGGAGGACGGAAACCGCCCGTCACCAGCACGCGACCGTCACGCAGGGTCGTAGAGGTGGGATACCATCGCCAGTCGTGCATCAGCCCCGGATTCGGAAGTGGCCAGGTGCTCTGGTTGGTGCCGGACCCCGGCTGGACGAGGCGTGACTGTTTCTCCCCGTAGGAATGGGTGACGTGGTCGTCGCCACCGGCGAACACGATGCGCCCGTCCGTCCCCAGCGGGGCATGGCTCGTGCAGAACAGGTTCATCACCGGGGCCGGCGGCGCGGGATCCGCTAACGGTGGCCCCCAGCCCGCGCTCGGCGATTCCGCGCAGGCGTCGTTGCCGGGTCCCCAGCGCCACTCGCCTCCGCGGAAGGGATGGCCGAGGTACTGCCCCGCGAACCACAGGATGCGGCTGCTGTCGGGGTTGTTCGCCTCGGGAACCAGCAGGAGATGGATCGCGTATTTCCCCTCGTTCCCCGCGCTCCAGTTCTCGGGCGGAGTCCACCTGCCCTCCAGGTTGGCTTGGGCGTGCACGCGGGGTGTGCCGAACGACAGCAGGACAAGGCTCGCGAGGATGGATGCGACGTACCGGGAGTGAAGGAGGGGTGCGCAAGCGTACCCGGGGGCCGTGACGACGCTCAGCATGATGGGCCTCCACGCGCGATGACCAGCAGGCACAAGCAGAGACGCGACCGCGGCGGGAGGTTGGGCAGGCGGCGGGGCGGCGCGACGGCGAACGAGAAAACGCTAGCCCCCCCCCCCCGGGGCTCTGTCAACATCTTTCTCGTGGTCGGGCTCGGCCCGGATGGGCCCTGCGCTTGATCGCAGTCCGAACAGTGGGATGTCGATGTGACCCCTCGCTCGCTGCCACTCCTCGCGACCACCCTCATGCTCGCGCTGCCCGCGTCTGCGTGGGCGCAGCTCTGGAGCCCGTCCACCGGCGTGCCGGTGTGCGGGGACTCCTGCGGAACGAACTACCACCGCGTGATCGAGGACGGGGCGGGAGGCGTCTACGTCGCGTGGACCGACGCCCGCAACCAACTTGACTCAGATGCCTACCTGCAGCGCATCACGGCGGCGGGGCAGGTCTCCCCGGGTTGGCCTGCTGAGGGACTCTTGCTGTGCTCGCTGCCGAGGTCGCAGTCGCCCCAGGCGGTCGCGCTCGACGGCGAGGGGGGCGTCTTCGTCGCGTGGTACGACGACCGCGATGCGGTCTCCTTCGATGCCTACGTCCAGCGGGTGCGGGGTGACGGGACCATCCCCTCCGGCT
>NZ_JBOHGC010000661.1:0-26940 GCF_050699995.1 Actinokineospora sp. | reverse complement strand
CACGCGTGGTCCGCCGCACACAGCGCACCCCGTTCCCATCGAAGAAACCCATCGACAAACACCTGACAGGCCCACCACCCACAGTCGTGACCATCCTCACCCGAACCTAAAGTTCCTGGTATTGGGCCGAGGCCCGCTTCGGACGAGTTGAATTTCTTCCACGCGAGGGCATCGGTTTCATCGGTCGCCCTGATCATGACGCCCGCCATGCCGAATTTCTGGTCCGCCCAGGTCTGCGCCAACCTCTGGATGTCGGTCTTGGTCGAGTCTGCGGCGCAACTGGAGTCATAGCCCATGGTTTCGCTGGTGGTGACCCACTCGTTCCACGGCGCGGGCTTGGTAGCCCAGGTGACGTCCCAGGCGACGAGGGGAGTGCTGTAAACCGTCCAGTTCCGGGCGCTGCACGAGTACGAGTGGAAGGCCCACAGGCGCAGGGTGCTGGCGGTGACGGTGGTTCCCTTGATCGGGCTCATGTCGAAATGCATATAGGCGCGCGTCTCGGCACTCCCCGTCACGCCCATCCGAAGTTCGGTCGATGCCGACTTCTGCAGCGTCGAGCCCTCCTGGACCCACGTGTCGAACGAGGTGCCAAGATCGGGGCTCGGGTCGATGCTCACCGGATAGACGAGTCCAGGGTCGTCGAAGAACGCGTCCGCGGGTTCCACGGTGATGTCCACACCGCTCTGCTGCGGACCAGCGCGTTTCACCGTCAGTTGCTTGGCCTTGACGTGCTTGACCCGATCACCTGTTGTCGAATCCTTGCGCGAATCCCACATCTCCGCAGCCGGAATACCTCCGACGACCCGGCCGGACTTGTCCAGCAGCGCGATGTGCCCGCTGGCTTCGGTGCGCACCTCCATGCCCTCGACGCGCAGGGGCAGAGTGGCCTTCATCGCCTTCGTCGGCTTGCGCTTGACCACCAGCAGTTGCTGGAATCCGGCCAACGTCGCCTTCACCTGAAGGTCGACACCTGGCTCCACCTCGGCGTAGGTCGCGGTGTCGCCGTTGAGCATCGGGTCCGGCAGGGATCCGGGCCACTGCAGGGCGAGCATCCCGTGAGGGCTCGACACAGACGCGAGGTCCTCGGTCCCGGGCCCGCTTGCGGCACTGAGCACAAGATTGCGTGGATGGGCCTTCGCCCGCACGGTTCCGTCCGGCTGCTTCACCAGCGTGAGGTCGACCGGATTCCAGTCGTCACCCTGCTTGACCCGCACCGGGCCGGAGGCGATCTCCGAGGTCAGCGTCCCGTCCGGGTTCGCCCAGGTCTCCGAGGATTCGGTTGTCTTGGCCGTGACCTTGACCTGCTTGTTCAGCAGGCGGGCCTGCGCCTGAGCCGTCTCAGTGTCAAGCGCGACCACCGGCTGCGCTCCCACCACCGACGGCGAGGCCGAAGCCACGCCGGGAACGACTAGCGAAGCGCCTATCACCAGCAGAGAACCGAAAATTGACGCGCGCATACGCGGCGTTAGACCCGTCGCAATCACAAAATCCCCAGTGTCCAGTCCCCGACTGACCGGCGGGACTCTGCCAAATCGCGCCGGTTACGGACATGGGCTGAATGGACGAATGTCGGAGAGTAATCGGTTCCACTGTTGATCTGCTCGTTCACCAGCGCCGTTGTCACCAAGCGCTCGCATCCGGGACATTTCGGAGAGCCAAGTCACACCCGTACGAGTAGTCGCCCGCCCTGGGTGTCTTGTTCCCTGGACGACGCGGTGGGTGGTGAGGGCGGCCCAGACTCGCGGGTATGGCCGCATCCATGACGACGACGTCCGGGTTACCCGGCTCCCCGGTCGTCCGCATCACCGGCTTCGCCATGTGGGGCGGCGTGGACGTCAAGCCGCCGCGTCGGCGCAAGGGCAGGCACGGGCACAAGGCATTGCTCGTAGTCACCGGCCATAACCCGGTCAAGTGCGACGCCGTCCCAGGTGTGAACCGCTGCGACCAAGCAATCAATGGTCTGCCCCAGATCCGCCGCGAACGCGGTCAGAGCGGGCCAATCGAACGGGTAGCCACCGTCGCGGACCGAGCTCACGAACTGCTCGTACGGCTGTCCGCCCGGCAACCTTCGTAATCCAGCATTGACCACCGCCAGGTATTGGCCGGAACCGTGGCCAACACCTGGCACAACCGGATGATGCCGCCGGCATCCTCGTGCATCGAGAATTCGCGGGTGATCATTCGCGCTCGATGAATTCGCGGAACGACAAGCACGTCTCAGACATGTGCCGTGCCTCCACCCTCGGCGAGCGAAGCGGCGATGCGGTGGAGGTTGTCGTGCCATTGGGCGGTGGGGATCGGCGGTAGGACGTCGTCCCACATGGTGAGGAAGGATCCGCGGAACTGGAGCATCCCCTCGGGGCGACCGAAGAACCACAGGTGCAGGTGCTCCGCGCCGTCGCCCCACTTGTTCTGGTGGACGCGGGCGATGCCGCCCAGCGACAGGTAGGCGCGCTCGACCCGCTGGATCATCGGGCCGTAGGACGCGGCCAGGGCGGGTGGCAGGTCGACCAGGTCGTAGTGCTCGCGCGGGAACAGGAACAGCACCGCGGGCAAGCCGCTCGGTTCGGGGGTGGAGCCGACTCGCCAGTGGTCGTCGCTCCAGAGGAAATCCTCGTCCGGTTTGTCGCAGGCTCCGCAGTCGACGCCGCCCGCACCGCCACGCGCGGGCTCGGGGAGCACCGGGGGCTCGAACGGCTTGACCAGCAGGTCGCCGGTGAACGGGAAGGTCGCCCACTCGACGAACGGGGGCAGGGTGCCGGTCTCGCCGAACGGCACGGCCGTCAGGTGCTCACTCATGCGGCCACATTAACGCCGGTCAAGATCACGCACCCCTGATTTCGCCCACCGCCGACGGCACCCGGACGGAGAGGGCGGACGGGTCGGGACGCGGCCTAGACTCGTGGGTATGGCCGCATCCACGACGACGACGTCCGGGGCACCCCCCGAGTTCGCCGACGCCACCCGCGACGAGACCTCGTTGCGCAGGTTCCTGCACGGGTTGCCCGGGGTGGACCAGGTGGGTGTCGAGCAGCGGGCCGCGGGGTTGGCGACGCGCAGTATCAAGAAGGCCAGCAAGATGTGGGCCATCGACATGGCGATCTCCATGGTCGACCTGACCACCCTGGAAGGGGCGGACACGGCGGGCAAGGTGCGGACGCTGTGCGCGAAGGCGCGCAGGCCCGAGCCGGAGCGGCCCGAGGTGCCGCACGTCGCCGCGGTCTGTGTGTATCCGGACATGGTGGAGACGGCTGTCGCCGAGGTCGAGGGCACCGGGGTCGGGGTCGCAAGCGTCGCGACGGCGTTCCCGTCCGGGCGGTCGAGTCTGCGGATCAAGATCGCCGACACCGAGTACGCCGTCGAGGCGGGCGCCACCGAGATCGACATGGTGATCGACCGGGGTGCGTTCCTGTCCGGCAGGTACGGGCAGGTCTTCGACGAGATCAGGACCATCAAGCGCGCCTGCGGGGACGCGCATCTCAAGGTCATCCTGGAGACCGGGGAACTCGCCACCTACGACAACGTGCGCCGCGCGTCGTGGCTGGCGCTGCTCGCGGGCGGCGACTTCATCAAGACCTCCACCGGCAAGGTGTCCCCCGCCGCCACGCTGCCGGTGACCCACGTGATGCTGCAGGCCGTGCACGACTGGCACGCCGCGACCGGTGAGCTGCGCGGGGTCAAACCCGCAGGCGGCATCCGCACCACGAAGGACGCCATCCGCTACCTCGTGGCGGTCCAGGAAGTCGCCGGGCCGCAGTGGCTCGACCCGCACCTGTTCCGCTTCGGCGCCTCCAGCCTGCTCAACGACCTGCTCATGCAGCGCCGGACGCAGCTCGACGGCTTCTACAGCGGCCCCGACTATGTGACGGTGGACTGAGATGACCTGGGACTACGCGCCCGCGCCGGAGTCGCGGGCGATCGCGAACCTCAAGCCGAGCTACCGGATGTTCCTCGACGGCGAGTTCGTCGAGGGCTCCGGCGAGCCGCTCAAGACGATCAACCCGGCGACCGAGGAAGTCCTCGCCGAGGTCAGCACCGCGAGCGCGTCCGATGTGGACCGTGCGGTGAAGGCCGCGAAACGCGCGCAGGACAAGGTGTGGGGGCCGATGTCGGGCGCCGAGCGCGCCAAGTACATCTTCCGCATCGCGCGGATGATGGCCGAGCGCTCGCGTGAGCTGGCGGTGTTGGAGAGCCTCGACAACGGCAAGCCGATCCGCGAGTCGCGTGACGTCGACGTGCCCACGGCCGCCGCGCACTTCTTCTACCACGCGGGTTGGGCCGACAAACTGGACTACGCGGGCTACGGCCCGAACCCGCGCCCGCTGGGGGTCGCGGGCCAAGTCATCCCGTGGAACTTCCCGCTGCTGATGGCCGCGTGGAAGATCGCACCGGCGCTGGCCTGCGGAAACACCGTGGTGCTCAAGCCGGCGGAGACGACGCCGCTGACCGCGCTGGTGCTCGCGGAGATCATCCAGCAGGCCGAGTTGCCGCCGGGAGTGGTGAACATCCTGCCCGGCGCGGGCGACGTCGGTGCTGAGCTGGTGAACCACCCGGGGGTCAACAAGATCGCCTTCACTGGGTCCACCGAGGTCGGCAAGATCATCCAGAAGTCGTTGGCGGGCACGGGAAAGAAGCTCACCCTCGAGCTCGGCGGCAAGGCGGCCAACATCGTCTTCGACGACGCGCCGCTCGACCAGGCCGTCGAGGGGATCGTCAACGGGATCTTCTTCAACCAGGGCCACGTGTGCTGCGCGGGTTCCCGACTGCTGGTGCAGGAGTCGATCGCCGAGGAACTGTTGGAGAAGCTGCACAAGCGCGTCTCCACGCTGCGCATCGGCGACCCCCTGGACAAGAACACCGACGTCGGCGCGATCAACTCGCGCGACCAGCCCACCAAGATCCAGGACCTGGTGGCGACCGGAGAGGCCGAGGGCGCGGTGCGCTGGACGTCGGCGTGTCCGCTGCCGGACAAGGGTTTCTTCTTCGCCCCCACCGTGTTCGCCGGAGTCAGCCAGGCCATGCGGATCGCCCGCGAGGAGATCTTCGGCCCGGTCCTGTCGGTCCTGACCTTTCGCACACCGGACGAGGCCATCGCCAAGGCGAACAACACGCCATACGGGCTGTCTGCGGGCATCTGGACCGAGAAGGGCTCCCGGATCCTGTGGGCGGCCAACCAGTTGCGCGCCGGTGTGGTGTGGGCCAACACGTTCAACCGCTTCGACCCGACCGCGCCGTTCGGCGGGTACCAGGAGTCGGGCTTCGGCCGCGAGGGTGGCCGCACGGGTCTGGAGGCGTACCTAGATGTCTGAGCGACTCAGCGTTGCCAAGACGTACAAGCTGTACCTGGGCGGCGCTTTCCCGCGCTCGGAGTCGGGCCGCACGTACCCGGTGACGGACTCGCGCGGCAAGTTCCTTGCCAACGCGGCGCAGGCGTCCCGAAAGGATGTTCGCGAGGCGGTTGTGGCTGCCCGCAAGGCTTTTGGCAAGTGGTCGGGCGCGACCGCGTACAACCGGGGCCAAGTGCTGTACCGGGTCGCGGAGCTGCTGGAGGGTCGACGCGACCAGTTCATCGCCGAGGTCTCGGCGAGCGAGGGCATCCAGGCGAAGAAGGCCGTGTCCATTGTGGACGCCGCGATCGACCGCTGGGTCTGGTACGCGGGCTGGACCGACAAGATCGCCACAGTCCTGGGCGCGTCGAACCCGGTCGCCGGGCCGTACTTCTCGTTCTCCGTGCCGGAACCGACCGGTGTGGTGGGGGTGCTGGCGCCGGAGAAGTCGTCGCTGCTGGGCCTGATCAGCGTGATCGCCCCGGTGATCGCGACTGGCTGCACGGCCGTCGTGGTGACCAGCCAGGACCGCCCGCTGCCCGCGATCACGCTCTCGGAGGTCCTGGCGACCTCGGACGTGCCGGGTGGTGTGGTGAACCTGCTGACCGGCCATACGGCCGAGCTGGCCCCGTGGTTGGCGTCGCACGCCGACGTCAACGCCCTGGACCTGACCGGCGCCCAGGACGAGCTACGCGCGGACCTTGAGGCGTCGGCGTCGGGGACGGTCAAGCGGGTGCTGCGGGCAGGCGATGAGGACTGGGCGAAGCAGCCTGATATTCGTAGGCTGCGGGCGATGCTGGAGACAAAGACCGTGTGGCACCCGATGGGCGTCTAGGACAGCGGAACAAGCGCGGTGTCGAACAGCTCGGCGAGTGGGCCCGGCTCGCCGAGCATCCCACCATTGCACGCCTCGATGTAGTGGTTGCCCACCAGAGTCGTGATGTCGAGGGCCCAGCCCCCGTGAGCCGCAAGGTGGCGGAAGAACGCCCGCTGGGTGCGACCGTTGCCCTCCCGGAAGGGGTGCGCGACGTTGACCTCGATGAAGTAATGGGTGAATCGGGTCACGAACGCGGTCCGGTCGAGCCCGACGAGCAGATTCTCCTTGCGGAGCTTGGCGAACAGGTCGTGCAGCGCCTGCTCAACGTGCAGCCAGCTGGCGAAGAACGCCCCTGGTTTTGCGATGTTGACGCGCCGCGGCACGCCCGCCCACGAGTAGATATCGCCGAAGAGGTGCCGGTGGTATGCGCTTAGGTGATTGAGGTCGAACTTTCCTGGCAGCGGCGTGCGCCGCAGATCTCCATCGCGAAGGAATGTAATGTCGCGCTCGACTTCGGCGAGCGCCACAGGATCGGCAAGATCGAAGAGGTTGAACAGAACACCGGTCGCGGGATCGGTGTAGGGGTCGCTCTGGGTCACCGACCGAGTAGTTCCTTGATCCGCAGTCGCACGGCTTCATCGGTTGTCAGCGCACCGCGGCCGACCGCCCGCGCGTACTCGATGGCTTCAGCCGAGACCTCCATGCCTTCGAGCCGCGCGTTGGCTACGGCCTGGGCGATGGCGGTCTCCGAGTCACAGGTCAAGCGGCGGAAGTACGCTGTCATGACCTGTTCTGACAGCGGCGCCGAACTCGGTGCTTCCTCCGGCAAGCCAGCGCGCGCCTTGCGCCACGGCTCTTCGTCGTGGGTCATCGAGCTGAGCTGATGGCGGTCGAACCCGGCGTAGCGGGCAACGACCCATCGGACGGTCTCCCGGCGGTCGTCGTCGAGCCTGTCCGGGTCGCCCTCGTCCCACTTCGCGACCTCGCGCTTGCCCTCGTGGCGCTTGTAGACCTCGGGCACCACCGGCCCCGCCCGCCACGCCTCAATGCGGTCCGGGAAAATCGGTTCGCCGGTCATCGCCAGGTGCCAGCCCTGGACGTAGTAGAGAAGCTTCTGCAGGCGCATCGGGGAATCCGGACCGGTCTCCGCCAGGATCGCGGCTGCGACGTCGTGCACGTCCGCCACTCTGGCCTCCAGTCCGCTCGGCGTTGGTTCCTGTCCAAGAATACCGGTTCTACCTGCGATTGTCCCCCGTTCAGGGTGCGCTGTGGACAACTTGCGCGCAATCACACATGCCAGTCGGCGGGTTGTCATAACCTGATTCGGGATCGAGGGAGCGAACCGGGCGGGACGTGCGTCCCACTGTCGATACAAGGGGGCGACATGACCGAGTCGGACGTCGGGGGCTACCGCGGCGAAGAGGACGCGTTCGCGAGTTACACGGCGGGGGTGAACCCGCTCGCCGAGCAGCTCAGGAGCGTCGCGGGCGGCCTCACACCGCACGGGGAGTTCGGCGACGACGCGTTCTCCATCATCGGCGGCGAGGTGGGCCTCAGCCAGGCCATCCGCGACGCCACGCAGCGCCAGCTCAAGCGGGTGAACGGGCTGGCCGACAGCATGGGCGGCACCGCCGACGCCGTCCGCAACACCTGGACCAACCTGCAGGGCACCGAGGACGACGCGGCCGCCAGGCTGCGCCGCGCGGCGGGTGACATCACGTGACCGCCCCCGTGCGCGACCTGCTGGAACCGATGATCCAGCCCGCCGCGACCGCCCAGCGCCACCTGGCCACCAACGACGCCGCGATCGACCAGATCGGCGGCGCCCACGCGACCCTGAGCGGATCCCTCGACACCGTCGGCTACGACGCCTCCCGCCAGGCCACGACGCTGCGTGAGGGCTGGACCGGCCAGGCCAGCCTGCGCCACGAGTCCGACGCCGCCGCGCAGGCCAATACCGGCGCCGAGCTGAGCTCCTACAGCGCCGAGGTGCAGACCGCGGTCCGCGAGGCCAGCGACATCCTCAAGGTCGGCCAGAAGCTCAACCAGGACCAGATCGACGACTTCAACCGCAAGGCCGCCGAGCTGCTGCAGGCCGCCGCGGCGCTGCGCCAGGCGGGCGACCCGGCCGGCGCGCAGCAGAAGCTCACCGAGCTGGCCCGCTACGCCGCCCAGCTGACCGGTGACACGTCGACGAACCTCGACACCGTGATGACCCAGCTGACCGGCGTCGTCACCAAGCTGACCGGCGGCGCGGGCTCGACGTCCGCGTCGAGCGCGGAGACCCCGACCGCCTACAACGACCGCCAGGGCGGCGGGGGTGGAGGCGGTGGCGGTGGTGGAGGAGACGGCGGCGGAGGCGGAGGTGGCGGGGTCGCGACCAAGCGCAGGCTGCCGATGGCCATCCCGCCGCAGCCGGGCACGGGTGTTCAGGTCAACCTGCCCGACGGCAGCTCGGTCATGGCCCCCAACGAGACCGCCGCGAAGGCCGTGCGCGCCGCGCTGAGCCAACTCGGCGTCCCGTACGTCTGGGGCGGCACGTCGCCGGGCTCGGGCCTCGACTGCAGCGGCCTGACCCAGTACGCCTATGGGGAAGGCGGCCTCGAGATCCCGCGAACGTCGCGGGAGCAGGACATCGGCGCCGAGGTCCCGTCCGCCGACCAGTTGCTCCCCGGCGACCTGGTCTGCTGGGAGGGACACGTCGCGATGTACATCGGCAACGGGCAGATCGTCGAGGCGGGCGACCCGGTGCAGGTCGGCCCGCTGCGCACGACCAACTCGGGCATGCCGTTCGTCGGGTTCTACCGGCCGACAGGCTGAGAATCGGGCAGACTGAGCCAGTGGAGATCGACATCGATCATGAACTCGACACGGTGGTCCGCCGCGTCGAGCAGACCGAGCAGCGCGCCCAGCGGATCGGCCCGGTCACCGGACAGGCCGTCAGCGGCGACGGCGCGATCATCGTGGAGGTCCGCCCGGGCGGGCTGCTGTCCGAGGTCAAGCTGACGCCCGCGGCGCTGTCGAGCGGGGCTGACGCCCTGGCCGCGCAGATCATGGCGCTGGCCGAGCGGGCCACCCGGCGCGCGGGCGCGAACATGCACGCCGCGCTCGCCCCGGTCCTGGGTCCCGAGGGCGAGAAGCACCTGACGTCGCTGGGCTACGAACCCGACGACGAGGACGACGACGAGGCCTTCGACACCCCGCTCGGGCACCAGCAGCGGCGACGGGTCCGATGACCGAGCGGGAACCGATCCGGCGCAGCACCAAGCAGCTGATCGAGGACGGGCGCGCCCGCCAAGAGGCGATGGCGAACATCGACACCGTCCTCGCGGGTGTCCGCGGCACCGCATACGACAACCACCAGAGCGTCCGGGTCACCGTCGACGGCCGCGGCAAGCTGCTGGAGCTGTGGCTGCGGCAGGACGCCGTGCGCTGGGGCGCCGACCAACTCGGCAGGCTCATCGTGATGGTCGCGCAGGCCGCGATGGACCAGGCGACCCAGGCCGGCTACAACAAGCTCGGGCCCATTCTTGGCGACAACATGACCTACGCCATCGAGTTGATCTCCGGCCGCTCCGCCCCCGCACGAAACCCGCAGGCCGGCGGCATCACCGCCGAGGAGTTCCAGCGCCGCCGCGACGAACGGGTCGCCAACGGCCCGGCCAAGGCGGAACCGGTCGACGACGACGGGTTCGACCCGGACGACCCGCTGTCCTTCGACCTGTCATCCCTACGTTCGGATCGTTGATCCGACCCCGTAGGCTGCCCGACGCACCCCGAACGTACGCCGATGGCTGCGCGACCAGGAGGACCTCCAATGGCCCAGGACATCGTCCCGATCGAGCTCGGGCTGCCGCAGGGTGACGTTGTCACGCTGTGGGCGCCGCGCTGGCGGGAAGACGGTGAGGAGTGGGAGGCGTTCCTCGGGCACGAGGAAGATCTCTACGCCTTCCCCGACGCCGCCCACCTCGCGGCTTTCGTCCGCACCACCGAAGAGCACGACCTGTCCGACCACCCGGCGTGGCACCTGGTGCCCGCGCTGTCGGTGGCCGAGCTGATGCCCGACGAGGCACACCAGTACGACCTGGTGGGCGTGCCGGAGCTGGCCGCTGAGGAGCCGGACACGTGGACGGTCGGCGAGCTCGCCGACATCGTCGCGATCGTGCGCTCGCTCGCGGACGTGTGCGAGCTCGACGAGGTGCACGAGGTCCTCAACTCCGCCGATGGGTTCGCCGTGCTCGACCAGGGCACCTTCCCGTTCACCGGCCGCGACGGCGAGCGCCTCTGGACCGACCTGGCCGAGACGATCGCCGAGCGCTGGGACGAGGTCCTCGACGCGCTCGACTCGGTCGTCACCGCGCCGGACGTCGACGAGGCCGCGCTGGAGAAGAGCGCCGAGGAACTGGTCGCGTTCCACGCGGAGGCCGCTGAGACCGCCGCCGAGGACGACGACATCGAGCCGGTCGACGCCGAGGCGACCGACGAGGCCGCGGAAGAGGCTCCCCCGACGTTCTGGTCCGAGGTCGGCATCGACCCGATCAAGATCATCACCGACGGGTCCGAGTACTACACGCTGCGCTGCTACCTCGACGACGAGCCGATCTTCCTGGGCTCCGACGGCAAGATCGACGTGGCGACGTCGGCGCGCGGGCTGGCCAAGTTCCTGGCCAACGGCGACCACTCGGACAACGACATCGCCGAGGTCTCCACGTGGGACGCGGTGGCCGCGAAGGCGACCGACGGCAGCCTCGACCTCGAGGTCGAGACCGACAACACCTACGTGCTGCAGGGCCTGGGCGACGACCTCGCCGAGGGCGTCGACGCGGTCGACCCGGTCCAGCTCGACCTCGCGGTGGAGCTGCTCACCGACACCGCCGACTGGGCGGGCGACGAGGCGGTCGGCGAGGCGCTCAACCAGTCCGAGGCGCTGGGCTGGCTGGTCAGCTTCATCCTGGCCCCGGACCCGACCCGGATGGCGCCGAGCGCGCCGTTCGACAAGGAATCCGCGACCTGGAACAAGCTGGTCCAGGACTTCGAGGACCGCCTCAACACCCACTAACCCGCGAGTCCAACGTTCAAAACAATGAGTCCGACATTCGCGACTGTCGCGAGTGTCGGACTCATTGTTTTGAACGTTGGACTCGCTGTTTTGAACGTTGGACTCGCGCTTACATGAGGCGGGCGTAGCCGGGCTTGATGACGTTGTTGATGATGTCGAGGCGTTCTTCGAAGCCGATGAACGCGGACTTCATCGCGTTGATCGTGAACCACTGCAGGTCCGACCAGCCGTAGTCGAAGGCCTCGACCAGCGCCGCCATCTCGCTCGACATGGAGCAGCCGCTCATGAGCCGGTTGTCGGTGTTGACCGTGACCCGGAAGCGCAGCGAGGTGAGCAGGCCGATCGGGTGCTCGCCGATCGAGGTCGCCGCACCGGTCTGCAGGTTCGACGACGGGCACATCTCCAGCGGGATCCGGCGATCGCGCACATAGGACGCCAGCCGTCCAAGGTGGACGGACCCGTCGGCGGATACCTTGATGTCGTCGACGATCCGCACACCGTGCCCGAGCCGCTCGGCGCCGCAGTGCTGGATGGCCTCCCAAATGGACGGAAGGCCGAACGCCTCGCCGGCGTGGATGGTGAAGTGCGCGTTCTGCTGGCGCAGGTACTCGAAGGCGTCGAGGTTGCGGGTGGGCGGGAAGCCCGCCTCCGGGCCGGCGATGTCGAACCCGACGACGCCCGCGTCGCGGTAGCGCACGGCGAGTTCGGCGATCTCCAGCGACCGGGCGTTCTGGCGCATGGCGCACAGCAGCGTCCCGACGCGGATCGTGCGGCCCGCTGCGGCGGCCCGGCGCTCGCCCTCGCGGAACCCGGCCTGCACGGCCTCCACGATCGCGTCGAGTTCCATGCCGCGCTCGGTGAAAAGCTCCGGGGCGTAACGGACTTCGGCGTAGACGACGCCGTCGGCGGCAAGGTCCTCCGCACATTCGGCTGCCACCCGGACGAGTGCCGCTTCGTCCTGCATTACACCGCACGTGTGCGCGAACGTCTCCAGGTAGCGGACCAGCGAGCCAGAGTCGGCGGCGTCGCGGAACCAGGTGCCGAGGGCGTCGACGTCGGTGGTCGGGAGATCGGAATAGCCGTTGGCCTCGGCAAGATCAATAACCGTGCCCGGTCGCAGGCCGCCGTCGAGGTGGTCGTGCAGCAGGACCTTGGGAGCGGTGCGGATGGCCTCCGGGGTCACCGGTGATTGGACATGGTTCGACATGCAGACACGGTACTCACATTGAGCCCTCACCCGATCGGGTAGCCGACCGGTCACGTATGGTTCGGCCCGGTCGCGAAGCAAGCAACGCGGCCGTACGCCGAACGGTCCAATCGTCCGTGTCTGGACCGACGAACTAGCAACGGGTGGTGTATGGACGCCTTTTGGGACTGGCTAGGCTCCCCACAGTCGTCTGCATCTCCCCTCCCCAGGACGAAGGTCACCTCCGTGAACGAGAGCACGAACCCCACGGTGTCGTTCGACCGGATGCGCAACATGCTCACGCGCGCGGCCGAGATCCGTGAGAGCGAACAGCAGCAGATCTTCGACGCCCTGGATGAGATCCATGCCAGGCTGTCGCCGCTGGAATCCATCGGGTCGGTGCGCAAGCGCCTGTCCGAGATGCCGGACCGCACTGAGGTCGCAGTGCTGGCCGACCGGCTGGACGCGGCGATGTCGAAGCTGGAATCTCAGGACAACGCGATCGCGGCCATCGGCCGCGCGGTCGACAGCATCGTCGACAAGCTCGCCACCCCGTTCGCCCAGCTCGACGGCCGTCTCGACGGCATGTCCGGGCGGTTCGAGGGTGTCGCGGGCCGGATGGATGGGCTGGAGGACAAGCTCTCCAACATCCACCGCCGCATCGACGAGCTCGACCACCACCTGGACAAGCAGGACGGCAAGATCGACCAGGTCCCGTCCCTGGCGACCACCCCGGTGCGCGAGCGCATCGAGCTCATGGAGACCGCGCTGCGCGGCCGCCTCGACGAGGTCGACGAGGGTGTGCACGAGCACCTCGACGGCACCAAGGACATCCTCGCGCGGGTCGTCGCCGAGACGTCCGACGCGGTGCAGACGAAGATCACCGTGTCGACCGACGCCGTGACGGGCAAGGTCGCGGAGACCGCGACCGCGCTGACCGGCAAGGTCACCGAAACCTCGCAGTCACTGCAGGGCAAGCTGGCCGAGACCTCCTCGTCGCTGCACGGGAAGTTGGCCGAGGCTTCGACCTCGCTTCACGGCAAGGTCACCGAGTCGACCGACGCCGTCCAGGGCAAGCTGGCCGAGTCCACGGACTCGCTGCAGACCGCGCTGCTGGAGACGTCCTCGTCGCTGGAGGGCAAGCTGGTCGAGACCTCCGCGTCGCTGCAGGCGCAGCTCGCCGAGACGTCCACGTCGCTGCACGACAAGGTCGCCGAGACCTCGGCGTCGGTCGAGGGCAAGGTCGCGGAGTCGGCTCAGGTCATCGAAGGCAAGGTCACCGAGACGTCGTCGACGGTGATCGGCAAGGTCACGGAGTCCGCGACCGCGCTGCAGGGCAAGCTGGCGGCGTCCACCGAGGCGCTGCACGGCCGCTTCACCGAGACCTCGGACTCGCTGCACGGCAAGCTCGACACCAGCGTCCAGCAGCTCGACAACACCCGCCTCGAACTGGGCACCTCCCTCGGCGAGTCCCGCGACGCTGTCGCGCTCAAGCTGGAGGAGGCCACCCTGGCCCTGCAGGAGGCGCTGCGGGAGACCAAGGAGACCGTGGACGCAAGCGACCGCCTGGAGGCGCTCGCGCAGCGCCTGGAGAAGGTCACGGCGAACCTGGACGACATGGCCACCCGCCTGGACACCGTCGAGGACGGCTTCACCGCCCGCCTCAACGAGCTGCGTGGGTCCATCCAGCAGAGCCTCACCAAGGTCGAGGGCACTCTGTCGAACCAGCCGGACAACACGTCGGTCGAGTCGATGATGAAGAAGACCAACGAGGAGTCGGTCCGCCGCATCGGCGGTCACCTGGACGAGGCCATGGCCACGTTCGCCGAGCTGATGATGGGCGGCGGCACCCCCAGCCCGCCCCCGCCCACCGCGCTGCCGCGCCAGGGAAACCGCCGCCGCACCAACGGCAAGGGCCCCAAGTCGGCCGACAAGGTGCGTGACGACAACTCGGAGGACACCGACATCGCCGCGGGCGCCTAGGTTCCGAGACACGACAAGGCCCACCTCGTCAGAGGTGGGCCTTGTTCGTTCACACCGAAACAGCTTCCGCCTTCTTCGCCGCAACCGGCACGTGCCGCAGGGCCCGGTAGGCGAAAACCGCCGTCAAGGCGACCACGACGGCGCCGAAGATCGCGGTCACCGTGAAGCCCTCGGTGAAGGCGACCCGCGCCGCCGTGATCACCGTGGGGTCGCCTGACGCAACCGCTCCACCCAACGTCTCCTGGGCGATCCGGGCAAGATCCGCGGGTAGCGAACCCACCTGTCCTGCCATGTCAGCGTGGTAGATCGCGGCGCCGACGCTGCCGAGGATGGCCATGCCCAAGGCTGCACCCAGTTCGCTGCCGGTCTCGGAGACCGCTGACGCGGCGCCTGCCTGTTCGGCGGGGGCGGCGGTGAGGATCAGGTCCGCCAGCAGGGACACCGTCATCAGCACCCCGGAGGCGACAAGGCCCGCGCCGACCAGCACCAGCCACGGGGGCGTGTCCGCACGGACCTGACTGAGGACGACGAACGCCGCGGCGAGCACCACAAGGCCGGACGTGACCAGCACCGACACCCGCACCTTGTTGGCGAGCATCCCCGAGACGGTCATGCACACCATCACCCCCGGCATCACCGCGAGCGACCACAGCGCCGCGGTGAACGGGCGCAGGCCGAGCACCAGCTGCAGGTACTGGTTGGTGAACATGGTGATCCCCATGAAGCAGAACATGCTCACCACGCTGACCACGACCGCACCGCTGAAAGTCCGGTTCCTGAACAACGAGACGTCGACCAGTGGGTTCGCGGTGGTGCGCTGCCGGTGGACGAACGCGGCACCCAGCGCCAAGCCGACGACCAGGGCGGCGATCGAGTCCGCTGCGGGGCCGTCGACGGCGAGCTGCTTGATGCCGTAGATCACCGCGATCATGGCCACGAGCGACATGCCCGCGCCCGCCAGGTCGAACCGGCCGGACTCCGGGGCGCGGAACTCCGGGAGCAGCAGCGGGCCCACGACGAGCAGCAGGACCATCGCCGGGACGTTGATCAGGAACGCCGAGCCCCACCAGAAGTGGTCGAGCAGGAAGCCGCCGACGATCGGGCCGATGGTGGCGCCCATGGTCAGGCCCGCGGTCCACACGGCCATGGCGGTCTTGCGCTGCGCGGCGTCGTGGAACATGTTGCGGATCAGGGCCAGCGTGGACGGCATGAGGGTCGCGCCCGCCAGGCCGAGGAGTCCGCGGGTGAGGATCAGCAGCTCCGCCGAGTTCGAGTAGGCCGCCGTCACCGACGCCACGCCGAAGGCCGCCGCGCCGATCAGGAGAAGTTTGCGGCGGCCGATCCGGTCGCCGACGGCACCCATGGTGATCAGCAGGCCGGCGAGCACGAACCCGTACGCGTCCATGATCCAGAGCTGCTGGGTAGCCGTCGGGCCGAGATCCGCGCTGATGAAGGGCAGGGCGTAGAACAGGACGCTGACGTCCATCGAGACCAGCAGGCACGGCAGGACGAGCACCGCGAGCCCGATCCATTCCCTTCGTCCGGCTGTGAGCTTGTCGTTCATGGGCCCCCCTCTAACTGCGTATGTCATACGCGCTTCTGCGTAAGTTATACGCAGAACTAGGATGTGGAGTCAACCCCGACCGGAAAGCGGAGGACATGGCGGAGCAGACGAGCACCGGCTTGCCCCGGAGCATCGAGGCGGCGTGGGGACTGAGCGAGCGGCCCAGTCGCGGCCCCAAACCGGGCCTGACCCTGGACCGCATCGTCGCGGCGGCGATCGCGGTCGCGGACACCGAGGGGCTCGACGCGCTGTCGATGGGCCGCGTCGCGAAGGAACTCGGCTCCAGCGCGATGTCGCTCTACCGCTACGTGACGGCGAAGGACGAGCTCCTGACCCTGATGGTCGACGCGGGCTTCGGCCCCCCGCCCGAACCGGTGCCCGACGACTGGCGCGCGGGATTGACCCGCTGGGCGCAGGCGGAGTTCATGGCGCTGATCACCCGTCCATGGCTGGTCCAGGTGCCGATCACCGGCCCGCCCGTGACGCCGAACCAGCTCGGCTGGCTCGAGAGCGGGCTGAAGTCACTGTCGCGCACCGGGTTGGATTCGGGCGCGAAGATGTCGGCGATCCTGCTGGTGACCGGCTACTCCCGCAACGCCGCGACGCTCGCGATCCAGATCGTCGCGCCGCCGGGCGAGCAGATCATGCCCGACTATGCCGCCGTCATCCGCAAGCTGATCGACCCGAGCACCTTCCCCGAGCTGACCGCGGTCGTGGAATCAGGCATCTTCGACGCCGACGACGACCACTCCGCGGAGTTCGACTTCGGGCTCGACCGCATCCTCGACGGCGTCGCCGCCCTGCTTCCGGCTAGGGGCGAAGCGTCTCCAGAATGAGCGAACCGATCGCCGGGCCGTGTCGTCGCGCGCTCAGGCAAGCAGACCATGCCCGACTCCGCCGCCGTCCTCCGCAAGCTGATCCACCCGAACACCCACCCCGAACCGACCCTCAGACATCTTCGACACCGACGACGACCAACCCGCCGAATTCGACTCCGGCCTCGACCGCATCGCCGCGCTACTCCCAATCAAAGGAGAAGCGAATCCAGGACGAACGGGCCGACCGCCGGAGCCGAGTAGGCGGGTGGACCGAGCTCAACAGTGAGTGTTCGCAAGGCTTATGTCGTGCACCAGGTGTGACGTGCCGGACGCGTCATCGTGGATGCCGACGTACACGTGAATGTGATGATCGGACCCGCACCCGAACGCGACGATCGACTCGCTGTTGGCTGTGGGTATGACTCGCTCGGTTTCCTTGTCGATGACAATCAGCCGCGCGAAGCCAAAGATGGTCACTCCCTCGCCGAGTGCGCTCTCAAGCTCGGCATGTGACTGCTCGCCGAATGACTGAAAAGGCCGACCTTCGTCCTTCGGGAAGCGTTCTCGGTCAGGCTCAGTTTGACACCGTCGTCAGGCAGCATGACTACTCCCTCGTTCCTTGAAAGAACGTCCCTCAGAGCGTCGACTCAAGAAACCATGGCGTTACGAACAGTCACCCGAACGGCGCAGCACGTACTAGACCGTTTGTAGGCACATAATGATCGCCGTCAAGGGCGAAGCGTCTCCAGGATGAGCGGCCCGATCTCCGGGGCGGTGTCGCCGATCTCGTACGAGCCTTCCAAAGTGGACAGTGCGGCGGCGACGGCGTCCGGGGTGTCGGTTCGCAGTTCCAGCACCGGATCCCCTACCCGCACCGACTCGCCCGGCTTGGCGTGGCAGAGGATTCCGGCGGCGGCCTGCACCGGGTCTTCCTTGCGCGCCCGGCCCGCGCCCAGCCGCCAGGCTGCGACGCCCACGGCGTAGGCGTCGAGCTTCGTCACGACCCCGTCGCGGTCGGCCTTGACCACGTGCACGTGCTTCGGCTGGGGCAGCGGGGCCTCAGGGTCGCCGCCCTGCGCGCGGATCATCCGCGCCCACGTCTCGTACGCCTCACCGGAGGCCAGCATCCGACCGGGGTCCACATCGGACAGACCGGCGAGGTCGAGCATCTCCCGAGCGAGCACCAAAGTCAGCTCCACGACGTCCGCCGGACCGTCGCCCCGCAGGACCTCGATCGACTCGGCGACCTCGACGGCGTTGCCCACGGCGCGGCCGAGCGGGATGGACATGTCGGTGATCAGCGCCGAGATCTTCAGCCCCCGCGACACGCCGATGCCCACCAGCGCCTTCGCGAGCGCACGGGCGTCGTCGGCGGTCTTCATGAAGGCGCCGGAGCCGAACTTGACGTCCAGGACCAGGGCGTCGGCTCCCTCGGCGATCTTCTTGCTCATGATCGAGCTGGCGATCAGCGGAATCGACTCGACCGTGCCGGTGACGTCGCGCAGGGCGTAGAGCTTGCGGTCGGCCGGGGCGAGACCCTCGGTAGCCGCGCAGACCACCGCGCCGACGTCACGGAGCTGGGCCAGGATCTCCTCGGTCGTCAGGCGCGCGCGCCAGCCGGGAATCGACTCGAGCTTGTCGAGCGTGCCGCCCGTGTGCCCGAGGCCGCGGCCGGACAGCTGCGGAACAGCCGCCCCACAGGCCGCTACCAGCGGCGCCAACGGCAGCGTGATCTTGTCGCCGACCCCGCCGGTGGAGTGCTTATCCACAGTTGGCCGGTCGGTGTGCAGGGTCAGTGTCTCCCCCGAGTCGACCATCGCCGCGGTCCAGCGGGCGGTCTCCTCGGTGTTCATTCCGTTGAGGAAAACGGCCATGGCCAGGGCGGACATCTGCTCGTCGGCGACCGCGCCGCGGGTGTAGGCGTCGATCACCCAGTCGATCTGGTCGTCGCTGAGCCGGGCGCCGTCGCGCTTGGCCCGGATGACGTCGACCGCACTGAACCGTTCCACCGACAGGCCTCCACATTCTCGATACTTCGTCAACCGTATCCTCGGCCACACTCTCCGGTCTCGATGGAAGGGAACCGCCGGGGAGCGGGGTCGCCGAAATCCGGTGGCCCGTTCGACCTGGTTCCCACTCCCACACCCTGCATGGAGATCGTCAAGATGAAGAACAACCGGATCGGCTTGGCCGCGGCACTGCTGTGCCTCGGGCTCGCGACCGCCGCCTGCAGCGGCGAGACCCCGGCCGAGCAGGCCCCGTCGAACTCGAAGGCCGCCGAGGCACCCTCGGAGCCTGCTCCCTCCTCCGGCTCGGTCGGGACCGTGGCCACCGGCGCCCCGGCGCCCTCATCGGTGCCCGCCGCCGAGCCCGAGCCGCCGCTGGTCCTCCCCGAGCTGCCCAAGGGCGCCCCGAAGGACTTCCCGGTCCCCAGCGGCGCGAAGGTGTCGGCGGTCGGCACGGATGGCTCGTTCACGGTGACGGGAGAGGGTGCGGATAAGGTCCTGTCCTTCTACCGCAAGGCCCTGCCAGGCGCCGGCTACAAGATCACCGCGGATGAGCCGACGGCGGTGTCGTTCGAGGGCAGCGCGGGCAAGGGCAAGGTCGCGCTCGACGGCGACCACGTCACCGTCACGATCACCAAGTGACCTGCGGTCGTGGGCGGGGTCCGGCCCGCCCACGGCCCGCTCGCACGGAAGGACATTCCATGTCACGAGCCCTCATCGCGCTCGTCGCGGTGATCGGACTCAGCGGCTGCTCGGGAGCCCAGGAGCCGCCGCCCGCGGCCACCACCTCGGGCACAGCGCCCACTACCTCGTCATCCGACCCGGCCGCGGGCAGTTCCGGCACCGGAACGACACCACCCCCGCCGCCGAATGGCGCGCCGGTCACGACCACGTCGGTTCCGGCCGTGCCCCCACCGGGCATGCCGCAGAACTTCCCGGTCCCGCCCGGCGGCAAGGTCACCGACGCGAGCCGTGACGGGCAGCTGTCGATGGTGGTCAGCGGGGTGCTGCCGGAGAAGGCACTCGGGTACTACCGCAACTCCCTGCCGCCCGCCAGGTACCAGGTCGTCCGGGAGAACACCTCGAAGCTCACCGGGGACGAGGTCGTCAGCATCGACTTCGCGGGCAAGGGCTACACGGGCACGGTGGCGATCGACCAGGGCCAGGTCGACGTCATCGTGGTCACCATGAAGAAGGGCTAGGGCAGCTGGTCCGGCCCGAACGCGTCCGGCAGGACCGCCGACATCGGCTTCGGGCCGGTTGGGGTGTCCACCAGGCAGTCCGGGCCGCCCAGCTCGAAGATGATCTGCCTGCACCGGCCGCACGGCATGAGCAACTCGCCGGTGCCGCTGCGGCAGGCCACGGCGACCAGCTGGCCGCCACCGGTCATGCGCAGTTGCCCGGCCATCGTGCACTCCGCGCACAGGCCGACGCCGTAAGCGGCGTTCTCGACGTTGCAGCCGGTGACGACCCGGCCGTCGTCGACCACCGCCGCCGCGCCGACCCGCAGCCCCGAGTAGGGGCAGTAGGCCGACGCGGCGGCGCGGACGGCTTCGGCTCGAAGCGCGTCCCAGTCGATCATTTGCCCTCGCCCCGGCGGTAGACCTCGCCGATCGCGCGCGGGATGCGCAGCCGTTGCGACGCCAGGCCCAGGACCAGCAGCGTCACCACATACGGCGCCGCGCCGACGAGTTCGGCCGGGACCTGCTCGCTGACGAAGTACCACCAGCCGAACAGCACACCCAGGGCCGCGGCGACACCGGAGAGGACGTGGTGGCCCGCCCGGTACTGGATCACCGCGACGAACATCAGGGCGATTCCCAGCAGCAGCAACAGCGCGTGGACCGCCGTCGAGCCGCGCAGGGCCAGCGCGTCGGTGTAGCCGAACAGGCCCGCGCCGGTGGCAAGGCCCCCCGGCCGCCAGTTGCCGAAGATCATCGCCGCGAGGCCGATGAACCCGCGGCCACCGGTCTGCCCGTCCCGGAACTGGCCGGAGCTGACCGCCAGGAACGCGCCGCCCAGGCCGGCGAACGCGCCGGAGGCGACCACGGCGTAGTACTTGTACTTGTAGACGTTGACGCCGAGCGACTCCGCCGCGATCGGGGCCTCGCCGCAGGAGCGCAGCCGCAGGCCGAACGGCGTGCGCCACAGGACGTAGGCCGTGCCGACGATCAGCGCGACCGCCAGCACCGACAGCAGCGACACCTCGGTGAGCAGCCCGCGCAGGATTCCGGCGAGGTCGGAGATGAAGAACCATCCCTTTTCCTCGATGCGCACCAGCGGATCGGCGATTCCCGGCACCGACACCTTGGCGGCGTCCTCGACCCGGGGCGACTGCTTCTGGCCGCCACCCGGCGCCTTGGCGAAGTACAGCTTCGACAGGAACAGCGCCGCGGCCGGTGCCAGCAGGTTGACCGCCACACCGGAGATGATGTGGTCGACACCGAAGGTCACCGTGGCGAGCGCGTGCAGCAGGCCGCCGAGGGCGCCGAGGATCAGGCCGAACGCGACGCCCGCCCACGGACCCCACTGGTAGCCCGCGTACCCGGCGCCGAACGTGCCGAGCACCATCATGCCTTCGAGACCGATGTTGATCACGCCCGCGCGTTCGGACCACAGACCGGCCAGACCGGCCATGGCCAGCGGGACGGCCGCGGTGATCGCGGCCTGAACCGTGCCCGCGGAGGTCAGGTCGCGTGCGTCGGCGAGCAGCCGGACCAGCGACAGCAACAGCAGCGCACCCACCGCGATGAGGACGTACACCATGGGCGACAAGCGCTTCGCGCGCTTGACGGCCGGTGCGATCTCCATTCCGACGGTCAGTCCCCCGGCGCTCATGAGGACACCTCTTCCAGCGTCTTGGTCCGGCCCAGGGCGCGGCCGACTTCACGTTGCTCGGCGCGGACCCGGTAGCGGCGGATCAGTTCGTAGGCCACCACGACGGAGAGCACGATGACGCCCTGCATGATCAGGACGATCTCGCGCGGGACACCGGCGACGTCGAGCGAGTTCGCGGTGTTGTCGAGGAAGCCCCACAGCAGCGCGGCGACGGCCATGCCGACCGGGTGGTTGCGGCCCAGCAGCGCCACGGCGATGCCGGTGAACCCGATGCCCGCCGGGAAGTCGAGCGAGTACGAGTAGGACGCGCCGAGCAGCTGCGGCATGCCGACCAGGCCGGCCACCGCACCCGAGATGAGCATCGAGTAGACGACCATCTTCTTGACGCTGACCCCGCTGGCGACCGCCGCCGACTCCGACAGGCCCGTCGTCTTGAGCTCGAAGCCGAAGCGGGTGCGCGTCAGCACGAACCAGTAGAGGAAGCCGACAGCCACGGCCAGGAACACCAGGGCGAAGATCTTCGATGTCGACCCGGTGACCACCAGACCGTCGACCCGGCCACCCTCGGTGATCGGGCGGGTGCTGATGTTGTTGCTGCCCGGCACGTTCTGCGCCAACCGGGCCGGGTTGAGCAGATAGGACACCAGGTAGGTGGCGATCGCGTTCAGCATGATCGTCGAGATGACCTCGCTGACCCCGCGGGTCACCTTGAGCAGCGCGGCGAGGCCCGACCACGCGGCGCCGACGAGCATCGCGGCGAGGATCGTCATGGTGATCCGCAGGAACGACGGGAGGCTGTCCATGAAGGCCGCGCCCGCGAGCGTCGCCGACAGCATCGCGGCGAGCCGGTACTGCCCGTCGACACCGATGTTGAACAGCTTCATCTTGAAGCCGACCGCGACCGCGACCGCCGCCAGGTAGTAGGTCGTGGCGGTGTTGAGCGAGTTGACCAGGGTCCGGGGCCGCTGGGCGGCGGCCGACATGGCGTCGACCGTCTCGATCGGCGAGTGGTCGGTGACGATGAGGATGAAGGCGCAGATCAGCGCGGAGAAGATGAGCGCGCCCAGTGGCGCGGCCAGTCCCAGCACGATCGCGCGGGTGGAGAACCTGCCCATCAGCCTTCCCTCCCAGCGCCGGTCATCGCGGAGCCGAGTTCCTGCGGGGTGACCGTGGCCGGGTCGTAGTCCCCGACGATCGCGCCGCGGAGGATCACCGCCAGGGTGTCGGACATGCCGATCAGCTCATCGAGATC
The DNA here is from genome assembly GCF_050699995.1 of Actinokineospora sp. Classification (GTDB taxonomy): domain Bacteria; phylum Actinomycetota; class Actinomycetes; order Mycobacteriales; family Pseudonocardiaceae; genus Actinokineospora. Next base: position 4,090 of record NZ_JBOHGC010000661.1, on the reverse strand, counting down.
GGCGGAGATCAGCAACACCGCGAGGTGCTCGGCGCGGGCCCGGCGGACGTGGTCCCAGATCGCGGCCTGCGCTCCGACGTCGACACCGCGGGTCGGGTGCGAGGCGATCAGGACATCCGGCTTGCCGCTCATCTCACGGCCGACGATGAGTTTCTGCTGGTTGCCGCCCGACAGCGCCGAGGCGTTGACCTCGATGCCCGGGGTGCGGACGTCGTACTCCTCGACGATGCGCTGGGTGTCGGCGCGCGCGCCGCGCCGGTCGAGCAGCAGACCACGCGCGTTGGGCTTGCGGGTCTGGTGGCCGAGGACGCGGTTCTCCCACAGGCTCGCCTCGAGCAGCACGCCTTGGCGGTGCCGGTCCTCGGGGATGTAGCCCATCCCGGCCTCGCGGCGGTGCTTGGTCGACGTGCGGGTGATGTCCTTGCCCCCGAGGTGCACGGAACCGGAGGTGGGCTGGCGGATGCCCATCAGGGTCTCGACCAGCTCGGCCTGCCCGTTGCCCTCCACGCCCGCGATACCGAGAACCTCGCCCGCGTGGATGGTGAAGGAGACGTTGTCGAGCAGTTTGCGGCCGTCGGCGCTGGTCACGGTGAGTCCGCGGGCCTCCAGCACGGGCCGGTCGGTCACCGTGGACTCACGCAGCTCCGGTACGGGCAGCGCGCTGCCGACCATCAGCTCGGCGAGCCTGCGCGCGGTGACGTCCTTGGGCAGGACGCTGGCGACCGTGGTGCCGCGGCGCATGACGGTGATCTCGTCGGCGACGGCGAGGACCTCGTCGAGCTTGTGCGAGATGAACAGGATCGTCAGGCCTTCGGCCTTGAGCTCGCGCAGGTTGCCGAACAGCTCGTCGACCTCCTGCGGGACCAGGACAGCGGTCGGCTCGTCGAGGATCAGGCTGCGGGCGCCGCGGTAGAGGACCTTGAGGATCTCGACCCGCTGCCGGGCGCCGACACCGAGGTCGTCGACCAGGTCGTCGGGGTCGATGTTGAGGCCGTAGTTGTCGGAGATCTCGCGGATCCGGCGGCGGGCGGTGTCGAAGTCCAGCCCGAGCCCCGAGCGCGGCTCGCCGCCGAGGACGACGTTCTCCAGCACGGTGAGGTTGTCGGCCAGCATGAAGTGCTGGTGCACCATGCCGATGCCCGCCTTGATGGCGTCCGCCGGGGAGGTGAAGCCGACCGGCTTCCCGGCCACGAAGATGGTGCCCTCATCGGGGCGCTGCATCCCATAGAGGATCTTCATCAGGGTGGACTTCCCCGCGCCGTTCTCGCCGACAAGGGCGTGCACGGTGCCCGGCCGGACGGCGATGTTCACGTCCGAGTTGGCGATCACGCCGGGGAAGCGTTTGGTGATTCCGGTCAGCTCTACGGCGGGGTGTCCGCCGGGCTCGCCGGTGTCCTGTGGGGCCACGGTCGATTCCTTGTCGATCGAGGTGATTCACGTGGAGTGCCGACGGGCCCGGGGCCGCGGATGTCGCGGTCTCCCGGGCCCGTGGCACGGCCGGTGTCCGGCTTACTTGGCGTCCGGAACCTTGATCTCGCCCGAGATGATCTTCTGCTTGTACTCGTCGAGCTTGGCCTTGATGTCGTCGATCTTCCCACCGCTGGTGGAGTAGTCGATGCCACCGGCCTTCAGGTCGTAGACCTTCTTGCCCGCCTTGAACGTGTTGTCGTTGACCGACTTGATGAAGTCGAACACCGCGACGTCGACCTGCTTGACCATCGAGGTGATGATCACGTCCTTGACGTCGGCGAGCGACGGCAGGTTGTACTGGTCGGAGTCGACACCGATGCCCAGCTTGCCCTTGGCCTTGGCGGCCTTGAACGCGCCGTTGCCGGAACCGCCCGCGGCGGCGTAGACCACGTCGACACCGGCGTCGAACATGCCGTTGGCGGCGGTCTCACCCTTGGCGGGGTCGTTGAAGCCGGTGAAGTCCGGCGGCTGGGTCAGGTACTTGGCGTCCACAGTGGCGTCGGGCTTGACGGCCTTGACGCCCGCGGTGAAGCCGACCTCGAACTTCTGGATCAGCGGGACGTTCACGCCGCCGATGAAGCCGACCTTGCCGGTCGTGCTCTTCATGGCCGCGGCCGCGCCGACGAGGAACGAACCCTCGTGCTCGGCGAAGACCAGGTTGGCCACGTTGGCGGCCTCGGGGGCGGCGCTGTCGATGATCGCGAACTTGACCTCGGGGAACGTCGGCGCGACCTTGGCCACGGCGCCCTCGTAGGCGAAGCCGATCGCCAGGATGGTGTTGTAGCCACCCTCGGCGAGCTGGATCAGCCGGTCTTCCTTCTGAGCCTCGGTCTCGCCCGCGGCGGCTTCGAGTTCCTTGATCTCGACGCCGAGGTCGGCCTTGGCCTTGTCCAGGCCACGCGCCGCCGAGTCGTTGAACGACTGGTCACCGCGGCCACCGATGTCATAGGCCAGTCCGACCTTGACGGTGGAGGCCTTCGGGGCGGTGCCACTGGTGGTATCACCGCCGGTGCCGGGCGTTGTCTCCGAGCCGCACGCGGCCAGGCCCAGGCCCAGCGCGAGCAGCCCCGCGGCGAGACGAATTCCTCGCAGTCGACGCAAGGCTTTCTCCTTCCCAGACGGTCGCGCCCGGGATGGCCGGATCGCGATGGCTATTCGCAGGACCGTACTCCTGGGTACGGCCCTCGCGACCTAAGCGCGCTCGCCGTGACCCAATCGTTTGTCTTAACTGTGAACGATCACGCTCAGTGATAGGGGGTCCACACTGCGCGTGCGGAAATGTGTTCCCTCACCGCACCCGGGCGGCCCTTGTGCGTTCCGGCGGCCGTGTCTCGTCTGTCACAGAGAGCGTTCGCGGGTTGGGTGTGCTCCGCGATCCGGGTCTAGCATCCGGTTAGTCAAGGCCCGTTCGGTGTGGACTTCCAGCGAACGGTGTCCCCATCAGCGACGCTGGAGGCCGTCAACCGTGTCCGACTCGGCCAGCGCCACCGCAACGGTGGCTGCGCGCGGGTCCCGGCGCACCGGGACGCTCTACCGGGGAGACCCGGGGATGTGGTCTTGGGTCGCGCACCGGATCACCGGGGTGCTCACCTTCTTCTTCCTCTTCGCGCACGTGCTCGACACCGCCCTCGTGCGGGTGTCGCCCAACGCGTACGACGAGATCATCGAGACGTACAAGACCCCGATCGTCAACCTCATCGAGGTCGGTCTCGTGGGCGCGGTGCTCTACCACGCGCTCAACGGGATCAGGGTCATGCTCGTCGACTTCTGGGAGAAGGGCGCGCGCTACCAGAAGCAGATGCTGTGGACGATCCTCGGCGTCTGGGTGCTCGTGATGATCCCCGGGACGTACTTCATGTTGGTGCGCACGGTGACCGAGATGTTCGGGGGGCACTGAAGATGACACAGGTCATGACGCCGTCATTGCAGAAGCCGCGCTCGCCGCGGCGACCGGCCGCCCGTCGCAGCAACTTCGAGATGATCAGCTGGCTGTTCATGCGGATCTCCGGCATGGCGCTGGTGGTCCTCGTGCTCGGCCACCTGTTCATCATGAACATCCTCGACGACGGCGTGCACCGCATCAACTTCGCTTTCGTCGCCGGCCGCTGGTCGAGCCCGTTCTGGCAGTTCTGGGACCTGTCGATGCTGTGGCTCGCCGAGATCCACGGCGGCAACGGCCTGCGCACGGTCATCAACGACTACGCGCGCAAGGACAGCACCCGCTTCTGGCTGAAGATGATGCTCTACGTGTCGATGGTGCTGATCCTGGCGCTGGGCTCGTACGTGATCTTCACCTTCGACCCGGACATCAGCGCCAACTAGAACTGGACTTCTCATGCAGTTCCACAAGTACGACGTCATCATCGTCGGCGCGGGCGGCGCGGGCATGCGTGCCGCGATCGAGGCCGGCCAGCGTTCGCGCACGGCGGTGCTCACCAAGCTGTACCCGACCAGGTCCCACACCGGCGCGGCCCAGGGCGGCATGTGCGCCGCGCTGGCCAACGTCGAAGAGGACAACTGGGAGTGGCACACCTTCGACACGATCAAGGGCGGCGACTCCCTGGTCGACCAGGACGCCGCCGAGATCATGGCGAAGGAGGCCATCGACGCGGTCCTCGAC
>NZ_JBOHGC010000660.1:0-24545 GCF_050699995.1 Actinokineospora sp. | reverse complement strand
CGGCAAGGCCGCCGACGACTCCTTCACCCAGCTGCGCATCGCCGACGCCGCGAGCCGCATCGACGGCGCCATCAGCGCGATCGAGCGTGACATCGACGAGGAACTCGCTTTCGCCGAGGCAGGGGAGAGGATCCCGATGACGCTGCGGATGCGCGTGCGCCGCGACCAGGTCAACGCGACCGGGGCCGCGATCGGCGCGGTGGACCGGCTTTTCGAGAGCGCGGGCGGCCGCGGGCTGAAGGCGGGCACGCCCATCCAGCGCTTCTGGCGCGACGCGCACGCGGGCCGGGTCCACGCCATCAACGACCCGGAGAAGGCACTGGCCATGTATGGGCAGTCCGAACTTGGTCTGCCGGTGCGGGACGCGTGGGTCTGATGACGTCCACTGTGGATACCCGGTCCGGCTTTGTGGACGCCGGTGGATACCAGGTGCACTACCAGGAATCGGGCTCCGGTGCCCCCGTGGTGTTGCTGCACGGCGGTGGGCCTGGCGCGTCCGGGTGGAGCAACTTCGGGCGGAACTTCCCGGTGTTCGCCGAACGGTTCCGCACGATCCTGATCGACCAACCCGGCTACGGGAAGTCCGACCGGCCCGAGGTGCAAGGGCAGTACTTCACGTTCAGCGCCGACGCGCTGCTGTCCACCCTGGACGCGCTCGGTGTCGAGAAGGCCGACCTGGTAGGCAATTCGCTCGGCGGGGGCACCGCGGTCCGGTTCGCCCTGCGGCACCCGGATCGGGCGGGCAGGCTCGTGTTGATGGCGCCGGGCGGGCTCAGCCTCAACGTCTTCTCCCCGGACCCGACCGAGGGCGTGCGGAAGCTCGCCCGGTTCGGCGCGCCGCCCGGACCGTCCAAGGAGAAGCTCGCGGAGTTCTTGCGCACCCTGGTGTTCGACCGCTCGCTGGTGACCGACGAACTGGTCGACGAACGGTTCGAGGCCGCCGCGAACCCGGATTCCCTGCGTGCCATGGCGTCCATGGGCGCCTCCTTCATGCGCCCCGACACCTTCGAGGAAGGCATGCTGTGGCGCGAGGCGCACCGGCTGCGGCAGCGGGTGCTTCTGGTGTGGGGGCGCGAAGACCGGGTCAACCCGCTCGACGGCGCGCTCGTCGCGCTGAAGCTCATCTCCCGTGCGCAGTTGCATGTGTTCGGCCGGTGTGGACACTGGGCGCAGCTGGAGAAGTTCGACGAGTTCAACCGGCTGGTGCTGGACTTTCTCACCGATGGGGGCAAGTGATGGGTATCCGGTCCCTGGCGTACCTGCGCATCGAGGCCACCGACATGCCCGCGTGGCGCGAGTACGGCCTCAAAGTGCTCGGGATGGTCGAAGGCAAGGGCGGCGACCCGGAAGCGCTTTACCTGCGGATGGACGACTTTCCGGCCCGGTTGGTGATCGTCCCCGGCGACGCGGACCGGCTCTCCGCGTCCGGCTGGGAGGCGGCCAACGCGGCCGAGTTGGAGGAGGTGCGGGCGAACCTGTCCGTCGCCGAGGTGGCGTTCAAGGAAGCCACCGCCGAGGAACTCGCCGACCGCCGGGTCGCTGAGCTGATCAGGTTCGACGACCCGTCGGGCAACACCCTGGAAGTGTTCCACGGCGCGGCTTTGGAGCACCGCCGGGTGGTCAGCCCGTATGGTCACCGGTTCGTCACCGGCGAGCAGGGGCTCGGGCATGTGGTGCTGTCCACAAAGGATGATGAAGCCGCGCTGCGGTTCTACCGCGATGTGCTTGGCTTCCGACTGCGCGACTCGATGCGGCTGCCACCGCAGCTCGTCGGGCGACCGGCCGACGGGGCGCCCGCATGGCTGCGGTTCTTCGGCTGCAACCCGCGCCACCACAGCCTGGCGTTCCTTCCGATACCGACCCCGAGCGGGATCGTGCACCTGATGGTCGAAGTGGAGAACTCCGACGATGTCGGGCTGTGCCTGGACCGCGCACTGCGGCGCAAGGTGCCGATGTCGGCGACGCTCGGCAGGCACGTCAACGACCTGATGCTGTCGTTCTACATGAAGACGCCCGGCGGGTTCGACGTCGAGTTCGGCTGCGAGGGCAGGCAGGTCGACGACGAGGACTGGATCGCCCGCGAGAGCACGGCGGTGTCGCTGTGGGGCCACGACTTCGGCGTGGGCATGCGATGACCGTGGCGACGACCGTCGATCCCAAGACGTTCCGTGCCGCGCTCGGACATTTCTGCACCGGGGTGACCGTGGTGGCCGCGATGGACGGCGGCGAGCCGGTCGGGTTCGCCTGCCAGTCCTTCGCCGCGCTGTCGCTCGACCCGCCGCTGGTGTTGTTCTGCCCGGGAAAGCAGTCCCGCGCCTGGCCCGCCATCGAACGCGCGGGTCACTTCTGCGTCAACGTCCTCACCCACGACCAGCGTGATATCAGCACCGTCTTCGGCACCAAGGGCGCCGACAAGTTCGCCGGTGTGCCCTGGCATCCGGCGCCGTCGGGGGCGCCCGCGCTCGACGGTGTGCTGGTGTGGATCGACTGCGCGATCGAGGCCGTGCACGACGCGGGCGACCACTACGTCGTGGTCGGCCGCGTCACCACGCTGAGCGAGCCCCAAGACGAGCGGCCACTCTTGTTCTACCGCGGGCGTTACGCGGCGACGGAGACTTCCGAAGCCACACCGGGCATCCTGGAGAACCTGATCACCTGGTCCCGTCACGACGACTGGATGTGAAAAGGGCGAGATGATCTCTGGGCCCACCGAATAGCCGTGCGGTGCCGTGGGCGCGTTTGAAGTACAGGTGGGCGTCGTGTTCCCAGGTGATGGCGATACCGCCGTGCAGCTGGATCATCTCCGCCACCACCGTCTGAAACGCCTCCGTGCAGTGGACCCTGGCGGCGGCCGCGAGCACCGGCAGCGTGTTCTCGTCCGCCTCGGCGGCGGCCTCCGCGGTGGCCCGCGCGGTCTCGACGAGGACGTGCAGGTCCGCCATGCGGTGTTTCAGCGCTTGGAACGAGCCGATCGGCCTGCCGAACTGCACTCTTTCCTTGCTGTACGCGACCGTCTCATTGAGACAGTGCGTTGCCGCGCCCACCTGTTCCGCGCTCAGCGCGACGCAGGCGAGGTCGCGGATGAGGGGCAGCGCGGACGTCAGGTCGCCGCCCAGTCGCACGGCCGGGGAGTCGACGGTGACGGTCGTCAGCCCGCGGGTCGGATCGAGGGCCGGGGTGCTCGTCCGGACCAAGCCCGGGGCGTCCGGCCGCACCTCGAACAAGCCGATTTCGGGGCCCGCCAAGGCGAAAACCAGTACCGTGTCAGCAATGTCACCATCAAGCACATAATGCGCCTGCCCGGTTACCCGCTGTCCGTCCGCTACGCAGGGTGGGTGACCCCACGTTCCCTGTGCGTCCGACCACACCAGCGTCGCGATTCGGCCGGCGGCGATTTCCGGCAGCAGTCGGGCGCACGCGTCGTCGTCGCCGGAGGCCAGCAGCGCCTGCACGGCGACAGTGGTTCCCAGCAGCGGCGCGGGTGTCAGGGTCCGACCGAGTTCACCCAGGACCACGGCGGTTTCCGCGATGCCCGCGCCGAGCCCGCCGAAGCGCTCCGGGATCGCGAGCGCGGCGACGCCGATGTCCGCGCAGAGGCGTTTCCAGAGAGCCGGGTCATACCCCAGTTCGGACTCCATCGCCGTGCGGACGTCCGAGGCGCGCGACAGCAGCAACCGCACGGTGTCACGCAGCGCGATCCGCTCTTCAGTCACGCCACGATTCAACCAAACTATCGCTTGGTTAACCACCCGGACCAATGCGGTTGGTCCGACCGGGTTCGCTACTGTCACATGTCAACGTCGAGTCCAAGGAGTGCCGGGTCATCGAAGAGGGTCAGCTTGTCGCCGATCGCTACCGGCTGCTGGAGACCATCGGCAGCGGTGCCATGGGTGTCGTGTGGCGCGCCAAGGACGAACGGCTGGGGCGGGTCATCGCGATCAAGCACCTGCACGTCCGGCCGGGCTTGAGCGCGGCGCAGACCGACGAGGCACGCAGGCGCGCCATGCGCGAGGCGCGGATCGCCGCGCGGCTGCAGCACTCCAACGCGATCGCCATGCTCGACGTCGCCGAACACGACGGCGACCCGTGCCTGGTGATGGAGTACCTGGAGTCGCAGAGTCTGTCGGCGGTCCTGGCCGAGCGCGGAACGCTGGCTCCGGAGCAGGTCGCCTCCATCGGCCACCAGGTCGCCGCGGCGCTCGCCGCCGCCCACGCGGCCGGGATCGTCCACCGCGATGTCAAGCCCGGCAACATCTTGCTCGCCGACGAGGGCACGGTGAAGATCACCGACTTCGGCATCTCCCGCGCGCTCGGCGACGGCACGATCACCGAGACCGGCATGCTCGCGGGCACCCCCGCCTACCTGGCCCCCGAGATCGCGCGCGGCAAGGACCCCGGCCACGCTTCCGACGTCTTCTCCCTCGGCGCCACGCTCTACCACGCGATCGAGGGCACGCCGCCGTTCGGCCTCAACCCGAACCCACTGGCACTGCTGCACGCGGTGGCGTCGGGCCGCGTCGACCGCCCGCAGAACGCCGGCCCGCTCACGTCGACCCTGATGTCGTTGCTGCGCACCGAACCCGAGGACCGCCCGACGATGGCGGAGGCCGCGGCCACCCTGTCGACGCCGACGGCCCAGCTGGCGCAGCTGGCGATGGCGGCCGAGCCGCAGACCAGACCGGTCCGTCCGGTGATGCGCAGGCAGGTACCGCCGCCCGCCCGCCCGGTGGAGCACGACTGGCGCCCGTCCCGCCCGACCGAACAGCACGACACCCGCCCGGTCCGGCACGAGCCCGCCGCTTACGAGCCCAAGCGGCCCGCGCCGGTGCGCAGGCAGCCGGACCCGGTGCGCACCAAGCTGATCGCGGCGGTCGTGGGTGTGCTGCTGCTGATCGGGGGCACCATCGCCGTCATCGCGATGAACGCCGGGAAGGGCGATCTCGCCGATGCCTCACCCCCGGAGTCCTCATCGTCGCAGCGGCCCAGCAGCCAACCCCCGACCACGGTCGCGGGTGCGGAGAAGATCACCAGCTACCAGGCCGCGGGCGAGCTTGTCATCGCCTACTACGGACCGGCCTCCCTCGACCAGCGCTGGGACATGCTGGGCCCCAACGGCAAGGCGGCCTTCGGCGACCGGGCCGCGTTCGATGAGTACTGGGGCCAGTTCCGCTACATCAGCTCCCGCAACGCGCGGGGCGTGACACCGAACCCGGACGGCTCGGTGAACGTGCCGGTCGACGTCATCACGAGCACCGCCGCGGGCGAGGATATGCGCAAGCGGAACGTCAAGGTCATCCTCGTCGGCGGCAAGTACCTCATCGACTCCGACTCGGAGTAAGCGAATCCAGCACCCGGGCCCGGTGCACGGTCGGCGTACCCCACGCCGACCGCAGGGCGCGGACCTTGGTGAGCCACAGTCCGAGGTCGCATTCCCGCGTGTAGCCCACGGCCCCGTGCACCTGCAGCGCGACCCGTGCGGCCCGGTCGGCCGCATCGCCCGCGGCCACCTTGGCCGCCGAGATGTCGCGTGGGCTCATCGTCACCGCCGCGCCGAACACCAAGGGCCGGGCCAGTTCGAGCCCGACGAGGACATCGGCGAGCTGATGCTTGACGGCCTGGAACCGGCCGATGGGACTACCGAACTGCGTGCGCGTCTTCGCGTAGGTGACGGCCCGCTCCAGCAGCCCCTGCCCCAACCCCACCAACTGCGCGGACACAGCCAACACCCCGACCTCAAACGCGGGATGCTCCACGGCAGCCGCCTCAACCCGAAACAGCCGCCGAGTTCCATCCACAGAGGACACAACCCCGTCGACCCCGCCAAGCCGACCTCCGAGCAGCCCCCGCCCTCCGAGCAGCCCCCGCCCTTCCCAGGGGGGACGTCCCTTGGCCAGTCTATCGGGGGTTGGGGGTGGAGGGGAGAGGGTTGGGGTGGGCTGTGGACAAGTCTGGGCGGGTGTGGATAACGGTGGGGTGAGGATGACGTCGGCTATGTCGGCGTCCAAGGCGTGGGGGACGTGGGGTGGGAGGGCGACCGTGGCGATTGCCTTGCCGCAGGCCAAGTCCGGGAGCAGGGACGGGTCGGCCAGGGAAGGTGCGACCGCGACGGACTCCACCAGCGGGCCCGGGACGGCGTGCCTGCCCAACTGCTCGAAGGCGACCACCAGGTCGACCGCGGTCGCCTCGAGGCCGCCGAAGCGTTCGGGGATGGCCAAGGCCATCACGCCGAGGTCGGCGAGTTCCCGCCAGATCGCGAGGCCGGGACCGTGGTCGCCCGCCGACCACGCTCGGGCCGCCGCGGGCGCAGCGGCGGCGGCGAGCAGTTCATCAAGGGTGGCGGCGAACTGGCGCTGTTCGGCGGTCAGGGTGAATTTCATCGCGGGAGTCCCAACAGGCGTTCGGCCACGACGTTGCGTTGGATCTCGTTGGTGCCCGCGTAGATCGGGCCCGCCAGCGAGAACAGGTAACCGTCCTGCCAGGGCCCCGCCAACTCACCCTCAGCCCCAAGCAGCTCAAGCGCGGTCTCGTGCAGGCTGACGTCCAGCTCGGACCAGAACAGCTTGGTGACACTCGATTCCGCGCCCAGCTCGCCACCCTCGGCCAACCGGCTCACGGTGCCGAAGGTGTGCAGCCGGTAGGCCTGCGCCCCGATCCACGCGTCGACCACCCGGTCGCGGGAAGACAGGTCGCCCCGCGACGCCCACAGGTCGACCAGCCGGTCCGCGGTCGCCAAGAAGCGGCCCGGGCTGCGCAAAGACAGGCCGCGTTCGTTGCTGGCCGTGCTCATCGCGACCCGCCAGCCGTCGTCGACCGCGCCCAGGACGTCCTGGTCGGGGACGAAGACGTCGTCAAGGAAGATCTCCGCGAAGCCGGGTTCGCCGTCGAGTTGATCGATCGGGCGGACGGTCACGCCCTCGGCCCGCAGGTCGAACAGGAAGTACGTCAAACCCTTGTGCCGCACGGCCTCCGGATTGGTGCGGAACAAGCCGAAGCCCCGGTCGGCGAACGCCGCCCGCGAACTCCACGTCTTCTGACCCGACAACAGCCAGCCACCCTCCGTACGCACCGCCCGGCTGCGCAGCGCGGCCAGGTCGCTGCCCGCCTCCGGCTCGGACCACGCCTGCGCCCAGACATCGAGAGCCCGCGCCATCCGGGGAAGCAGCCGGTCGCGCTGCTCCTGGGTGCCGTGCGCGAACAGTGTGGGCGCCAGCAGGAAGATCCCGTTCTGGCTGACCCGCCCAGGCGCGCCCGCCGCGTAGTACTCCTCCTCGAACAGCACCCACTCCAGCAGCGACGCGTCGCGCCCGGTGTACTCGGCGGGCCACGACACCACCGCCAACCGCGCCTCGGCCAGGGTCCGCTCCCACTCCCGGTGCGCGGCGAAGCCCTCGGCGGTGTCCATCGACGGCAACCCCGCGGGCACGTGGTCCGCCAGCCAGGCGCGGACCTCGTCACGGAAAGCCACCACGGCGGAGGAGAGGTCAAGATCCATCAGCGGCCTGCTTCATCGAGCGCGCGTCCAAGCCGCCGAGGGAATCCTTCGACACCTCCGCGTTGTGCGCGTGGGCGAAGTGGTGCAGGCCGAACACCGAGTCCATGCCCGCCCGCATCCCCATCTGGTCCTCCGCCTGGTTGACGGCCTTCTTTGTCAGCGCCAGTCCGAACTGCGGCATCTCCGCGATCCGCGCCGCCAGCGCCTCGACCTCGGATTCCAGCGCCGAACGCGGCACCACCCGGTTCACCATCCCGTGCCGCAACGCCCAAGCCGCGTCGAACCGGTCGCCGGTGAACAGGAACTCCTTCGCCGCGCGCGGACCCAGCACCCACGGGTGCGCGAAGTACTCGACGCCGGGAATCCCCATGCGCACCACCGGATCGGAGAAGAACGCGTCATCGGAGCAGACGATCAAGTCGCAGACCCACGCCAGCATCAGCCCACCCGCGATGCACGCGCCCTGCACCATCGCGATCACCGGCTTCGGGATCTCCCGCCACCGCCTGCACATCCCGAGATAGACCTCGCTCTCCCGGGCGAACCGCTGGTCGCCGCCCGCGCGGTCGACGTGGTCCCACCACAGCACCGCCTTGCGCTCGAAGGAGACGTCCACGTCCCGGCCCGGCGTGCCGATGTCGTGCCCGGCCGAGAAGTGCTTGCCCGCACCGGCCAGCACGATCACCTTGACCTCGGGGTCGTCCACCGCCCGCGCGAACGCCGCGTCCAGCGCGTAGGTCATCGCCGAGTTCTGCGCGTTGCGGAACTCCGGGCGGTTCATCGTGACCACGGCCGTCGCGCCGCGCCGCTCGTAGAGGACCTCGGTCATCCGTCCCTCAGCATTCTCTTGAGAATCTTCCCGGTCGCGTTGCGCGGCAGGTCGGTCCGGAACTCGACCGAACGCGGGATCTTGTAGTTGGCCAGCCGTTCCGCGCAGTGCGCCAGCACGTCCTCAGTGGACAGTTCGGCGCCCGGACTCAGGATGATGTGCGCCCGACCGACCTCGCCGAGCCGCTCATGCGGCACCCCGACCACCGCGCACTCCGACACCCCCGGCAGCCGGGCGAGCACCTGCTCGACCTCCACCGGATACACGTTGAATCCGCCGCACACATACATGTCCTTGAGCCGGTCGGTGATCGTCAGGTGTCCGTCCGCGTCGAGCACGCCCACATCGCCGGTGTGCAGCCACCCGTCGGCGTCGATCGCCTGCGCGGTGGCCCCTGGATCGTCGAGGTAGCCGAGCATGACGTTGGGTCCGCGCACCAGGATTTCCCTGGTGTCCTCGGCGATCCGGACGTCGAAGCCCGCGACCGCGCGCCCGGACGTGCGGGACACGGTCTCCGGCGCGTCACCAGGTCGGCACATCGTCACCACGACCGCCTCGGTCAGCCCGTACGCGGTGAGCACCGTCTGGAAGCTCAGCTCCGAGCGCATCCGCTCGACCAGCACGACCGGCACAGGCGCGGCCCCGGTCACCGCCAGCCGCAGCGTCGACGGGCGGTTGCCTGGCCGGTCGAGCATTGTCTGGTAGATCGTCGGCGGCCCGGGAAGCACGGTGATCCGCTCGCGCTCCACCAGTTCCAGCGTCCGATCGAGGTCGAACACGGCCTGCGGCACCATCGTCGCGCCGCTGAGCAGCGCGGCCAGGATGCCCGCCTTGTAGCCGAAGCTGTGGAAGAACGGGTTGACGATCAGGTACCGGTCGGCCGAGGTCACCTCGCCGCACTCCACCCACGCGGCGGCCACACCGAGCGCCTGCCGATGGGCGGTCATCGCGCCCTTGCTGCGGCCGGTGGTCCCTGAGGTGAACAGGATGTCGGACACCTGGTCCGGCGTGACCGCGTCGGCCCGCGCCCGCGCCACCTCCACCGGCACCCGCTCCGCGACCGCGTCCAGCGCCGCCCACTCGATCACGTCCGGCGCCTGCCGGTCGCCCTCGCCGGGAATCCGGATGACGGTCACCCCGTCCAGGGCGCCCCGCAACCGTGCGAGTCGGTCCACGCCTAGGAAAGTCCCCACGACGAACAGCGCCCGGGCCCGGCTGCGGGTCAGGATGTCGGCCATCTCCGGCCCGGTGAACCGCGTGTTCACCGGCACCGCCACGCAACCCGCGTACTGCGCGCCCAACACCGCGGCCACCCAGTGGTGGGTGTTCGGCGCGCACAGCGCCACCCGATCGCCAGGCTCAAGGCCTTCGGCGATCAACGCCCGGGCCACCGTCTCGGCCGCGGCGAGCAGGTCTCGCCAGCTCAGCCGGACCGCGCCGTCCGCGACCGCCTCGCCGTCGCCGAACCGCTCGGCCGCCGCGCGCAACGCCGCCGGGGTGGTGGTCGTCACCGAACCTCCTCCAAAGCAAGTGCTTGGTAGGCTACTGTACCGGCGGAAGCAAGAGCGGAGGTGCGCGTGGACGATTTTCGGGCATCGGCGCGGGAGTGGCTGGCCGACAACCTCTCCGGCGAGTACCGCCGGCTGCGCGGACTCGGCGGGCCGGGCCGCGAGCACGAGGCCTTCGACGAGCGCCTCGCCTGGGACCGCCACCTCGCCGCCGCGGGCTGGACCTGCCTGGGCTGGCCGGTCGAGCACGGCGGCCGGGCCGCGAGCCTCGCCGACCAGATCGCCTTCCACGAGGAATACGCCCGCGCCGACGCGCCCGCGCGGGTCAGCCACATCGGCGAGGAACTGCTCGGCCCGACCCTGCTCGCGTTCGGCGCCGACGAGCAGCGCAAACGTTTTCTTCCAGGCATCCGGCACGTTCGTGAGCTGTGGTGCCAGGGCTATTCGGAGCCCAACGCGGGCTCGGACCTGGCGTCCGTGCGTACCTCGGCCCGCCGCGACGGCGACGAGTGGGTGATCACCGGGCAGAAGGTGTGGACCTCGCTGGCGCACCTGGCCGACTGGTGCTTCGTGATCGCCCGCACCGAACCCGGATCGCAGCGCCACCACGGCCTGTCCTACCTGCTTGTCCCCATGGACCAACCCGGTGTCGAGGTCCGTCCGATCGTCCAGCTCACCGGGACCTCCGAGTTCAACGAGGTCTTCTTCGACGGCGCCCGCACGGCCGCCGACCTGGTCGTCGGCGAGCCCGGCGGCGGCTGGAAGGTCGCCATGGGCACGCTGTCCTTCGAGCGCGGCGTCGCCACCCTCGGCCAGCAGGTCGGCTTCCGTCGCGAACTCGACGCACTCGCCAACCTGGCTCTTCGCAATGGCGCCGCCGACGATCCGGCGATCGCCGAACGGCTCGCCCGCGCCCGCGTCGGCCTGGAGGTCATGCACGCCTACGCCGTGCGCGGCACCGACGCCTCCGTCGCGAAGCTCGTCTGGTCCCGGTGGCACCGCGGCCTCGGCGAACTCGCCATGGACGTCGTCGGCGCGGCGTCGATGCTCACCCCGGACGGCCTCGACGAGTGGCAGCGGCTGTTCCTGTTCAGCCGGGCCGACACGATCTACGGCGGCTCCGACGAGATCCAGCGCAACATCATCGCCGAGCGCGTGCTCGGCCTGCCGCGAGAGGCGCGCCCATGAACGTTCCGTCCTACCCGGCCGGGCACGCCCTGCTCGACGGCAAGATCGTCGTCGTGACCGCCGCCGCGGGCACCGGCATCGGCTCCGCGGTCGCCCGCCGCGCGCTGGAGGAGGGCGCCAAGGTCGTCGTCAGCGACTGGCACGAGCGCCGGCTCGCCGAGACCGCCGCCAAACTCGCCGCCGACCACCCCGGCAACGTGCACTCCCTGGTCTGCGATGTGACCGACGAAACCCACGTGCAGGCCCTGATCGACGGGGCCGCCGACCACTTCGGGCGCATCGACGTCCTGGTCAACAACGCCGGTCTCGGCGGCACCAAGTCCATTGTGGACATGGCGGACGACGAGTGGTCCCGCGTCCTCGACGTCACGCTCAACGGCACGTTCCGCTGCACCCGGGCGGCGGTGCGGCAGTTCATCGCCCAGGGTGGCGGCGGGTCGATCGTCAACAACGCCTCCGTCATCGGCTGGCGCGCGCAGCAAGGCCAAGCGCACTACGCCGCGGCCAAGGCCGGGGTGATGGCGCTGACCAGGTGCACCGCCGTCGACGTCGCCGAACACGGCATCCGGGTGAACGCCGTCGCGCCCAGCCTGGCCATGCATCCGTTCCTCGCCAAGGTGACCAGCGACGAACTGCTCACCGAACTCGCGGGCAGGGAGGCGTTCGGCAGGGCCGCCGAGCCGTGGGAAGTCGCCAATGTCATGGTGTTCCTGGCAGGCGACTACGCCTCCTACCTCACCGGCGAGGTCATCTCGGTCAGCAGCCAGCACCCCTGAGCGAAGGAACACCCCAGACATGCGAGAACGGAAGCCGTCCGAGGGCACCGGCAGACGCGCCGAACTGCTCGCGCTCGCCGCCGACATGTTCGCCGAGCGCGGGTTCCGGGCCACCACGGTCCGCGACATCGCCGACCGCGCGGGCATCCTGTCCGGCAGCCTCTACCACCACTTCGACTCCAAAGAGTCGATGGTGGACGAGATCCTCACCGGCTTCCTCGACGCGCTCTTCGGCCGCTACGACGAGATCCTCGCCCGCGGCCTCGGCCCCCGTGAGACCCTGGAAGCCATCGTCGCCGCCTCCTTCGCCGTGATCGACGAGCGGCACGCCGAGGTGGCGATCTATCAGAACGAAGCCGGGTACCTGGCCGGGTTCGAGCGGTTCGGCTACATCGAGGAACGCAACGTCCAGTTCCGCAAGATGTGGTCGACCATCCTCACCGACGGCATCGCCCGCGGCGCGTTCCGCCCCGACCTCGACGTCGAGGTCGCCTACCGCTTCCTGCGCGACACCGTCTGGGTCGCCGTCCGCTGGTACAGCCCCGGCGGCCCGCTCGGCCACGACGACATCGCCAGGCAGTACCTCGGCATCCTCCTCGATGGGATCGCCACCAAGAGCTAAGGAGAGACCGTGGCCGAGGCCTACATCGTCGACGCCCTGCGCACCCCCAGCGGCAGGCGCGGTGGAGCGCTCAGCGGCGTGCACCCGCTCGACCTCGGCGCGCACGTGCTGCGCGCGCTCATGGGTCGCACGGACGTGGACCCGGCGGCCGTCGACGACGTGGTCTTCGGCTGTGTCGACACCATCGGGCCGCAGGCCGGGGACGTCGCGCGGCTGTCCTGGCTGGCCGCGGGGTTCAGCGACGAGGTGCCCGGGGTGACCGTCGACCGGCAGTGCGGGTCGAGCCAGCAGGCGCTGCACTTCGCCGCGCAGGCCGTGCTCAGCGGCACCGCCGACCTGGTCGTCGCGGGCGGCGTGCAGTCGATGAGTCAGATCCCGATCGGCTCGGCGATGACCGTCGGGCAGCAGTTCGGCTTCCCGACCCCGATGTCCGGGTCGACCGGCTGGGCCGCGCGCTATGGCGCCGAGGAGGTCGACCAGTTCCGCTCGGCGGACATGATCGCCGAGCGCTGGGGGATCGGGCGCGAGGAGATGGAGCGGTTCGCCCTGTCGAGCCACCAGCGCGCGGTCGCCGCGATCGACGAGGGCCGGTTCGACCGCGAGCTCGTCCCGATCGGAGAGACCCTCGTCGACGAGGGCCCCCGCCGGGACACGTCGCTGGAGAAGATGGCGGGACTCAAGCCGCTGCGTGAGGGCGGGATCTCGACCGCGGCCATGGCCAGCCAGATCTCCGATGCGGCCGGCGCGGTCCTCGTGGCGTCCGAGCGCGCGGTCAAAGAGCATGGCCTTGCCCCGCGCGCGCGTATCCACCATTTGTCCGCGCGCGGCGACGACCCGGTCTACATGCTCACCGCGCCGATCAGGGCCACGCGCTTCGCCTTGGACAAGGCCGGAATGTCCATTTCGGATATCGACTTGTTCGAGGTGAACGAGGCTTTCGCCAGCGTGCCGCTCGCGTGGATGCGCGAGACCGGGGCGGACCCGGCGAAGGTCAACGTCAATGGCGGCGGGATCGCGTTGGGACACCCGATCGGCGCAACCGGAACCAAGCTCTTCACCACGCTGCTGCACGAGTTGGAGCGCACTGGCGGGCGGTTCGGCCTGCAGACGATGTGCGAAGGTGGCGGTCAGGCCAACGTCACCATTGTCGAACGTCTCGGTTGATTGCGGTAACCACGTCCGAGTGGCAGCGTTGACCCTTCGGGACCACCCGAACCAGGAGGAACGCGATGGCGATGATGCCCGTGACGGATTCGATGTTCCTGCTCGGCGAGTCGCGGGAGCATCCCCTGCACGTCGGCGGGCTGCAGCTGTTCCAGCGTCCGGAGGGCGCCGGGCCGGACTTCGTGGGGAACCTGCACCGCGAGCTGCTGTCCGAAGTCGACATCGGGTCGCTGTTCCGGCGTCGGCCACGTGGCCTGGGGACGGTCGGTCCACTCGCGTGGGCCAACGACGACGACATCGATCTTGAGTACCACGTCCGGCTGTCCGCGCTGCCCGCGCCGGGCCAGGTCCGCCAGCTGCTGGAGCTGGTGTCGCGGCTGCACGGCTCGCTGCTCGACCGGCACCGGCCGCTGTGGGAGGCGCACCTGATCGACGGCCTGTCGGAGAACCGGTTCGCCGTGTACACCAAGGTCCACCACGCGCTGGTCGACGGTGTGTCCGCGCTGCGGCTGCTGCAGAAGTCGCTGTCGGAGGACCCGGACGAGCGCGACATGCGTCCCCCGTGGTCCCCGCGGATGCGCACCGACGCGGCCGCGGCGCCGCGCGGCGGCGAGGGCTCGCCGCTAGGTGGCATCGCCAACGCCTTCGGCGCGGTCCGCGACGTGATCAGCCTCGCCCCGGCCGTCGTGCGCTACGCCAATCAGGTGTTTCAGGAGCAGTCGGCG
Source organism: Actinokineospora sp. (assembly GCF_050699995.1). GTDB lineage: Bacteria > Actinomycetota > Actinomycetes > Mycobacteriales > Pseudonocardiaceae > Actinokineospora. Next base: position 10,241 of record NZ_JBOHGC010000660.1, on the reverse strand, counting down.
ACGCTGCCTTTCGAGGCCCCGAAGTCGATGTTCAACGTCCCGATCACCGGTGCCCGCCGGTTCGCCGCCCAGGGCTGGCCGATGGACCGCATCCGGGCCGTCGGCGTCGCCGCGGGCGCCACCGTCAACGACGTCATGCTGGCCATGTGCGCGGGCGCGCTGCGCGAGTACATGATCGAACTCGGCGCGCTGCCGGACAAACCGCTGGTCGCTGCCGTCCCCATCTCCCTGCGCTCGGACAGCGACGGCGACGCGGGCGGCAACGCCGTCGGCCTCATCCTGTGCACCCTGGCCACCGACGTCGAGGACCCGGTGGAGCGCCTCACCGCCATCTCGGACTCCATGCGGCGCGGCAAGCAGTTCTACAGCGGCATGAGCCAGCTCCAGATCACCGCGCTCAGCGCCATCCCGTTCGCCCCGCTCGCGGTGGCCCTGGTGCCGGGCGCGCAGAAGCTGACGCCGCCTGCGTTCAACCTGCTGATCTCGAACGTGCCTGGCCCGAAGCGCCCGCTGTACTGGAACGGCGCGCGGATGGAGGGCGTGTACCCGGTGTCGATCCCGTATGAGGGGCAGGCGCTCAACATCACGGTGACCAGCTACGATGGCAGCCTGGAGTTCGGCCTGACCGGGTGCCGCCGCACCGTTCCACACCTGCAGCGGCTGCTCGCGCACCTGGAGACGAGCCTGGCGGCGATGGAGAAGGAACTCGTCATTGCCTAAGCCTGGATCCGTGGAGCGGCCGGGCGTTGATCTTCGCTGTGGTTGTTGATCTTGTCGTGATGTCGGGGCAGGACTGACCTGCTGGCCTGGTCCAGCTTGTCCGCTGTGGTCTCCGGTTGTGCCCGTAGCGGGCGGGGGTCGTGGTCAGGCTGCGGCGGCTGGTGGGCTGGTGGCGAAGATGGCGTTCCACAGCCGGGTCCAGGCATCGGTCCAGGGCCAGTGCGCGGGCAGGTGGAGCACTCGGCGGCGTTGCGGTCGGGCCAGCCGGGCGGGCACGGTGACGAGTTGACGCCGTAGCGTCGCGCCGCGGGCGAGCGCGTGCCGGTCGCTGGTGAGAGAACCGGCGGCGCGCAGCAGGTTGTGGGTCATCGCGGCGCAGATCGCCCACGCGCTGTTCGCGGCGAATCGGCCGCAGGGCAGGTGCGCCAACGGGCCGTCGATCAGGTCGGCGAACACGGTCTCGATGATGGCGTGGCGGCGGTGGGTGATGTCGGCGGCCGCGGTCGGCTCGGTGCTGTTGGTGAAGAACGGATGATGGCGCCAGACCGGGAACAGCTCGTCGGTCTTGGCCCGATCGCGGACGCGGCGCACGATCAACCGGGCGGTGGCTGGGCGCTTGGTCGAGGCGAACGCGGTGAACTCCACCTCGGCGACCTCGGCGTCGGAGATCAGCTGGCCGGTGTCGGGGTCGAGGACGGCGCCCGGATAGTTCACCGGGGTCCATGCGGCCTCGTCGATCGAGGCGATGGCCCGTTGCACGGGCCGGTTCTTCAGCAGCACCAGCGAGAACCGCGCCCCGGCTTGCACGCAGGCGGCGGCCACGGCGCTGTTGCCGTAGGCCGAGTCCCCGCGCACCAGGATCTCACCGCAGGCTCCGGCGGCGCGGGCGGTGCCGATCGCCTCGGCCACCATCGTGGCCGCGCCTTTGCCGGAGCCGGCTTTCCCCGCGCGCAGCCGGATCCCGGCCACCACCGGCGCCCCCTCACGCGTGCTGATGGTGGTGGCCAACGGCGACAGACCCCGGCGCAACACCTGTTTACCGGCGATCTTGGTGTGCCCGAAACTCGCGCCCTGCTTCGCGGGCCCGTAGACCGGGCGCAGCAGCGAGTCGATGTCCACATACGCCTGGTGCTCGATCCCGGGCAACAACCCGGTCGCCGCCACGAGGTTGACCAGGTGTGCCCGCGCCACCGACGCCAACTGCAGGCTGTGGCCGTGGGTGAACTCCCGCAGGAACTGGCCCAACGTGGCCGGCGCGTACACCTCGCCGAACAACCGTGGCATCCCACCGGAACGGATCACCTGCAGGTCCTCGACGCTGTCCGCCCCCGCGGCCATCCCCGCCACGATCGAGGTGACCTTGCCCGCCGGGTTCACCCCGGCCGACTTCACCCGCGTCGGGGTGATCGCGACCTTCGTCGAGACCAACTCGGACAAGCCCGCTTGCTCGGCCAGCGCCATCACCGGCACCAGTCCCGCGCACGACACGAGGTTCTCATCATCGAAGATGAACCGCGCCCGCGACCAACCATCAGGTAGCTTCACCGTCAGTGCCTTCTTGGATCGGTTGAATCGGGACCTAGACACTCCAGATTCTCCCGACCCAGAAGGCACTTCCTACGTCACCACGCCGAACGAACACCCACTCGCTCCACGGATCGAGGCTAAGAGGTGAGTTCGGCCAGTCGCTCGGCGGTCTCATGGGCTTGGGCCATGATCGCGTCGATCAGGTCCGCGCAGGTCGGGAGATCGTCGAGCAGGCCGACGACCTGCCCGCTGGCGAGCACGCCCGCGTCGGTGTTGCCCTCGACCAGGCCGGAGCGGAGCAGCATCGGCGTGTTCGCGGCCATGATCACCTGCGACCAGCTCAACTCCTTGCCGTGGCGCATGGCCAGGCCTTCGCGGACCATCGCCGACCAGGTCAGCTTCGTCATCGCACGGAACCGGAAGGCGTTGCGGGCGGCGGTGGCCAGGCCCCGGAGTCGGCCGGACTTCTCGAGCTTGTCCACCAACTCCGTGCGCAGCACGCGGTGCGGCATCCCGTCGACGCGGATGCTTACGACCGTCCCGTCGAGCCCGCGCTGCAGGTAGGCGCGCTTCACCTCGTCGGGCACGGTGCTCTCCTTGGTGAGCAGAAAGCGGGTTCCCATGGCGATTCCCGCCGCCCCATAGGACAACGCCGCCATCAGCCCACGCCCGTCGAAGAACCCGCCCGCCGCGACCACCGGAATGTCCACACTGTCCACAACGGAGGGAAGCAGGAGCGTCGTGGCCACCGACCCGGTATGCCCACCGCCTTCACCACCCTGCACGATGACCGCGTCCGCCCCCCACCCAGCCACCTTCTCGGCATGCCGCGCGGCACCGACGGACGGAATCACAACGACACCGTGGTCTTTGAGCTTCCCGATGAACTCCTTCTTGGGCGCCAACGCGAACGACGCGACCTTGACACCCTCACGAATCAACAGATCCACCCGCTCGGGCGCGTCCACCGCGTCGGCCCGCAGGTTCACCCCGAACGGCTTGTCCGTGCGCCCCTTGGTCTCCGCGATCGCCTTGGCCAACTCGTCGTAGCTCATGGTCGCCGAGGCAAGAATCCCAAGCCCACCGGCCTGCGCCACCGCGCCGACGAGCCGGGGCCCCGCCACCCACCCCATCCCGGTCTGCACCACCGGATACCGAACCCCAACCAACCTCGTGAACGCCGTCTCCATCGACTTATCCACAGCTACCTCCGGCTATCCACAGGAAGATCAACAACACCCCACCGACCCATGACCCCCGATACACTGGACAAGGGACGTCCCCCCGGGACGGGTGGGGGCTGCGATTTTGGGCTTTCGGTCGCGAATCAAGAACTTCGGGCGAGGTTTTGGTCTGTTGGCTTGGGCTTGGGGGAGCGGACTTCGCGGTCCCTCAAGTGGTTGGGGTCGAGGGTTCGCAGGAGCGTCAGTTCCTCGGCCGTCGGCATTCGGGTCTCGACTGCGTCCTCGACGGACAAAGTGAACCCCGTCGCGGCCTCCACCTCGGCGACTGTCACTCCCGGATGTACCGACACGAGTCGCATGGTGTGGTTTGGGGTGTCGAAGTCGAGGACGGCCAGGTCGGTCACCACCCGGTGGATGTCATGGAAGCGGTTGCCCTCGGCCCGGTCATAACCGACTCCCGAGACCATGTCGACCCGCTCGACGAAGACGCGGGGGCTGTGTTTCGGGACCCAGTAGCTGGTTCGGTGGTTGGCGGTGTTTCCTGGGGCGCCGCGTACGCCGAGGAGTTGGCGGGTGGGTTGGGTGTGGTCGCCGATGCAGGAGATGTTCTGGTTGCCGAAGCGGTCGATCTGGTTGGCGCCCATGACGACGTGTCTGCGGCCCCAGGCCAGGACGTCGAACACCGCTCGGTACGGCAGCCAGCCCTCGACCTGGCCCGACGCGCCGAGGGCGGGGGTGTCCTCGAACAGCATGGCTTCGCCGTCGGAGATCAGGAGGTCCCTGGCGAAGGTCAGCCGGGCCAGTCGAGCGCCCAGGGTGGGCATGGTTCCCATGGGGCTGGCCAGGATCTCGCCGTCCCCGCGAAACAGTTCGGCGCAGGCGACGGCGCAGATGTCGGCTCTGGTCGGGGTCACGCGGGCACCTCCGCGAGCGTGGCGGACTGGTAGGCGGCTTCGTCGCCGGACAGGTAGCGGTTGGTGAACTCGGACCACAGCGCCGGGTCGGCGGCCGCGGCGGCGTACGCGCGCTGGAAGGCTTCGTCGCGGCCGTAGTCGGGGGCGCAGCTGGTGAAATGGGCGCCGCGTGGTGTTTCCACGACACCGTCGACCATCATTCGGTTGAGCAGCAACGTCTGCACGGGCGCCGTGGCCGTCAGCTCGGCGGTGTCGACTATCCGCTCACACGAGACGTAGCGGCGTTCGGCGGCCAGGCAGAACAGGTCGTCGAAGTAGGGGTCCGGCCCGAGGTACTGCGCGTTGCCGTGGCGGTCGGCGCGGTTGAGGTGGACCAACGCCGCGTCGAGCCGCAGCGCGGGCATCGCGACCAGTTCCTCGTCGTCGTCATACGGTGACCGGATCGTGCGCAGCGTCGGGTCGAGCCGCAGGACATCCGAGCCGAGGCCCGCGCGGATCGGCAGGAACGGCAACCGGTGCGCGGCAGCACGCAGTCCACACTGGAGCATTCCCTCATCCAGCTCGCGCACCTCGATCCGCGCGTTCTCCCTGGCCTGCTTGAACCACGGGTCGTAGGCGACCGTGTCCAGTGAGACGAACCCGAACACCACCTTGCGCACCTGCCCCGACGCGCACAGCAGGCCGACGTCCGGCCCGCCGTACGACACCACTGTCAGGTCCTTCAACTTCGACCGCAGGATGGCCCGCACCAAGGCCATCGGCTTGCGCCGCGAGCCCCAGCCGCCGATTCCGACCGTCATCCCGTCGGACAGGCAGGCCACCACCTCGTCGGCCGTCATCCGCTTGTCGCGCACCGTGATCCTCTCTAGCTCGTGCCGTCCAGAAAGGACTGGCGGGCGTGGTCGGACGCGCCGATCAGGTTGAGCTCATAGGTGAATCCCTGCTCGAAGCGGTAGCTGCGGTGCACCGGCTGCGGGTCGATGCCGTTGATCGCTTCCTTGGCCCGCCGGATCACCCGCGTGTCCTTCGCCGCGATCTCCTTCGCCAGCGCCAAAGCGGCCGAATCAAGCGACGCGCGAGGGACTACCTCATACACGGATCCATAGTGGAGCAACGTCGCGGCGTCGACCGACCGCCCGGTGAAATACAGCGTGCGCATCAGATGCTGGGGGACGAGCCGCGCCAGATGTGTTGCCGCGCCCAACGCCCCACGGTCCACTTCGGGCAGTCCGAACGTCGCGTCCTCGCTGGCGATGACGACGTCGGCGTTGCCGACGAGACCGATCCCACCACCGAGGCAGAACCCGTGCACCGCCACGATCACGGGCACCGCGCAGTCATACACCGCGGCGAAAGCCGCGTAGCAGCCACGGTTCGCGCCGACCAGCGCGTCATACCCGCTCGCGCGTTGGATTTCCTTGATGTCCACGCCCGCGTTGAACCCGCGCCCCTCCGCCCGGAGCACCACCACATGCGTCGACTCGTCGCGGCCCGCCGCGGTCACCGCGTCTGCCAGGTCGAACCACCCCCGCACGGGGATCGCGTTGACCGGCGGGAAGTCGACGGTGACAACCGCGACACCCGTGTCCACGCGGCTGGTCGTGATGCCCATGGCGGGCCCGCCTCCTTCCAAACCTAGCGATTGCTTGGTACGTTAGCAGCGCATCCCGACGACGGCTAGGAGGCACTGGTGAGCTTGTCCCTGCCGGACTCGGTGGTGCTGGTGACCGGCGGCGAGCGCGGCGTCGGCGCGGGCATCACCCGGTCGTTCCACAAAGCAGGCGCGACCGTCGTGACCTGCGGAAGAACACCCCCGGACGTCCCGCTCGGCGAGTTCGTCCAGTGCGACGTACGCGACGCCGAGCAGGTCGACGCGCTCATCGAGACCGTCCGCGGGCGCTACGGCAGGCTCGACACGGTGGTCAACAACGCGGGCGGCGCGCCGTTCGCCAAGGCCGCCGAGGTCTCCCCGCGCTTCCACTCGAAGGTCGTCGAACTGAACCTGCTCGCCCCGCTGATCGTCGCCCAGCGCGCGTATCCGCTGCTGGCCGAGCGCTCGGGATCGGTGGTGATGGTGAGCAGTATCAGCGGCACCCGCCCCTCGCCCGGCACGGCCGCGTATGGCGCGGCCAAGGCGGGCCTGAACAACCTGACCGCCAGCCTGGCGATCGAGTGGGCGCCACACGTGCGAGTCAACGCGCTGGCGGTCGGCATGGTCCGCACCGAGCTGGCCGAACTGCACTACGGCGACGACGCGGGGGTGGCCGCGGTCGGCGCGACCGTCCCGATAGGACGACTCGCCGAGCCCGACGAGATCGGCGCGTGCGCGGTGTTCCTGGCCTCGCCGATGGCGTCCTACGTCACCGGGGCGACGCTTCTGGTGCATGGCGGGGGCGAAGTCCCCGCGTTCCTGTCCGCGAGCGATACCAGGGAGAACTGATGGGGCTGTGTCAGGACCGGGTCGTCGTCGTCACCGGCGCTGGGCGGGGGATCGGCCGCGCCCACGCCCTGGCTTTCGCCGCCGAGGGAGCGAAGGTGGTCGTCAACGACCTCGGCGCGGCGCTCGACGGGTCATCCACCTCGGCGGGACCTGCGGCCGAGGTGGTCGCCGAGATCGAGGCTTCAGGTGGGCAGGCGGTCGCCGACACGTCCGACATCGCCGACTGGGCAGGCGCGGGCGACCTGATCAACACCGCCGTGAACGCCTTCGGCAGGCTGGATGTCCTGGTCAACAACGCGGGATTCCTGCGCGACCGCATGCTGGTCAACCTCAGCGAAGCCGAGTGGGACGCGGTGATTCGCGTGCACCTCAAGGGGCACTTCGCCCCGATGCGGCATGCTGCCGAATACTGGCGTGGCCAGAGCAAAGCAGGCTCGCCGGTGGACGCGCGGATCATCAACACGAGTTCTGGCGCGGGTTTGCTGGGCAGCGTCGGGCAGGGGAACTACTCGGCGGCCAAGGCGGGCATCGCGGGGCTGACGCTGGTGGCGGCGGCGGAGTTCGGCCGATACGGGGTCACGGTCAACGCGATCGCGCCCGCGGCGCGCACCCGGATGACCGAGGTGGCGTTCGCCGACACGATGGTCGCGCCTGACTCCGGGTTCGACGCCATGGCGCCGGAGAACGTCTCGCCGCTGGTGGTGTGGTTGGGGAGCGCGGAATCCGCCGGTGTGACCGGGCGGGTCTTCGAGGTGGAGGGCGGCAAGGTGTCCCTCGCCGATGGCTGGCGGCACGGTCCTTCGGTGGACAAGGGCGCTCGCTGGAATCCGGCCGAACTGGGCCCGGTGGTGGCCGACCTGCTCGACAAGGCGGTGCCCGCCGCTCCTGTCTACGGAGCCTAAAGGCGTTCGATGATGGTGCCGGTGGCCAGGGCGCCGCCCGCGCACATCGAGATCAGGGCTGTCGAACCGTCGCGCCGTTCGAGCTCGTGCAGGACTGTGGTGATCAGTCGGGTGCCGGTGCTGCCGACCGGGTGGCCCAGCGCGATGGCGCCGCCGTTGACGTTGACCTTGTCCATGTCCGGGTTGTGCACCCGTGCCCACGACAGCACGACCGACGCGAAGGCCTCGTTGACCTCGAACAAGTCCAGGTCGCCCATCTTCATCCCGCATCGCTGCAGTACCCGCTCGGTCGCCTGCACCGGCCCGTCGAGGTGGTAGTACGGCTCCGCCCCCACCAGGCACTGTGCGACGATCCGCGCCCGCGGACGCAAACCCAGCGACCGAGCCCGGTCAAGGTCCATCACCAGGACCGCGGAGGCTCCGTCCGAAATCTGCGATGACGTCCCAGCGGTGTGCAGTCCGCCCTCCAGCACGGGCTTGAGCCCGGACAGACCTTCGATCGTGGTGTCCCGCAGACCGCCGTCCCGGGTGACGTCGCCGACCGCGATGATCTCGCGGTCGTAGCGGCTCTCGTCCCAGGCGCGTTTCGCCAGCGCCTGCGAGCGGAAACCGAAAGTGTCCACCTCGGACCGGGTGATGCCCCGGTTGGCGGCGATCCGGTCGGCGGCGACGTACTGGTTGGGCAGGTCGATCGACCACGAGTCCGGGCGTGGGGAGGCGTCGCCCACGTTCGCGCGCAGGGGCACTCGGCTCATCGCCTCGATGCCGCAGGCGATGCCGGTGTCGATTGCCCCGATGGCGATGAGTCCCGCCACCAGGTGCGTGGACTGCTGCGCGGAGCCGCACTGGCAGTCGACCGTCATGCAGCCCGTGGTGTGCGGCAGGCCCGCGTGCAGCCAGGCCGTTCGGGTGACGTTGTTCGACTGCTCGCCCGCCTGGGTCACGCAGCCGCCGATGACCTGCTCGACGAGCGCCGAATCCAGGCCCGCCCGCTCGACCAGGCCACGCTGGGCGGCGCCGAGGATTTCGGCGGCGTGCAGGTGGGCCAAGGCGCCGTTGCGCTTGCCGATGGGGGTCCGCACGGCCTCGACGATGACGGGATTGCCCACGACCGCACTCCATCCACTCGGCTTCCGCCCATCAAACTAGAACACGTTATCGAACCAGGCAAGGTTGGCCAGAGATCGATCTTGCTGCTGGGGTTCCAAAAGTTAACACCGTATGCTCAAATCGAATATAGAACCTGTTCCAGCATGGAGGTAGCCGTGGCTGAGATCCCCGATGGCTTCGACTTCACCGACCCCGACCTCTACGCCCAGCGCGTGCCGGTCGAGGAGTTCGCAGAGCTGAGGCGTACCGCGGGGGTGTGGTGGAACGCGCAGCCGCACAACACGGCCGGGTTCGGCGACGACGGCTACTGGGTGGTCAGCAGGCACGCCGACGTCAAGGAGGTCTCGCGCAACAGCGAGCTGTACTCCACTTGGGAGAACACCGCGATCATCCGGTTCGGCCCGGACATGGAGCGCGAGAAGATCGACCTGCAGCGCAACATCCTGATCAACATCGACCCGCCGCACCACACCAAGCTGCGGGGGATCGTGTCCCGCGGGTTCACGCCGAAGGCCGTCAACAGCCTCAAGGACGCCCTCGCCTGCCGGGCCGCGCGGATCGTGCACGCCGCCAAGGAGACCGGGACCGGCGACTTCGTCACCGACGTCGCGTGCGAGCTGCCCCTGCAGGCGATCGCGGAGCTGCTGGGCATCCCGCAGGACGACCGGCACAAGGTGTTCGACTGGTCCAACCAGATGATCGCCTACGACGACCCCGAGTACTCCGTGGAGCCGGAGGCCGCGTCGATGGAGCTGCTCGGCTACTCCTGGAACCTGGCGGAGGAACGCAAGCGCTGCCCGGCCGACGACATCGTCACCAAACTGGTCAACGCCAACGTCGACGGCGGCAACCTGGGCTCCGACGAGTTCGGCTTCTTCGTCCTGCTGCTCGCGGTCGCGGGCAACGAGACCACCCGCAACGCCATCACCCACGGCATGCACGCGTTCCTGGAGAACCCGGAGCAGTGGGAGTTGTACAAGGCCGAGCGCCCCTCGACCACCGCCGACGAGATCGTCCGCTGGTCCACGCCGGTGGTGTCGTTCCAGCGCACGGCGACGCAGGACACCGAACTGGGCGGCGTGGAGATCAAGAAGGGGCAGCGGGTCGGCCTGTTCTACAGCTCGGCCAACTACGACTCCGACGTGTTCGACTCGCCGGAGAAGTTCGACATCACCCGCGATCCCAACCCGCACCTGGGTTTCGGCGGCACCGGCGCCCACTTCTGCGTCGGCGCGAACCTCGCCCGCATGGAGATCGACCTGATGTTCAACGCGATCGCCGACCACATGCCCGACATCCGCAAGGTCGGGGAGCCGCGCAGGCTGCGGTCGGGCTGGCTCAACGGCATCAAGGAATTCCAGGTCGCCTACAATTAACCCGCGAGTCCCCAGTTCCCGACAGCGAGTTCTCCCTTCAAATGAGAACTCATTGTCGGGAACTGGGG